>NZ_JBMDJI010000012.1:0-126040 GCF_057809115.1 Pseudomonas sp. FG47
ACCGACGACCTTCGGGTTATGAGCCCGACGAGCTACCAGGCTGCTCCATCCCGCGCCTGTGGGATCGAATTCTACGGATTTCCCTGGGGGTGTCAAGCACTAATTCAAAAAAATCCTTTTTCGTTCAATCCCTTAGCGCCCCTGATCATGGCGCAGGTCAGTCGCGACGGGGCTTTCAGCCCGATTGTCGCCGTCAGGCTGTCTCGTCTGACGGCCTTACGGTAGTATCTGTATGAATTTACAGTAGTGGCTGTCGTCCATGTCCCTGCGCAAGATCATCCACATTGATTGTGACTGCTTCTACGCCGCCATCGAGATGCGCGATGACCCGCGCCTGGTCGGTCGGCCAATGGCGGTGGGGGGGCAGCCGGGCCAGCGTGGGGTGATCGCCACCTGCAACTATGAGGCGCGTGCCTATGGCGTGCGCTCGGCGATGGCCTCGGGGCATGCATTGAAGTTGTGCCCGGACCTGGAGATCGTCAAGCCGCGTTTCGAGGCCTATCGCGAGGCGTCGCGGGAAATCCACGCGATCTTTCGCGACTACACCGAGCTGATCGAGCCATTGTCGCTGGACGAGGCCTATCTGGATGTCAGTGCCAGCCAGTGGTTTGCCGGCAGCGCCACACGGATTGCCGAGGACATTCGCCGGCGGGTGGCCCAGCAACTGCATATCACGGTTTCCGCCGGGGTGGCGCCGAACAAGTTCCTGGCCAAGATCGCCAGTGATTGGCGCAAGCCCAACGGCCTGTTCGTCATTACTCCCGATCAGGTGGAAGAGTTCGTTGCTCATCTGCCGGTGGCGCGCTTGCACGGAGTCGGCAAGGTGACGGCGGACAAGCTCTCGCGGCTGGGGATCGACACCTGTCTGTCGCTGCGCGACTGGTCGCGGCTGGCACTGGTTCGCGAGTTTGGCAGTTTCGGTGAGCGGCTGTGGGGGCTGGCGCGGGGTATAGATGAGCGGGCGGTGCAGAACGACAGTCGACGGCAGTCAGTAAGCGTCGAGAACACCTACGACCATGACCTGCCTGACCTGGACAGTTGCCTGGAAAAACTGCCGGAGCTGCTGGCCAGCCTGAACGAGCGGATTACGCGGATGGACAGCAGCTATCGGCCCGACAAGCCCTTCGTAAAGGTCAAGTTCCATGATTTCAGCCAGACCACCCTGGAGCAGGCGGGGGCGGGTAGGGGGCTGGAAAGTTATCGGCAGTTGCTCAGCCAGGCGTTTGCCCGGGGCGGCAAACCGGTGCGGTTGCTGGGCGTTGGGGTAAGGCTGCGCGATCTGCGCGGGGCGCATGAGCAGTTGGAGTTGTTCGAAGATAAATAGAAGAGGGGCTGCCAAGCAGCCCCTCTTCTATTTACTGCACGCCCGGGTCGGCCACCAGGCGCCCGGTGGCCTTGGTCAGGCTCTGCACGAATTCCTGTTGCAGCTCCGGGTCGTTGCGGGTCAGTTCGATCAGGCTCTGCTCCAGTTCGCTGGCTTCTTCTTCCAGGCCCAGCTCCGACAGGCGCTTGACCCGATGTACCCACTGGCCGACATCGTCGTCCTCCAGGTCATCGAAGATCAGCTCATGGGCCTCGAGCAGCTTGCTGCGCAGGTTGCCGCTGACCAACAGGCTGGCATCGCCGCGCACGCCTTTGTCCTCATCGACCACTTGCAGGTGCAGGGTGCCGATGTGGTTGAGGTTCTGCTCGGAGAATGGGCTGTCCAACAGGTTCAGGCGCAGCACACCGTTCTTGTCGGTGGTCAGCTCGTGGGTTTTCTTGCCGGCCTTGACCTCGACCAGGCGTTCGTTCCACGGCAGGCTGGTGAACTCCTCGCGCTTGCCTTTCTCGACTTCGTTGATTCCGGCCAGGTTCTGCTGGGCGCGGCCGTTGGACGGCACGTTCATGAACGGGTTGATCCCGTCCACGCCGTAGCTGAGCCAGTCATGGGTGACGCTGTCCGGCAGGTTGCCCAGGGCGAACACATTGACCACGTTGGCGCCGATGCCGGCCACCACTGCCACCGCGCCCAGCGGGATCTCGTAGATCTCCCGCCAGGGCTGGTAGGGGGTGTAGCGGTCGTAGTGGCGGGTCACCTCGAATTCGGTGACCTCGAACCGTTGCTGTTCGTGAATGCGCACGCGCCGTTGCGGAAGCTCCATGACCTTGGGCTCGCCGACATCGATCTGCAGACTATGCTCGAGCAGTTTGCGCTCGACGCGCTCCTCGTGGTCGCTGCGCTGGGACATCTGGTTGGCACAGCCGCCGAGGAACAGGGCGCCGCACAGTGCGGCGCCCCCCAGGGTGTAGGTACTTCGCTTGGACATGATCACTCGCGCAACAGTTATCAGCGGCGGATACGAGCCTGCAGGAAGGCCAGCACTTCATTGAGTGGCAGCGCCTGGGCGTCGGACTCGGTGCGGTGCTTGTACTCCAGGTTGCCTTCGGCCAGGCCGCGGTCGCTGACGACGATACGGTGCGGGATGCCGATCAGCTCCATGTCGGCAAACTTGATGCCGGGGCTGGTCTTCTTGTCGCGGTCGTCCAGCAGCACTTCGTAGCCGGCGGCTGTCAGTTCGGCGTACAGCTTGTCGGTCGCCTCGCGCACCACCTCGGTTTCGTAGCGTAGCGGGACCAGGGCAATCTGGAACGGTGCCAGGGCGTCGTTCCAAATGATGCCCTTGTCGTCGTGGTTCTGCTCGATGGCGGCGGCGACCACGCGGGACACACCGATGCCGTAGCAGCCCATGGACAGCATCACCGGCTTGCCGTTCTCGCCCAGAACCTGGCATTTGAGCGCTTCGCTGTACTTGGTGCCGAGCTGGAAGATGTGGCCCACTTCGATGCCGCGCTTGATCACCAGGGTGCCCTGGCCGTCCGGGCTCGGATCGCCGGCGACGACGTTGCGCAAGTCGGCGACTTGCGGCACCGGCAGGTCGCGCTCCCAGTTCACGCCGAAGTAGTGCTTGTCGTCGATGTTGGCGCCGATGCCGAAGTCGCTCATCAACGCGACCGAGCGGTCGATCACGCATTCCAGTGGCAGGTTCAGCGGGCCGAGCGAGCCAGCGCCAGCGCCGATGGCGGCGTGCAGCTCGGCGTCCGACGCCATGACCAGCGGGTCGGCGACCTGTTCAAGCTTGGCAGCCTTGATTTCGTTCAGCTCGTGATCGCCACGGACCACCAGGGCGACCAGCTTGCCTTCCTCGGCACCGTGCACGATCAGGGTCTTGACGGTTTTCTCGATCGGCAGGCCGAACTGCTCGACCAGTTGTGCGATGGTCTTGGCATTCGGGGTGTCGACCAGGCGCAGCTCTTCGGTCGGCGCCGGGCGCACCGTTTCGCGCGGAATGGCTTCAGCCTTCTCGATGTTGGCGGCGTAGTCGGAGGTATCGCTGAAGATCACATCGTCTTCGCCGGAAGAGGCGAGTACGTGGAACTCGTGGGAGTAGTTGCCACCGATCGAGCCGGTGTCGGCCTGCACAGGGCGGAAGTCCAGGCCCAGGCGGGTGAAGATGTTGGAGTACGCCAGGTGCATGCGGTCGTAGGTTTCCTGCAGGGAAGCCTGGTCGGCATGGAAGGAATAGGAGTCCTTCATGATGAACTCGCGGCCACGCATCAGGCCGAAGCGCGGACGGATCTCGTCACGGAACTTGGTCTGGATCTGGTACATGTTCAGTGGCAGTTGCTTGTAGCTGGACAGCTCGTTGCGCGCCAGGTCGGTGATGACCTCTTCGTGGGTCGGGCCGACGCAGAAATCACGCTGGTGGCGGTCTTTCAGGCGCAGCAATTCGGGGCCGTATTGCTCCCAGCGCCCGGATTCCTGCCACAGCTCGGCGGGCTGGATGCTCGGCATCAGCACTTCGAGGGCACCGGCGGCGTTCATTTCCTCGCGGACCACCGCTTCGACCTTGCGCATCACTCGCAGGCCCATCGGCAGCCAGGTGTACAGGCCGGAAGCCAGTTTGCGGATCATGCCGGCGCGCAACATGAGCTGGTGGCTGATGACCACTGCATCTGCCGGGGTTTCTTTCTGGGTGGCGAGCAAATATTGACTGGTGCGCATGGTGAGCCGTGTCGATTGCCTGAATGTTGAATGACCCCGCATTGTACGGGGGCGAAACGAAAGCGTACAGGATGCCCCAGGGCGGTGCGCTTGTCAGCCATGAAAAAGCCCGGCGCTTGGCCGGGCTTCTATTCGCGAAGCGCTGCAAGCGGGGGCTTACAGGATGCTCAGCGGGTACTCGACGATCAGGCGCAGTTCGTCCAGCGAGTTGGAGTAGACCGCGTCGGAGGAGCGATAGGTGGCCTGGCGCACGCGGAAGCTGAGGTCCTTGGCCGGGCCTTCCTGGAGCACGTACTTGACGTCGATGTCGCGTTCCCATTCCTTGCCGTCGTTGGTGGCACCGGTGTGCGCGCCGGTACCGCGTACATAACGGGTCATGAAAGTCAGGCCAGGCACGCCGAACTCGGCGAAGTTCAGGTCGTAGCGGGCTTGCCAGGATTTTTCGCCTTCGGCGTTGAAGTCCGAGCGAGCCACCGAGTTGGCCAGGAAGATACTGCCGCCGCCGTCGATGCCGTAGGCGTATTCGCCGTCACCGGTCACTTTCTGGTAGGCCAGGGTGAAGGTGTGGGCGCCGATATTGTAGGCGCCGGAGAAGCTGTAGGCGCGGTTGTCGAGCTTGTCGCCGTCGGCGGTGGCGCGGTACAGGTTGTCGCCTTCGCCCTTGGTGTCATAGATGTTGAAGTCGAACACCAGGCCCTGCTTGTCAGAGATCGGCAGCGCCCAGTTGACGTTGGCGTAGTACTTGCGCCAGTAGTCTTCGACCTTGGAGTAGTAGAGGCTGGTCGAAAGGCTGTCGGTGAAGGCGTAGGAGCCACCGAACACGTCCGCTTCCTTCAGGCCGCGGCGACCGAGGCCGTCACTGATACTATCGCGGTCGGTCTCGGACTGGGCGGTCATGCTGGTGAAGCGGCCGGCATGCAGGGTCAGGCCCTTGATCTCATTGCTGGTGAGCAATGCGCCTTGTGCGGTTTCAGGCAACAGGCGGCTATCGTCGGTGGCGAATACCGGCAGGGCGGTGAACTGGTCGCCCACTTTCAATACGGTGTCGGAAATACGGAATTTGACCGCGACGCCACCCTTGGAGTAGTCATCCTGGGAGCGCTGGTCGGAACCGGTGGGGAACAGGCCGGTGCCCGAGTAACCGCGGCCGCTGTCTAGCTTGAGGCCCAGCAGGCCGATGGCGTCGACGCCGACACCCACGGTGCCTTGGGTGAAGCCCGACTCGAAGGTACCGATGAAGCCCTGGCCCCATTCACGCTGGTCGTGGCGCAGGCCGCGGGCTTTGTTGCTCGCCGACTCGGTGTTGCGATAGTCACGGCTGAAGTACAGGTTACGCATCTTGACGTTCAACTTGCTGTCTTCGACGAAACCCTTGGCTTCGTCCTGGGAAGAGGCGACAGCCATCTGCGAAGTCCCTGCCGCTACGGCCAGGGCGATCATGCTCCACTTCATCACGCGCATCGTGATTTGCTCCTTTGGTTTTTAGGAAGAGTACCGCTGCGCCCAGTGTTTTAATTATATGGGGCAGCTCTTTCTTGTTATGTCGGCGAAAATGTATATCACGCGGACTATTCTTGGCGATATGGGGTAAAACAACCTTTCGGTAACTTTACGGCCATGTCGCTGTTGGCTGTTTCCATGTCGCAAATCACGCCTTGTTAATAGGCGTACAACGCCAGCGCTGTCTCAAAACCGTCATGAATGTATAAACACAAAGTTCGGCTTGTGAAACTCCCTGGTTTATCCGATGCCGCTGTTGTTATTTTTCGCGTCCATCCTGCCTGGCAGGAGGCGTGCCGACGTGCCGTGAAGCGAATGCAACAAGCGTGCTCAAAATCACGAACGTTTGATGAAATTTTCACAAAACCTGCGGCGGGCCCTCGGAAACCTCCGGAAATATGGGGTGCGGCCAGTCCAGGTATACGCAGTGACAAGATGTGGCAGCAGGATCGACAAGCTGCCTTCCAAGTCAAGGTGTTACCTACAACTGTTGATCCTGGCTGTTTTATGTGACGGATGTGTGGTGGTGGTTTGCAAAGTGGCTCTTTTTTGGTGCGAAAAGTAGCGCTGTGTTACCGAAGTGGGTCGCCACTGGCGTGCTACGGGTGTCGATGGGAGCGAAGCGGAGTATCCTTGCGCCCTTGTGCCCGCCTGTGCAGGTGGGCTGTTCGTTTGTAAGGAGGTTTGCCGTGTTCACCCTCGATTCGCGTCTGCAACAGGACTCCGTGGTTCTGGGCAATCTGCCGCTGTGCCAGTTGTTGCTGAGCAAGGATGCCAACTATCCGTGGTTCATCCTGGTGCCACGCCGCGCCGATGTCAGCGAGCTGTTCGAGCTCGACGAGGCTGACCAGCGCCAGCTGTGGGAAGAAACCACCGCCCTGGCCGAGGCTTTGAAGGATGCGTTCGCCGCCGACAAGATGAACGTCGCGACCCTCGGCAACGTGGTCAGCCAACTGCACATGCATGTGATCGTGCGGCGCCATGGCGATGCCGCCTGGCCGGCGCCGGTCTGGGGCAAGGTGGCGGCCGTGGCTTACACTCCGGCGCAGCTCGACACCATTGGCCAGCAGGTGCGTGCGCTGCTGGGCGAAAGCTTCACGGAGGCTTGAGGATGTCCCAGGAACTGGAAATGCGCATGATCGAGCTGGAAACCCGCCAGGCTTTCCAGGATGACAGCCTGCAAGCGCTCAATGACGTAGTGGTCGAGCAGAGCCGAGTGATCGACCGCCTGCAGTTGCAGATGGCCGAGCTGATCAAGCGTTACGAAGAGATGGCCGGCCAGCAGGGCGGCGGGGGAGAGGAAGCGCCGCCGCCTCATTATTGAGGGCGGCGGCGGGGTGGTCAGCGGCGCGAAACCGCGACCACGTCCTCGGCCTGCAGGCCTTTGTCGCGGTGCATCACCGAGAACTCCACGCGCTGGCCTTCGACCAGGACGCGATGGCCCTCGCCACGGATGGCGCGAAAGTGCACGAAGATATCGTCACCGGAATCGCGGGAAATGAAGCCGAATCCCTTGGAGGTGTTGAACCACTTCACCGTGCCGGTATCGCGCAGGCCGGCGTCCTGGGTGCTGCCCAGGCTTGAGCGGGCCTTTCGCGTGCCACGGACGAAGCCTGCGAGCAGGTGCAGGGCGGTCGCCAGTGCGGCGCAGGTCAGCGCCGGTAGGTTGCCCAGCTCCGGACGGGCCAGCAGGGTGAGGGTCTGCAGCACAACTGCCAGCACCAGCAGGATGCTGCTGGCGCGTTGCAGTTGCTGGCGCATGGCCTTGTAGTACTGCGGCAGTGCTGGAGCCAGCACCAGGTTGAGCAGCCCGAGCAGTGCCAGGTAGACGGCTTCGGGTTGTTGCAGGAAGGGTGTAGCGTCAGTTTTCAGAGTGGGTATGAGTGATAGCAGCAAAGCCGCCACGCCCGTCACCAGATGGACGATCTTGAACATTAGGTTTGGCTCACGTTGATAAGGCCGATCACAGGATGAGCTGGTCGCACGGTGCGCGTGTGGTGTAGGCGCTAAAACGTGACGGTCCAGCCTATGCACCCGGCACTGACAATCCGCACGGGTGGCACGCTGCCTATTTAACAGCAAAGGCGGGGGGTTCTCAAACTGAGCTGTCGCTGCAGCCCGGTGTCGCATGCGCGGCGGCGCAACTCTTGTTACAGTGGCTGGTGCCCGCTTGCTCGCCAAGCCTTATGGAAAGGGGAACTTCATGGCAATCGATATCGGTATCAGTGAAGAAGATCGCAAGTCCATCGTCGACGGGCTGTCCCGCCTGTTGTCGGACACCTACGTGCTGTATCTGAAAACCCACAACTTCCATTGGAACGTCACCGGTCCGTCGTTCCGTACCCTGCACCTGATGTTCGAGGAGCAGTACAACGAATTGGCCCTGGCCGTCGACTCCATCGCCGAGCGCATTCGCGCCCTGGGCTTCCCGGCGCCAGGCTCGTATGCCTTCTACGCCCGTCATTCTTCCATCAAGGAGGAAGAGGGCGTGCCACCCGCCGACGAGATGATCCGGCAGTTGGTGCAGGGGCAGGAAGCGGTGGTGCGCACCGCGCGCAGTATTTTCCCGGTGGTCGACAAGGTCAGTGACGAGCCTACCGCCGACCTGCTGACCCAGCGCATGCAGGTGCACGAGAAAACCGCCTGGATGCTGCGCGTTTTGCTCGACGGGAAATGATTGCCGCTTGAATACCCTGCGTCGCCTTTGAGCCGGGCCCGGCACCCTTTTGGGTGTCGGGCCTGTTCGTTTATGGGGAATATTTTGCTGCTGATATCCATTTGCATGTCGGCGCTTCATTGAGGTCATGGATTCCGCTCGTTTCGGCGAGGGGGTGATCGGGTCACGATGGAGCGATGTGATGGAGCGTGCGGCAGGTGGGATCAATGGCAATGCAAGGCAGGGGGCGGGAGTGGCGAAGCCGCGTATCGACCCGTTCAAGCGCGATTTCGACATGGGGCAGGCCGGCCCGGTGTCCCGTTCGGTGCGGCTCAATGGCTTCGCCACGTGTTTACGGCTCGAGGCGGTGTACTGGCGGATCCTCGAGCGGATTGCCGGGGCCAATCGCTGTTCGGTGAGTGCGTTGCTGTCGTACATCGACCGCGAGGTGCACCTGCGCCATGGCGGGGTGAGAAATTTCAGCGGCTTGGTACGGGTGATCTGCGTGGCCTGGCTGCAGGAGGCGCCGGACGCGCATTGACTGCCGGGCGGGCTGCACAGCACTCCTTAACCATATATAATCCCGCTCTTTGCTGCCGTGGGCAGCTTGCGATGTGGTTGACGAGACACGCCATGCCCCTTTACGACTATCAATGTGCCGCCTGCGAACACCGGATTGAGGTGTTGCAGAAGATCAGCGCCGCGGCTTTGACCGATTGCCCGGCGTGCCAGGCGCCGGCGCTGAAGAAACTGCTGTCGGTCCCCGGCTTTCGCCTCAGCGGCAATGGCTGGTACGAGACCGACTTCAAGACCGGGGCAAAAAAGAATCTGGCAGGCGGCGACAAGGCCGACTGAGTTGAATTGCACCGCCCGGGTCTTGCAGTATTAGCCCCAGGGCGGCCAAGACCTCCACCGAATACACGAATCACGAGAAGCGAAACCACCATCATGATGCGCAGCCATTATTGCGGCCAACTGAACGAGTCCCTGGACGGCCAGGAAGTCACCCTCTGCGGCTGGGTCCATCGTCGCCGCGACCACGGCGGGGTGATCTTCCTCGACATCCGTGACCGCGAAGGCATGGCCCAGGTCGTGTTCGACCCGGATCGCGCCGAGACATTCGCCAATGCCGACCGCGTGCGCAGCGAATACGTCGTGCAGGTCACCGGCAAGGTGCGCAAGCGCCCTGAAGGCGCGGTCAACCCGAACATGGCCTCCGGCGGCATCGAGGTGCTGGGCTACGAGCTGAAGGTGCTCAACGAAGCCGAGACTCCGCCCTTCCCGTTGAACGAATTCTCCGACGTTGGCGAAGAAACCCGCCTGCGCTACCGCTTTATCGACCTGCGCCGCCCGGAAATGGCCGACAAGCTGCGTCTGCGTTCGCGCATCACCAGCAGCATCCGCCGCTTCCTCGACGAAAACGGCTTCCTCGACGTCGAAACCCCGATCCTGACCCGCGCCACGCCTGAAGGTGCCCGCGACTACCTGGTGCCGAGCCGCACCCACGCTGGCAGCTTCTTCGCCCTGCCGCAGTCGCCGCAGTTGTTCAAGCAACTGCTGATGGTCGCCGGCTTCGACCGCTACTACCAGATCGCCAAGTGCTTCCGCGACGAAGACCTGCGTGCCGACCGCCAGCCGGAATTCACCCAGATCGACATCGAGACCAGCTTCCTCGACGAAAGCGAGATCATGGGCCTCACCGAGAGCATGATCCGCAAGCTGTTCAAGGAAGTGCTGGACCTGGAGTTCGGCGAGTTCCCGCACATGACCTTCGAAGAAGCCATGCGCCGCTACGGTTCCGACAAGCCTGACCTGCGCATTCCGCTGGAACTGGTCGACGTTGCCGACCAGCTCAAGGATGTCGACTTCAAGGTCTTCGCCGGCCCCGCCAACGACCCTAAATGCCGCGTGACCGCCCTGCGCCTGCCTGGTGGCGCCAGCATGCCGCGCAGCAAGATCGACGAGTACACCAAGTTCGTCGGCATCTATGGTGCCAAGGGCCTGGCCTACATCAAGGTCAACGAGCGCGCCAAGGGTGTCGAGGGCCTGCAGTCGCCGATCGTCAAGAACATTCCCGAGGCCAACCTCAACAACATCCTCGACCGCGTTGGCGCCGTGGATGGCGACATCGTGTTCTTCGGCGCCGACAAGTTCAAGGTCGTCAGCGAAGCTCTGGGCGCGCTGCGTATCCGTCTGGGCCACGACTTCGAGCTGCTGACCTGCCAGTGGGCACCGATGTGGGTCGTCGACTTCCCTATGTTCGAAGAGAACGAAGACGGCAGCTTCACCGCGCTGCACCACCCGTTCACCGCGCCCAAGTGCACCCCCGAAGAGCTGGAGGCCAACCCGGCCACCGCCCTGTCGCGTGCCTACGACATGGTCCTGAACGGCACCGAGCTGGGTGGCGGTTCGATCCGTATCCACCGCAAGGAGATGCAGCAAGCGGTGTTCCGCCTGCTGGGCATCGACGCTGCAGAACAGGAAGAGAAATTCGGCTTCCTGCTCGACGCCCTCAAGTTCGGCGCACCGCCGCACGGTGGCCTGGCCTTCGGCCTGGACCGCCTGGTCATGCTGATGACCGGCGCGCAGTCGATCCGTGAAGTGATCGCCTTCCCGAAAACCCAGAGCGCCGCGTGCGTCATGACCCAGGCCCCAGGCATGGTCGACGCCAAGGCCCTGCGCGAGCTGCACATCCGTCTGCGCGAGCAGACCAAGGTCGAGTAATCGGCACCGGGCGCGTCCCGGCGGATGCGCCCAGGCGCTTCGGCGCACTGTTCCCACGTTCCGCCCTTCGGGGCGGAACCTGTTTCTGTTTCAAGGATTTGGAGTCGTTATGGCCGGTCATTCCAAGTGGGCGAACATCAAGCACCGCAAAGAACGCCAGGATGCCAAGAGAGGCAAGATCTTCACCAAGTGGATTCGCGAACTGACCGTCGCTGCCAAGCAGGGTGGTGGTGATCCGGCGTCCAACCCGCGTCTGCGCCTGGCGCTGGACAAGGCCCTGGGCGCCAACATGAGCCGCGACATCATCGACCGCGCCGTGGCCCGGGGGGCTGGCACCAACGAAAGCGACAACGTCGAGGAGCTCAGCTACGAGGGCTACGGCCCGGGTGGCGTGGCGATCATGGTCGAGGCCATGACCGACAACCGCAACCGTACCGCCGCTGCCGTGCGCCATGCCTTCACCAAGTGTGGCGGCAACCTCGGTACCGACGGTTCGGTGGCCTACCTGTTCGAGCGCAAGGGCCAGATCAGCTTCGCTACGGAACTGAAGGTCGACGAGGATGCGCTGATGGAAGCCGCCATGGAGGCCGATGCCGATGACGTGGTGGTCAACGACGACGGCTCCTTTGACGTGTTTACCTCGTTCAACAGCTTCTATGCCGTGCGCAATGCCCTGGAAGAGGCCGGCTTCAAGGCGTCCGACGCCGAGATCGTGATGCAGCCGACCACCAGCGCCGAGTTGGACCAGGAGGGCGCGGAGAAGGTGCTCAAGCTGATCGACATGCTCGAGGACCTGGACGACGTGCAGAACGTCTACTCCAATGCGCAGATTTCCGATGAGATCATGGAAATGCTCGGCTGATCGTTTCGGTAATCGGCCTTGTCGCGGGACAAGCCCGCTCCCACAAGGGCTGCGCCAATTTGCGGTGTAGCCCTTGTGGGAGCGGGCTTGTCCCGCGATAAGGCCGGCAAAAATTCGTACACATTCGTAGGCGCTATGACCCTGATTCTTGGTATCGACCCCGGCTCGCGCATCACCGGCTTCGGCGTGGTCCGCCAGACCGCACGCGGCTGCGAGTACGTCACCTCCGGCTGCATCCGTACCGGCGATGGCGAGCTGCATGACCGCCTGCTGGTGGTGTTTCGCGGCGTCAGCGAGATCATCCGCCAGCACGGCCCGGTGACCATGGGCATCGAGCGGGTGTTCATGGCGCGTAACGCCGACTCCGCGCTCAAGTTGGGCCAAGCCCGTGGCGCGGCCATCGTCGCCGCCGCCGAGGCAGGCCTGGAGATCGCCGAGTACAGCGCCAGCCAGGTCAAGCAGGCCGTGGCTGGCACCGGTGGCGCCAACAAGGAGCAGGTGATGCTGATGGTGATGCACCTGCTCAAGCTGACCCAAAAGCCCCAGGTCGATGCCTCGGACGCCCTGGCCATCGCCCTGTGCCATGCCCATACCCGCTCCAGCCTGATTCCCCATGGCTTGACGACGGCGCGACGGCGCGGCGGGCGCTTGCGTCTGTAGCTGCTTCATGCGCTGATACACATTTTGTCCGGGTGACGCGCTCACCTGGCGGATTTGCTGATAGGGTGGACCGGTTTTCGACCGGCGCCCGAGAGGAAGGATCGGAACGTGATTGGACGTTTGCGTGGCACCTTGGCGGAGAAACAACCGCCACACCTGATTATCGACGTCAACGGCGTGGGCTATGAGCTGGAAGTGCCGATGACCACCTTGTATCGCCTGCCCAAGGTCGGCGAGCCAGTGACCGTGCACACCCACCTGGTGGTACGCGAAGACGCCCACCTGCTCTATGGCTTCGCCGAAAAGCGCGAGCGCGAACTGTTCCGCGAGCTGATCCGCCTGAACGGCGTGGGGCCGAAGCTGGCGCTGGCGCTGATGTCTGGCCTGGAAGTGGACGAACTGGTGCGCTGCGTGCAGGCCCAGGACGCCTCGGTCCTGGTGCGCGTGCCGGGTGTCGGTAAAAAAACCGCCGAACGCTTGCTGGTCGAGCTCAAGGACCGCTTCAAGGCTTGGGAAACCTCCCCGGCGATGTTCACCCTGGTTTCCGACGGCCCACTGCCGGCGGCCAGTGAGTCCTCGGCCGAGGCCGACGCGGTCAGTGCCCTGGTCTCCCTGGGCTACAAGCCGCAGGAAGCAAGCAAGGCGATTGCCGCGATCAAGGACAAGGCCGGCCTGAGCAGCGAGGAGCTGATCCGTCGCAGCCTTAAAGGGATGATTGCCAAGTGATCGAAACCGACCGCCTGATCGCCGCCAGTGGCCGCGACCGCGAAGAGGTCCAGGACCGCGCGATCCGCCCGCTGCGCCTGGAGGAGTACATCGGCCAGCCGGTGGTGCGCGAGCAGATGGCGCTGTTCATCCAGGCCGCGCGCGGGCGCAACGAATCCCTCGACCACACCCTGATTTTCGGCCCGCCAGGCCTGGGCAAGACCACCCTGGCCAACATCATCGCCCAGGAAATGGGCGTGTCGGTCAAGAGCACCTCGGGCCCGATCCTTGAGCGCCCGGGCGACCTGGCGGCGATGCTGACCAACCTCGAACCCCACGACGTGCTGTTCATCGACGAGATCCACCGCTTGTCGCCGGTGGTCGAAGAGGTGCTTTATCCGGCGATGGAAGACTTCCAGCTGGACATCATGATCGGCGAAGGCCCGGCCGCGCGCTCGATCAAGCTCGACCTGCCACCGTTCACCCTGGTCGGCGCCACCACCCGTGCCGGCATGCTGACCAACCCGTTGCGCGACCGCTTCGGCATAGTCCAGCGCCTGGAGTTCTACAGCAACAAGGATCTGGCCACCATCGTCAGCCGTTCGGCCGGTATTCTCGGGCTACCAATGGACGACAAGGGCGCATTCGAGATCGCCCGCCGGGCGCGGGGCACGCCGCGGATCGCCAATCGCCTGCTGCGACGGGTACGCGACTTTGCCGAAGTGCGCGGCAAGGGCGAGATCACCAAGGCGGTCGCGGACATGGCGCTGAACCTGCTGGATGTCGACGAACGTGGCTTCGATCATTCCGACCGGCGCCTGCTGCTGACCATGATCGAGAAGTTCGACGGCGGCCCGGTAGGCCTGGACAACATTGCCGCGGCGATCGGCGAAGAACGTCACACCATCGAGGACGTGCTCGAACCCTATCTGATCCAGCAGGGCTACATCATGCGCACCCCGCGTGGTCGCGTGGTCACCCGGCATGCCTACCTGCATTTCGGCCTGAACATCCCCGGGCGCTTCTGCGAAGGCGGGGAATATGCCGCGCAGGACGATGAATGACAGATCGAATCGGTAATTTCGTGGTCCTACCGCTGACATGCCCTACGCTCGCTGGCAATACGACATTATCGATGCAAAAACAGTTGCCGAGGCGGATTGGCAAGTACAGGAGTAAGCACTAGAGTATGCGCGCGCAAAATCGGCTGGAACCGTTCGCACACCGTTGTCGCGTCTATTACGAGGATACCGACGCCGGTGGCGTGGTGTACTACGTCAACTACCTCAAATTCATGGAGCGCGCACGTACCGAGCGGTTGCGACACCTGGGCTTCTCCCAGGCCCAGCTGGCGCAGGACAACCTGCTGTTCGTGGTCCATTCCAGCGAGGCGCGCTACCACGCGCCGGCCCGCCTGGACGACGAATTGCGGGTGACCGCGCAAGTGCTTGAATTGAATCGCGCCAGCCTGCGCTTCGTGCAGCAGGTATGGCGAGCAAAGGATGAAGTGCTGCTCTGCGAGGGGCAGTTCCTTGTGGCCGCGGTGCGCGCCGACACTTTCAAACCCCGGGCCATTCCCCCAGAGCTGCGCGACGCCTTTTTGGCGGACGGCACGGGTACTCAATCGAACGCAGGAGAATAAGCGTGGAAGCAAACGTCGTCGACCATACCTCCATGTGGAGCCTGGTCGCCAATGCCAGTGTCGTGGTTCAGCTGGTAATGCTGACCCTCGTGGCAGCCTCGGTGACCTCTTGGATCATGATCTTCCAGCGCAGCACCATGCTGCGCGCCGGTCGTCGTGCACTGGACGCTTTCGAAGAGCGCTTCTGGTCGGGCATCGACCTGTCCAAGCTGTACCGCCAGGCCGGCAGCAACCCAGACCCGGATTCGGGTGTCGAGCAGGTCTTCCGTGCCGGCTTCAAGGAGTTTTCGCGCCTGCGCCAGCAGCCGGGTGTCGATCCGGACGCGGTCATGGAAGGCGTCGGTCGTGCCATGCGCGTCGCCATCTCCCGCGAGGAAGAAAAGCTCGAGCAGAGCCTGCCGTTCCTGGCCACAGTCGGTTCCACCAGTCCGTACATCGGCCTGTTCGGTACCGTGTGGGGCATCATGAACTCGTTCCGCGGCCTGGCCAGCGCCCAACAGGCGACCCTGGCCACCGTGGCTCCGGGTATCGCCGAGGCCCTGATCGCCACCGCGATCGGCCTGTTCGCCGCGATCCCGGCCGTTATCGCCTACAACCGTTTTGCCGCGCGCAGTGAAGTGCTGATTGGTCGCTACTACACCTTCGCCGACGAGTTCCAGGCGATCCTGCACCGCAAAGTACACACCAGCGAAGAGTGATCAGGTAGAAATCCATGGCCCGAGTTCGCCACAAACGCAAGCCGGTCGCCGAGATGAACGTGGTGCCCTACATCGACGTGATGCTGGTGCTGCTGGTCATTTTCATGGTGACCGCCCCCATGCTCAACCAGGGCGTGAAGGTGGACCTGCCCAAGGTTTCCAGCGAAGCCCTGCCGCAGGACAACAACGTCCAGGTCCTGACCATCTCGATCAAGGCCGACAAGACCTACTACTGGAACCTTGGCAGCGAAGTCGACACCGACAAGCAGATGGACAAGGCCATGACCTTGCCGGAAATGACCGGTGCGGTGACCAAGATCATCGCTGCCGGCCGCGACCAGGGCAAGCAGACCCAGGTGTTCATCCGTGGTGACAAGGCCGTCGACTACGGCGCGGTCATGGGCGCCATGGGCGGGTTGCAGAAGGCCGGTGTCGGAAACGTTGGCCTGATTACCGAGGCGCCCTGATGCAACAGCGAGAGCCATCCGCCTCGGAAAGCTATTTCTGGCCCAGTGTCTGGGCCATTGCGCTGCACGTGCTGGTGTTCGGCATGCTGTTCGTCAGCTTCGCCATGACCCCGGAGCTGCCGCCGTCCAAGCCGATCGTCCAGGCCACGCTCTACCAGCTCAAGTCCAAGAGCCAGGCGACCACCCAGACCAATCAGAAGATTGCCGGGGAAGCCAAGAAAACGGCTTCGCGCCAGACCGAGGTCGAGCAGCTGGAGCAGAAGAAGGTCGAGCAGGAGGCCGTGAAGGCCGCGGAACAAAAGAAAGCCGACGCCGCTCAAAAGGCCGAGGAGGCCCGCGAGGCCGCCGAGTCGAAAAAAGCGGAAGAGGCCGCCAAGGCCGCCGAGCAGAAGAAGGCCGCCGAGGCCAAGAAAGCTGAAGAAGCGAAGAAGGCCGCTGAAAAGCAACAGGCCGACATCGCCAAGAAGAAGGCTGAGGAAGAGGCCAAGAAGAAGGCCGACGAGGAAGCCAAGAAGCAAGCCGCGGAAGAGGCGAAGAAGAAAGCCGCCGAAGACGCGAAGAAAAAAGCAGCCGAGGACGCCAAGAAGAAAGCGGCGGCCGAGGACGCGAAGAAGAAGGCAGCTGAAGAGGCCAAGAAAAAGGCCGCGGCAGACGCCCAGAAGAAAAAGGCACAGGAAGCGGCCCGCAAGGCGGCGGAAGACAAGAAGGCGCAGGCACTGGCCGAGCTGTTGTCCGACACCACCGAGCGGCAGCAGGCGCTGGCCGACGAGCAGGGTGACCAGGTGGCCGGCGACTTCGACGACCTGATTCGCATGCGCGCGGCCGAGGGCTGGGCACGTCCGCCATCTGCGCGCAAGGGCATGACGGTAGTTCTGCAGATCAACATGTTGCCAGACGGCACCATCACCAACGTGAGCGTGGCCAAATCCAGTGGCGACGGTCCGTTCGACAGCTCGGCCGTGGCCGCGGTGAAGAACATTGGTCGGTTGACCGAGATGCAGGGCTTGAAGCCGAACGAATTCAATCCGTATCGTTCATTCAAGATGACATTTACACCTGAGGATCTAGCGTTGTGATTAAACGTCTGAGAGGACTCCTGGTCTTGCTCTGCTGCGTGGCAGGCCTGGCTGTGGCAGAGGAAAAGAACATCCTGGTCACCAGCGGTAGCGACCGGGCCACCCCTATCGCGGTAGTGCCGTTCGGCCTGCAGGGTGGCAGCGTGCTGCCCGAGGACATGGCCGATATCATCGGCAATGACCTGCGCAACTCCGGCTATTACTCGCCGATCCCGCGGCAGAACATGATCAGCCTGCCGACCCAGGCCAGCGAAGTGATCTTCCGTGACTGGAAAGCGCTGGGCGCGCAGTACGTCATGGTTGGCAGCATCGTGCCGTCCGGTGGCCGCCTGCAGGTGCAGTACGCCCTGTTCAACGTCGCCACCGAGCAGCAGGTGCTGACCGGCAGCGTGGCCGGCGGCGTCGACCAGTTGCGCGACATGGCGCACTACATCGCCGACCAGTCGTTCGAGAAACTCACCGGCATCAAGGGGGCGTTCTCTACCCGCATGCTGTACGTGACCGCCGAGCGTTTCTCCACCAACAACACCCGCTACACCCTGCAGCGTTCGGACTACGACGGTGCCCGCGCGGTGA
Organism: Pseudomonas sp. FG47; assembly: GCF_057809115.1. Taxonomy (NCBI): domain Bacteria; kingdom Pseudomonadati; phylum Pseudomonadota; class Gammaproteobacteria; order Pseudomonadales; family Pseudomonadaceae; genus Pseudomonas; species Pseudomonas sp. FG47. Next base: position 17,612 of record NZ_JBMDJI010000012.1, read on the forward strand.
CCCTGCTGCAATCCCGTGAGCCGATCCTGTCGCCGCGCTTCGCGCCGGATGGCAAGCGCATCGCCTATGTGTCGTTCGAACAGAAGCGCCCGCGCATCTTCGTCCAGCACATCGACACCGGTCGCCGCGAGCAGATCACCAACTTCGAAGGCCTGAACGGCGCGCCGGCCTGGTCGCCGGACGGTACCCGCCTGGCGTTCGTGCTGTCCAAGGATGGCAACCCGGACATCTACGTGATGAACGTGGCCTCGCGCCAGATCACCCGTGTCACCGCTGGCCCGGGCATCAACACCGAGCCATTCTGGGGCAAGGATGGCAACACCCTGTACTTCACCTCCGACCGTGGCGGCAAGCCGCAGATCTATAAACAGTCGATTGGTGGCGGTGGTGCCGAGCGCGTGACCTTCGTCGGTAACTACAACGCCAACCCGAAACTGTCGGCGGACGAGAAGACCCTGGTGATGATCCATCGCCAGCAGGGTTTCACCAACTTCAAGGTGGCTGCCCAGGACCTGCAACGTGGAAGTGTAAAGATTCTCTCCGAGACCAGTCTTGATGAGTCTCCCACTGTTGCGCCAAACGGCACCATGCTAATCTACGCCACCCGCCAGCAGGGCCGGGGAGTCTTGATGCTCGTGTCGCTTAACGGCCGTGTGAGGCTCCCACTTCCTACCGCTCAAGGCGAAGTCAGAGAACCGTCCTGGTCCCCTTACCTGAACTGATTGCGGCGTAATATTTTTGCTTAACACACTGGGGTTTCATTAGGAGTTTCACGATGGAAATGCTGAAGTTTGGTAAATTCGCTGCGCTGGCTCTGGCCATGGCTGTAGCTGTAGGTTGCTCCTCGAAAGGCGGTGACAACGCTGGTGAAGGCGCTGTTGACCCGAACGCTGGCTACGGTGCCAACACTGGCGCTGTCGACGGCTCCCTGAGCGAAGAAGCCGCCCTGCGCGCAATCACCACCTTCTACTTCGAATACGACAGCTCGGATCTGAAGCCAGAAGCCATGCGCGCCCTGGACGTTCACGCCAAGGACCTGAAGTCCAACGGCAACCGTGTTGTCCTGGAAGGCAACACCGACGAGCGCGGCACCCGCGAGTACAACATGGCTCTGGGTGAGCGTCGTGCCAAGGCCGTTCAACGCTACCTGGTTCTGCAGGGCGTTTCCCCAGCTCAGCTGGAACTGGTCTCCTACGGCGAAGAGCGTCCAGTTGCCACCGGCAACGACGAGCAGTCCTGGGCTCAGAACCGTCGCGTAGAACTGCGTAAGTAAGTTCCTATGCGTATGTGCCGCCGTGCTGTAACCGTCCTCGCACTCAGCCTGCCCCTTTCGGCGTGGGCTGCGGTTCCCGTAGTAGATGACAACGCGGGTGGCTATCCACCTGCGGGTTATGGCACGAGCGGCGCCTATGCCGGAGCAGGGGCTTCGGCCCCTGCTTCTGCAAATGGCCAGCTGTTCATGCAGCTGCAGCAGATGCAGGACCAGATTTCCCGCCAGCAAGGCATCATCGAAGAGCTGCAGAACGATGTGTCGCGCATGAAGCAGGAAAACCTCGAGCGCTACCAGGATCTCGACCGCCGCATTGGCAGCGGTGCCGCGCCTGCCGCGACTCCAGACAATTCTTCCACCGGTGGCGCGAGCAACGCAGCCACGGGTGCCGCTGCCGGCGCCAGCGCCGCGCAGCCTCCGGCCGCGAGCAGCGAGCCGGGTGATCCGGCGAAAGAGAAGCTGTATTACGACGCCGCTTTCGACCTGATCAAGCAGAAGGACTTCGACAAGGCCAGTCAGGCGTTCAACGCCTTCCTGCGCAAGTACCCCAACAGCCAGTATGCCGGCAACGCCCAGTACTGGCTGGGCGAGGTCAACCTGGCCAAGGGCGACCTGGCAGGCGCCGGCCAGGCCTTTGCCAAGGTCAGCCAGCTGTATCCGCAGCACAGCAAGGTGCCGGACTCGTTGTACAAGCTGGCCGACGTCGAGCGCCGCCAAGGCCACACCGACAAGGTCAAGGGCATCCTGCAACAGGTCATCACCCAGTACCCCGGCACCTCCGCCGCGCAGCTGGCGCAACGCGACCTGCAGAAGCTCTGAAGCTTGCCATTCGAAAGAAACCCGCGCTTGTCGCGGGTTTTTTCGTTAGAATCACCGACCTTTTTTCGTAAACACGCTGCCGCGGATAACGCCATGTCGAGTCCGCGACAGTGCCTGACGGAGGCGGACAGCCTGTTTAGCTGTCACGCCCGTGGCGATCATGCAAGACACATTACGCATCACCGAAGTGTTTTACTCCTTGCAGGGTGAAACGCGAACGGCCGGGCTGCCCACGGTTTTCGTGCGCCTGACCGGTTGCCCCCTGCGCTGCCAATACTGCGACAGTGCCTACGCGTTCAGCGGCGGTACCCTGCGCACCCTCGACTCGCTGCTCGAGCAGGTGGCCGGCTTCAAGCCGCGCTACGTCTGCGTCACTGGTGGCGAACCGCTGGCCCAACCCAATGCCCTGCCATTGCTGAGCAGCCTGTGCGACGCCGGGTACGAAGTGTCGCTGGAAACCAGCGGCGCCCTGGATATCAGCGGCACCGACATTCGGGTGAGCCGGGTGGTCGACCTCAAGACCCCAGGCTCCGAGGAGTCGCATCGCAACCGCTACGAGAATATCGAGCTGCTGACCCGTAACGACCAGGTCAAGTTCGTCATCTGTTCCCGCGAAGACTACGATTGGGCGGTTTCCAAACTGATCCAGTACAACCTGGCCGAGCGCGCCGGCGAGGTGTTGTTCTCGCCCAGCCATCACCAGATCAAGGCCAGTGACCTGGCCGACTGGATCGTTGCCGACAACCTGCCCGTGCGCTTCCAGTTGCAGCTGCACAAGCTGCTGTGGAACGACGAACCTGGGCGCTGAGGAGAAAGACATGACTGACAAACGTGCGGTAATCCTGCTGTCCGGTGGCCTCGATTCGGCCACCGTGGTGGCCATGGCCAAGGCCGAAGGCTACCAGTGCTACACCATGAGCTTCGACTACGGTCAGCGCCACCGCGCCGAGCTCAACGCCGCGGCGCGGGTTGCCCGCGACCTGGGCGTGGTCGAGCACAAGGTGATTGGTTTGAACCTGGACGGCATTGGCGGCTCGGCCCTGACCGATAGCAGCATCGATGTGCCGCAAGCGCCAAGCGAAGGGATCCCGGTGACCTATGTACCGGCGCGTAACACGGTATTCCTGTCCCTGGCCCTGGGTTGGGCAGAAGTGCTCGAGGCCCGTGACATCTTCATCGGCGTCAACGCCGTGGACTACTCCGGCTACCCGGATTGCCGCCCCGAGTTCGTCGAGGCCTTCGAGCGCATGGCCAACCTGGCCACCAAGGCCGGTGTCGAAGGGCAGGGCTTCCGCATCCAGGCGCCGCTGCAGAACCTGAGCAAGGCGCAGATCGTCCAGGCCGGCATGGCCCATGGCGTGGATTACAGCCTGACCGTTTCCTGCTACCAGGCCGATGATGATGGCCGTGCCTGCGGCAAGTGCGACAGCTGCCGCCTGCGCGCCGACGGCTTCAAGGCCGCCGGGGTAGCGGACCCGACCCGGTATTTTTGAAAAAAATGCGATGGGGTGTTGATTTCCTCTGAGAAATCAGTAATATACGCGCCATCCAACGGGTCGTTAGCTCAGTTGGTAGAGCAGTTGGCTTTTAACCAATTGGTCGTAGGTTCGAATCCTACACGACCCACCATATGCAGTAAGAAAAAGCCCGCTTCCGGCAACGGAAGCGGGCTTTTTCGTTGCCCTGAATGCCAAGGTTCAGGGGCGGTTCCCTGCTCATCCGAGCGCTGTCACCATCCGGGGCGCACCGCTCATTTATAGAAGATATCCAGGGTCGCGCCAGCGTTGAACTCGCCGACCGTCGGCGTCGCGGTCAGCCATTTCAGCCGCGCCAGGAAGCTGTGCGAGTTGGTGGTCGAGGTGGTCTTGGGCGTCAGCACGAACTCTTTCTTGAATGCCAGCGCGCGTTGATCATCATCGTTGATCAGGCTGATGCCCACCGATTTGTTGTCGTTGGGGATCAGGGTGTCCTGGGCGCTGTTCAAGCTCGCTGTTAGTGGTTCCAGGTAGCCGCCCAAGCCATAAGCGGCTTGGCAGGTGCGCTGTTCGATGATGGTGAACGGTACCTCCTTGATGGTCGCGCCTACCACAGCCCCGGACGGGCGGATCGCGCCGAAATTGATGACGTTGGGCTGGATGCTGATCGAGGACTCGCAAGGTAGATAGCGGAACTTGTCCAAGCCCTTGGCGGTGACGTTGTAACTCTCCCCTACGCGTACACCTCCCACCCCGTCGAATTGAAATGCCCGGTAGTTGGCGAGCGCTGTCATGGGGCCCTCCTTGTTGTCGCCGGCGGGTGACTTTTTGACGAAGAACAACGAGTAGGTCATGGATTTGCTTTCTTTCTGCCAGCCGCAATTCTCGGTACAACCGTTGACGAACCAACCGATGTCCAGCTTGCCGCCGGGCAACGAGGAATACAGGTAGTCCTTGCCCTGATAGGTGACGCCGATTTCGATCTCATTGCCCAGGTTGACTTTACCGGGGTTCATGTAGAAATAGATTTTTTCACCGGGCCTGTCGGGAATGTCGACCCAGCATTCGACATTGATGCGTTGCGTTGGCTGCCGCCACAACAGCGTGCCAGCGGGCAACGAGTTGGGCACGGCGGCGGTATCGGTAATGGTGGTTGTGTCATTGATCAGTGACGAACCCGCTTTCTGGCATTTCAGCGCGTAGCTGTTGGGGATGCTCAGGAAGAATAGAAAACCGATGAAAAGTAGCTGTCTGCTGAACATGGCGAGGCCTTCCGGTGATCAGAACTTAAAGGTGCTTTGACGTGGATGAGGCAGCCCGGCGTCGCTGATATAGGCGTAGGCAACCTGGCCCGCGGGTTTTTCGCAGCCGCTCGCGGACAACGGATAGGTTGAGAACGGGGCGATCATCAGGTGATCGATGATCTGGCCGCAGGCGGCACCCGAGCGATCGCGCAAACCGACCTCGGTCAGCGTCAGGTAATAGGGCGAATCGTTGCGTGCTTCATAGCCTCCGCCAGGGCTGTTCGACCATTGCAACTGGTTGACGGCATCCTCGATCGAACCGGGCAACGCAGGGCGGTAGAACAGCTTGAGGTTGTGCTGCAGGGCGAGTGCCATGGCATTGCTGTCGGTGGCTTTCTTCGGCACTTGCAGCACCTTGAGCATCAGGAACGACTCGCGGTTATCCGGCAGGCCCAGCCCTTGGTAAAGGATGCCGGTTGATGCCTTGCCGTTGGCGGGGATCAGCAACAGCGGCTTGGTCACCGCCATGGGCAGGGCTGCGATGGGGGGCTTGTTGCCCCAGTCGAGCTTGACTTGCACCAGCGCCGGCTCATCGCTCTGGTTGACGATGATCACCGGCAACTGCTTTTGTGAGCCCTCGAAGATGAATCGGGTGAAGCCATCGAAGGTGATATCGGCCTGTGCCGGTGAGCAGATGATCATCGCCAGGATGAGGGCGCCCCAGGCCATGAGCCGCCGAGCAACAGGGTGGATGAGGGGAGAGGTTGTCATTCTTCGATGATGGCAGGGCCTGGGTAGGCCCTGAATCAGACGATTCTTACATTGCGTCGGCGTGCTTCGCAGCGTCGGCGCAGAAGGCTTCTTTCCATAGGCGCAGCGTTTCACGCTCCTGGGCAGTCAAGGAGGTCTGCGCTACTGCATCGGCGACTTTTTCCTGCAGGATTCGTAAACGGTCTTCGACCGAGCAACCGTCGTCGTAGGCCAGGTGGTGGATGACGTTGTCTATCAGGGTGTAGCGCAGGGACCTCAGGTTGCCCGAAAGGTACTTTTCCAGCGATGCACCATAGAGTTGCTCTGGAGTTATGAGGCCATTCCTGAGGTAAAGGTTGAAATCAAGGGTACTGTATGAAGTGTAAAATTGCCGGGCGCGATTCAGGATGAGTGCAGCCTGGAGGATTTCGAGCAGTTGCTCTTGAGTCTTGGTGGGCAATGGGTAGGTCATGGCAACCAGCTGTTTCGACCGTGCCATGCGTGCATCGTGACGACGCTTCGCTTCGGTTTCCGAGTGAACACGCTTTTCCTGCGCATGGATCAGGTTATGGCCTATCGAATCAATGAGGTGCGCGGCATCACGCAGTAACTCACGCTGTTCAGGGTTTAGACGCTCACCGAGCGAACCGAGTAAGCCACTATCCATTTCCCAGCCGTTGGCCAGCCTGTGCAGGTCTCCAGACGTGGATGCCAACTTTGCTTGGATGCCGCGTAATTCATTGGCGCTGTAGAGTTTCCCAACCCTCAGGGTTTCATCGGCGGCGATCCCGGCAGCCTCGATGACCGTGTGCTTACTCATTGCGCCGGGCCTCCTTGGCGATCTTGCTCGAACGCTGTTCGGTCATTGCCTCGCAGTGGTCTTCGCATACGGGGTGCGCTTCGATAGCCAGGTACTTCTCGGGCGTTTGCAGGCCCGTGCGTTCTCGAGAAAAACTCTTGTGATCCATCATCCGTCTGTTCCGTGTCCGTTTGGTCGCGCACCTTGAGTGTCGAGGGCGCGCTGTAGTGGGGTAACGCTGGCTTGCACGAACCACAACTTAGGGGGGAGGGTGGCAATTTGTAAATTTCAAAACGTGCAATCTACGATTGCTCACGGCAGGGCTGTGGGAGCTTTTTCGCCGTGCAAACGGCAGTTTCAGGGGCGCGCATTTATTTGTGGCGCAGCGAACCAATTCAGCTGCTGGAGCATTCCTGCACCACTTGGCGCAGCCAGCGATGTACCTGGTCGTTATTCACCCGCGGGTGCCAGGCCTGGCAAAACTCGCCACTGGGGGTTTCCACTGGCAGGGGGAAAATGTGCAGCGCTAGCAGCGGCAGTGACCATTCGACGAAGCGCCGGGGGATCACCGCGACCATCTGCGAAGAACTCGCCAGTTGCATGGCGGCCTGGAAGCCTGGCACCACTAATGGCACTTTGCGTTGCAGGCCGAGCTTCTCCAGTTCCAGGTCAAGCGGCCCGCGGGTACGGCCGCGGCGCGATACCGAAAGGTGCGGGTAGGCCACCAGGTCTTCGGCGCTGACACGCTCCTGGCGAGCCAGTGGGTGTTGGTTATTGACCACGCCGACGAAGGTGTCGATATACAGCCGCTGTTTATAGACCTCCGGCCCCAGCGGGCCGGCGATGCCGATGTCGAGATCGATCAGGCCGTCGCGCAGGGCCGCGACATCCTCGTTGCCCTGCGCCATGAATCTCAAGGTCACGTGTGGCGCTTGCTGCGCGATGCGCTGGCTCAGGCGCAGGGCCCAGGCGCCGGTAAAACCATCCTCGGTGCGCAGGGTGAACACACGCTTTACCGTACCTAAGTCGAGTTGCTGCTTGCTGCCCAGCACATGGCGTGCTTCTTCGAGCAGGTTGTGCACCTGGGGTGCCAGTTCCAGTGCCAGCGGCGTGGGCACCAGGCGCCGGCCGGCCAGCACGAACAGCGGGTCGCCCATGGCCTCGCGCAGGTTCGACAGGCGCCGGCTCATGGCCGGGATGCTCAGGTTCATGCGCTCGGCGGCGCCAGTGACACTGCCTTCGCGCAGCATCGAATCGAAGGTCAGCAGCAGGTTCAGGTCGGGCAGGTTCATTTCGCAGTCCTTTGCAAAAAATGCAAGTCTATTCTCTAGTTATTGCAATTTTCAATATGCATGACGCTACCTAACATCCCATTGCAACCCAACCCGCCAAGGATGTTGTGATGGAACCCTCTCATTCGCTTCAGCAGGGGCTGGCGATCTGCCTGCTGCTGGCGCTGCCAGGCTGCGTCAGCCCCGGGCACAGCCCCGAACCGCCCAAACCCTTGTCACTGGAGCAGCTCGAGGCTGGTCGGGACATCGACCGTGTCGCGACCCAACCCTCGTCGCCTTTGGACGACCGCTGGTGGCAGCGGTTCAATGACAGTGACCTCGACCGCTTGCTGGCCACCGCCCTGGACACGGCGCCGAGCCTTGCGATCGCCAGTGCGCGGATCGATTGGGCGCAAGCCGAGGCCGGCATTACCCTGGCCAACACCCGACCGAACCTGTCGGCCATGACCCAGATCCTGCGTAGCCAGGATTCGCAGCATTACAAGACCGGCGCCGACGAGGCCGGGGTCTGGCACACCGATGGCCAGGCGTTGCTGCAGGGGCGCTACAACCTCGACCTGTGGGGCCTGAACCGCGCCTTGAACGAGGCGGCGGTAGGTAGCCTGCGCGCGGCCCAGGCCGACCAGGCGGTGGCGCGCCTGGCGCTCAGTGGCAGCCTGGTGGAAACCTGGTTCGCCCTCGGTGGTGTGCTCGAGCAGCAGGCCATTGTCGAGCAGACCCTGGAACAACGGCGCAGCATCCTGCGCCTGAGCGAGGACCGGCTGAAGTCCGGCCTGGGCACCCAGGTCGACGTCGTCCGCGCCCGTGGGCCCATCCCACTGCTGGAGGCCGAGCAGGCACGCCTGCAAGGCGCCGCCCGTGGCTATCAGTTGCGCCTGGCCGCCTTGGCCGGTAAAGGCCCGGGCTGGGGCGAACAATGGCGGCCCCGCATCAGCGATCCACGGCGCAGCGTGACCCTGCCCAGCCACTTGCCGGCCGAGCTTATCGGCAGCCGGCCCGATGTGGTCGCCCAGCGCTGGCGCGTCGAGGCCCAGGGCAAGCGCATCGGCGCGGCCCGCGCGGCGTTCTATCCGAACATCGATTTGCTCGCATTCGCCGGCTTCCAAAGTTTCAGTTTCCAGAACCTGTTCCACCACGACAGCCGCACCTATGGCGTGGGGCCGGCGGTGACCTTGCCGATCTTCGATGCCGGGCGCCTGCGCAGCCAGTACCAGGCGCAGCAGGCCGGTTATGCCGAGGCCGTGGCCGGCTACAACCAAACCCTGGTCAACGCCCTGGGCGAGGTGGCCGGGCATGTCTCGCAGCTACGCGCCATCGAAGGCCAGCGCATGAAGACCGTGCAAGGGCTGGATGAAGCAGAGCAGGTCTACGACCTGGAAAGCCTGCGCTACCGGCAAAGCCTCACCGACTTCCTGCATGTGCTGGATGCCCAGACCCGAGTGCTCGATACGCGCATGCAACTGGTGCAGTTGAAAACTGCGGCACTGCAGAACCATGCCGGCCTGCTGCGCGCCCTTGGCGGTGGCTGGAAAGAAACCGATCAGAACTCTACTACGCTCGCAGGAGTCTCCCATGAGTGACGCCACCCAAACCCCAGCCCCGGCGCCGGCCAAGTCGCGCCGTGGCCTGATTTTCCTGCTCATCGCCCTGGTCGCCGTGGCCGCTGCTGTCGTCGTCGGCCTGTGGTACTGGCTGTATGGGCGCCTCTACGAAAGCACCGACAACGCCTATGTGCGCGGCGATGTGGTGCTGATCTCGGCCCAGGTGCGCGGTACTGCCACCGCGGTGAACATCCAGAACACCGACACGGTCAAGGCCGGTGACGCCCTGGTCGAGATCGACCCGGCCGACGCGCGCCTGAGCCTGGATGCGGCCACCCATCAACTGGCCCTGACCGTGCGCACGGTCAACAGCCTGTACGCCGAGGAAAACGACCTGGCCGCCCAGGTCAAACTGCGCCAGGCCGAAGCCAATCGGGCCAACCAGGATTTGCAACGGCGTCGTTCGGTGATCGCCCAGGGCGGTGTATCCGGCGAGGACCTGCACCATGCCGAGGAAGCCGCGCAGATCGCCCAGTCCGGCCTGCGTGCGGCCGAGGCCAAGCTGGTGGCGCTGCAGGCGCGGATCCAGGGCACCACGGTGGAGAACCACCCACAAGTCGCCGCCGCCGCCGAGCGGGTGCGCGAAGCTTACCTGGCGCTGGCGCGGACCAAGGTGCCGGCGCCGGTCGATGGCCTGATCACCAAGCGTGCCGTGCAAGTGGGCCAGCACATCGAGCCAGGCACCGTGCTGATGGGCCTGGTGCCGCTGGACAAGGTCTGGGTCGAAGCCAACTTCAAGGAGTCGCAGCTGGGCCAGATCAAGGTCGGCCAGCGGGTCGAGCTGTTTGCCGACCTGTATGGCGAAAGCGTGGTCTATCACGGCCGCATCCAGGGGATCGAGGCGGGTAGCGGCGCGGCGTTCGCCACTATTCCTGCGCAGAACGCCACCGGTAACTGGATCAAGGTGGTGCAACGGGTGCCGGTGCGCATCGCCCTGGACCGTGACGAGGTGCTGCGCCACCCGCTGCGCATCGGTTTGTCGATGACCGCCAAGGCAACCCTGGGTGAGCCGGACGCACCGGCGCCCAGCAGCGTACAGGACAACACCGAAGTCTATGGCAGTGTCGGCAGCGGCAGCGATGCCTTGGTGAACCGGATCATCGCCGAGAACCTGCAGGCCTCGAAGCTGAGTGTGTCGAGGAATGACCGATGAGCAGCGCCAAGCGTCCCATCGAGCCGCTCAGTGGCGGCACGCTGGTGCTCGGCGCGCTGGCGATCGGCATGGCCAACTTCATGATGGTGCTCGACACCACCATCGCCAACGTCGCGGTGCCGACCATTTCCGGCAACCTCGGCGTGGCCCCCGACCAAGGCACCTGGGTGCTGACCTCGTTCAGCATCTCCCTGGCCATCGGCCTGCCGCTCACCGGCTGGCTGGCCCAGCGCTTCGGCCAGGTCAAACTGTTCCTCAGCGCGGTGGTGCTGTTCGTGTTGGCGTCGGTGTGCTGCGGCCTGGCGCCGAACCTGACCTCGTTGCTGGTCTTCCGGGTGTTCCAGGGTGCGGTCTGCGGCCCCCTGGCGCCGCTGTCCCAGGCGCTGCTGGTGGCGATCTTCCCTCCGGCGCGGCGTACCACGGCGCTGGTGGTGTGGTCGATGACCACCTTCCTCGGGCCGGTCTGTGGCCCGATCCTCGGTGGCTACCTGACGGACAACATCAGTTGGCCGTGGATCTTCTATATAAATGTGCCGGTCGGCATCTTCATCCTGCTGGCCCTCGGCCAGGTGCTGAACGGCCGCGACAACCCTACCCGCAAGTTGCCGGTGGACGTGGTCGGCCTGCTGTTGCTGATGGTCGCGGTCGGCTCGCTGCAGATCCTGCTCGACAAGGGCCAGGACCTGGACTGGTTCGCGTCCACGCCAATTCGTGCGCTGGGGGTTATCACCGTGCTGGGTTTCGCCTCGCTGATCACCTGGGAGCTGACCGCGCAGCACCCGATTCTCGATCTGCGTCTGTTCAGGGAACGCAACTACGCCATCGGCACGCTGTGCGTGAGCCTGGGCTTTGCCCTGTACTTCGCCTCGCTGGTGCTGGTGCCGCTGTGGCTGCAGACCGAAATGGGCTACACCGCGACCTGGGCCGGCATCGCCACCGCGCCGCTGGGCATTGCCGGGGTGGCGCTGGCGCCTTTCATCGGCCGCATGATGCAGCACACCGATGCGCGCGTGCTGGCGAGCATGGCCTTCATCTGCTGGATCGGCGCGTCTCTGTGGCGCATGCATTTCGAGACCAACCTGGACATCGCCTTCATCGGTTGGAACTCGGTGCTGATGGGCGCCGGCACGGCGTTCTTGTTCACCCCGCTGGTGGCGATTTCGTTGTCGCGCTTGCCGCCGGAGAAGATCCCGGCGGCCCTGGGCCTGCAGAACGCCCTGCGCATGACCGGCGCCAGCTTCGCGGTGTCCCTCGGCCCGGCCTTCTGGGACCACCGCGCGCGTCAGCACCAGGTGGAGCTGGCCGAGCGGATGACCCCGTTCGACCACTGGAGCGCACAGGCCCAGGACAACCTCGGCCAGCTCGGGCTGTCGGCCCAGGGCGCCCTGGAGTCGCTGGGCCGCACCATCGACCGGCAGGCACACATGTTGGCCCTGAACGATTTCTCCCTGGCCAGCGCCTGGCTGTTCTGCGCGGTGCTGGCGATTGTCTGGATGGCCCGTTCACCCAAGGCGAAAGCCAAATAAACCTGGAGTTTTCATGCTCGAATTTCGCAAAAGAATGAAATACAACCTCGAAGTCACCGATATCCGCGATGTCACGCCGCTGGTGCGGCGTGTCACCTTGAAGGGCGACCTGTTCGCCGAGGTGCCACCCTGCCAGGCGGGGCAGTGGCTGAAGCTGTTCCTGCCCAGCGCGGGCAGCCAGGTCACCCGCGCCTACACCATCCGCCGGCATTTTCCGCAATCGGCTCGGGTCGAGGTCGACTTCGTGCGCCATGACCATGGTCCTGCGGGGCGTTGGGTGGAGCGGGCCTGGGTCGGTGAGCAGATTGGCTGTTCGGCCTTGCGCGGCGGCTTCCAGCCCCAGGACGATGCCGAGTGGATGCTGCTGGCCGCCGATGAGACCGGCACCCCGGCGGTGATGAGCATTCTCGAGAGCCTGTCGCCGCGCGACCGCGCCCTGGTGGTGCTGGAGGCGGCGAGCCTGAGTGAACTGCAGGCGGTGGATTCGCTGGCCACGGTCAATTGCGAGTGGTATTTCCGCGATGAGCACCCGGCCGGCAGCAACTTGTTGCTCGAAGGTATCAAGCGTTTGCAACTGCCCTCGGGGATCGGCCAGTTCTGGATTGCCAGCGAGGCGCAGGCGGTCAACGAGGTGCGTGACTACCTCACCGAAACCTGTTCGATCCAGCGCCGCCTGGTGCGTGGCAAGGGCTACTGGATGCGCGGCGTCGCCGACCATCGCGACCGCGATTGAGCGCACGTTCGCCTTGCGCTGCCAGGCAGCGCAAGGCCCTCGGGCCCTAGCAGGGCTGCAGCCTGGGCTCGGCCAGGCGTTCGAAATGCAGGCGCTCGGCGGCCAGGCCGTAATCCTTCAGCGCCCCTCCCACCGTCTCGACCATGGCCTGCGGCCCACACAGGAACGCCGCGTCGAGCCGGCTGACGTCGATCCATTCACGGAACAGGGTGTCGCACATGGCCAGGTCCAGGCGCCCGGACGGCAGACCGTTGTCGTTGCTTTCCCGGCTGAAAAGCAGGATCAGTTCCAGGCGTTGCCCATACAGGGCCTGCAGCGCGGCCAGGCGTTCGCCGAACAGCAGGCTGGCGCGGTCGCGGTTGCCATAGACCAAGGTAAAGCGGCTGTCGTCGTCGTTTTCCAGGGTGGCCTTGATGATTGGCAGCAACGCGGTGATGCCGCTGCCCGAGGCCATGCCCAGGCAATGGTGGACCGGGGCTTGCGGCTCGGGGCGATAGGACGAACCTGCCGGCGGCATGACCAGCAAAGTATCGCCCACGCTCAATTGGGTATTGGCATAGCTGGAGAAACGGCCCTGCGGCACATGCCGGATCGCTACCCGCAACTCGCCGTCGTCGGGTGCGCTGAAAATCGAATACGAACGCCGTACCGGCTCACCTTGCAACTGGGCTTGCAGCTGCAGGTACTGCCCTTGCTGGAAGCGGTAGGTCGCGCTCAGGTGCGCGGGTACGGTAAAGGCGCTCGACACGGTGTCGGCGCTTTCGCGGCGGATATCGGCGACTTGCAGCGGGTGCATGACAGTCATGGCGCGGGTCCTGTTCAGGCGCTCTGGCGCAGGGGCTTGGCCTCGGGGCCGGCGAGGCGTTCGAGGCGGCGCATGCTGTGGCTGGTGCCTGGCAGCAAGCGGCCGATCTCGCCGGTGCGGTAGCGGATCATCGGCAGCGCCTCGCGGCTCAAGGTGGTCAGCACCACCTCGCCGAACTGGCCATCGGGCAGCGGCGTGCCGCTGTCGGGGTCGATGATCTCGGGGTAGAAGTGGTCTTCCCACAGCGTGACGCCATCACGTGACTCCAGGCATTCCATGCCGATGCCTGGGTCCATCAGCGCCGACACGCCGTACAAGGCCAGGGTCTGGACGCCCAGGCGGCGCTCGAGCTCCTGGCGCAGGCTGTTGCTGCACGGTTGCGGGCCGAGCAGCACGGTGCGCAACGACAGGCCCGGCAAGCTGACGCCCTGGCGCTCCAGCTCAGGGGCCAGGGCCAGTAGCTGCGCCGGGCTTGCCACCAGCATTTGCGGCTGGAAGTCGCACAGCAGGCGTACCTGTTCATAGGTTTCGCGCGCGGCCAGGGGGATCAATGCGCAGTGCAAGCGCTCGGCGCCCAGTTGCAGGCCGGCACTGGCGCCGTCCAGGCTGCCGAGCGCGTACAGGCGATCACCGGCATGGGCACCGGCAACGCGCAGCGAGCGCGCGACCAACGTCGCCCAGACCTCCTGGTCGTTGCGCGTATAGCCAATGAGTGGTGAGCGGGCGCTGCCGTCGTGGCAGGCTTGCAGGCGCACCACTTGCCGCGGGGAGACGGCGAACAGCGAGAACGGATAGTGGTGGTGCAGCTCGGCGTTGCCGATGAAAGGAAAGCGGGCGAGGTCCTCCAGCTCCTGGAGCTGCTCGGGGTGCAGGCCCATGGCTTCGAACTGCTGGCGGTACCAGGGCACGTTGCGCCAGGCGTGTTTCAGCGACCAGCGCAGGCGCCGCAACTGCACGTCGCGCAGTTGTTCGAGGCTGCAGGTTTCCAGGGTGTCGCGCTGGGGCTGGGTGAGCGGGCGTTGTTCAAAGGCAATGACATCGAGGCGTGTGTTGGCGTTCATCTTCCAAGTCCGTTTGGTAGGCCGACCATCAGGCTTGCATGCTATGCCGGGGTAGGGGGTATGGCTACTCGCATTGCCCGGCCTGCGCTTGACCGGTCGCGCTGCGGTTCCCGGCTTGTCGACTCGCGTCCGCGGCGTCTGCTTGGCCAGCAAGGCCGGCGCCTGAACGGGTGTGCCGGGTAGGCGCCGGCTTGCCGGCGAACCCGGGCAACGCCATTCAGCGATTCAGCCGTCGCGCATCGAACGCGTCGCGGGCCTGGTAGGCGCTGTAGGTGGCTTGCGCGGCGAGCATCCCGGCCAGTCCATAGGTGCGCTGCAGGCCGAACCGGGCAAAACCCTGGGGCACCGGCAGCCGCCGGGCAATGGCATCGGCCAGCACTTCGCCGGCCACGGTGGTGGGCGCCATGCCATGCCCGCCAAAGCCGACGGCGTGCCAGATGCCCTGTTCGTCCTGGCCGATCTGGGCCATCTGGTGCCGGCCGTAGCTCATCAACCCACCCCACGAGTACTCCAGTTGCACATCCTCGAGCTGCGGGTAGACGCTTGCCAGGTCGGCCTTGAGCAATTTGGCGATCGCCTGCGGCCCGCGGTCGAGGATGGAAATGCGCCCGCCCCAGAGGATTCGCGTGTCCTGCAGTGGGCGGTAGTAATCGAAGGCGAAGCGTGTGTCGTAGATCGCCGACTGGCAGGTAATGGCGTCCTGCAAGCGTTCACCCAGCGGCGGGGTGGTCACCACGTAGGTGGCGATCGGCAGCACCGCGCGTTCGACCGGCGCATGCACGCCGCGCGCATAGCCGCCGCCGGAGAACACCACTTCCTCGGCATGGACCTCGCCTTGCACGGTGCGCACGATGTAGCCACCGCCGGCCTTTTTTTCGATCCGGGTGACCGGTGAGTGCTCGCACAGGGTCACGCCAGCGTCGCTGGCGGCGCGGGCCACGCCACAGACGTATTTGAGCGGATGGAAGTGGAACGCGTTGCGCTCGAGCAGGCCGCCGTAATAGCGCTCGCTCTTGAGCTGTTCCTTCAATTGGCCCGGAGAAAGATAGGCCCAGTCCACGCCATAGGCTTCTTTCATCAATTGGCGGGGTTTGTCCAGGCGCGACGGGTCGTTGAACCAGTTGGCGAGGATCACGCCTTGGTCGATCAGGTCGCAGTCGATGGCGTACTGACGGGTGCGTTGGCGGATCAGGTCGACGGCATCGAGGGTCAACTGGTAAAGGCGACGGGCCTCGCTGGCGCCCAGGGTCGCCAGCAGTTCGGCGTTGCCCAGGCTATAGCCGCCGAACACGAATCCGCCATTGCGCCCCGAGGCGCCATGGCCGATGCGCTCGGCTTCGAGCAGGGTGACGTCGGTCACGCCGCGCTCGGCCAGGCCCAGGGCGGTAGACAGACCGGCCAGGCCGCCGCCGAGAATGCACACGCGGGTCGTGGTGCGACCGGCCTGGGCGGGGTAGTCGCTGCGGCGCACGGTCGCTTCATAGTAGGAGTCGAGGAAATGGCTGGTCATCATGATCCCGGGCAGTCAGGGCGGGCCGTTGCCGGCCCGCGACGGTGGTTCTCAGGCCGGCAGCTGTTTGGCCGTGCCGGGCTGGGCATGGGCGGCAGCGGCTGGGGCGCTGGCCTTGCGCGTCTCGATGCTGGAGAAGTCCATCTCTTTGTAGCGCACGGTGCGCGAGCCGGTGAGCAGCTTGTGGCCCCACCACATCACCACGAACAGCACCAGGCCGACGTAGGTGGCGAGGGCGCCGATCCAGTCGATCTGCCCGCCGAGGAACGCCTGGTAGTTCTGCCCGAGCATCACCACCAGGCACAGGCCGAAGGCGAACAGTGGCCCAATCGGGAAGAACTTCGACACGTAGGGCAGCCTGGCCAGGTCGTGGCCCTGATACAGATAGCCACGGCGGAAGCGGTAATGGCTGACGGCGATGCCCAGCCAGGCGATGAAACCCAGCATGCCGGAGGTATTGAGCAGCCACAGGTAGAGCTTGCCGGGGCTGAACAGGAAGCTCAGCAGGCACAGGCCGGCCACTGCCGCGGTGGCCAGCAGCGCCCACACTGGCGTGCCGCTGCGGGTGAGTCGGGCGAAGATCGCCGGTGCCTTGCGTTCCAGGGCCAGGCTGTAGAGCATGCGCGAGGAGGCATACATGCCCGAGTTGCCGGCCGACAGCACCGAGGTGAGGATCACCGCGTTCATCACGGCGGCGGCGGCGAGCATGTCGGCCTTGGAGAAAATCAGGGTGAACGGGCTGATGGTGATGTCGGACAGGCCGTCCTTGAGCAGGCGCGGATCGGTGTAGGGGATCAGCAGGCCGATGACGATGATGGTGCACACGTAGAACAGCAGGATGCGCCAGAAAATCTGGCGCACGGCCTTGGGAATATTGCGCCCGGGGTTTTCCGTCTCGCCGGCGGCGATGCCGACGAACTCGGTGCCCTGGAACGAAAAGCCGACGATCATCGCCACGCCGATCAGTGCTGGCAGGCCGCCGGCGATGGGCGCCTCGCCGAGTTGCCAGAGCTGGGCGCCGCCATCCTGGCCGCCTTCGAGAATGCCCAGCAGCATCAGTACGCCGACGATGATGAAGACGATGATGGTCACCACCTTGATCAAGGCGAACCAGAACTCGGCCTCGCCGAAGAAGCGTACCGAGGCGACGTTGAGGGCGAACAACAAGGCCAGGAACGCCGCGCTCCAGATCACTCCGGGGGTGTCGGGGAACCAGTAGGTCATGATGATCTGCACCGCCACCAGGTCCACGGCAATGGTTACCGCCCAGGCGTACCAGTAGTTCCAGCCAAGGGCGAAGCCGAAGCTTTCTTCCACGTAGCGCGAGGCGTAGGTGGAGAACGAGCCGCTGACCGGCATGCACGCCGCCAGTTCGCCGAGGCTGGTCATCAGGAAGTACACCATCAGGCCGATCACCGCGAACGACAGCAGGGCGCCGCCTGGGCCGGACTGGGCGATGGTGGCGCCGGAGGAGACGAACAATCCGGTGCCGATCGAACCGCCAATGGCGATCATGTTCAGGTGGCGGCTGGTCAGGGTGCGCTTGAGTTGTCCTGATGAGGGAGGTGCGGCAGTCAAACTTGCTGTGTTGTTCGAATGGGTCATGGGCAACCTATTTGATCTGCATTCAAGTGAGTTGTTGTTCTTGTTGTGTTCTGGCCACTTGCAGTTACTGCGGCGAAAAAGCCTTTGCACGGACGCACTCTGGCCGATGGCGGCTCCACGGCCATGGCGGTCACGATTGCATTGATGGAAGTCAGTATCGACCTCGAAAGACGCGGGGAACAAACGACCATTAGTTGCTATATCATTCCTTTTGGGAATGTTTTGTTTCGTCGTTTTGATAAGTCTGACAATCGATAAAAGTGCCTTTTGATAAGGTGATTATTTAAAGTTGTCGAGTTTTAAGGAGTTTGGGCTTGTCACTTCGACGACAGATGTCGTCTATTTGTATTTTGGACAAGGCGCCTCATCTGGGTGGGTGGAAAAAATTTCATCACCCGTAGCCATACGAAAAGCCGGTACCTGGATGACCAGGTACCGGCTTGAAGGCTTGCGCAGGGAGAACGGGCTTGCGCCCTTGGTCACTTGCTCTGAGGGCTGGCGATATCGCTGCTGGCGGTACGCTGCTCCTTGTCATCGTTGACGCCGGGTAGCTTGTCGAACTCATGCAGGCCGTTTTTCGCGTAGGGATCGCCGATCCAACGCGGGATGGCGCTGAACTGTGGGTTCACCAGGCTCTTGGCTGGCTCGAAATGGTCATAGCTCAGGCCGGCCAGGTCGGACAGGGTGTGGATCAGGTGCGCACTGCTGTAGGGGCGGTTGACCATGGCCCGCAGGTCGCGGGGGTGGGCCGCCTGCCAACTGGGCGAGGTCCACAGCAGGAAGGGGATGGTGTACATCGGTCGGGTCGGATCTGCCTCATTGCGCCCCAGTCGATCATGCTTGCCGGAGCTGTAGACATCCTCGCCGTGGTCGGAGAGGTACAGCAGGAAGCCGTTGGGCGTGGTGGCCGAGTAGCGCTTGATCAGGTCCGAGACGACGAAGTCGTTGTAGCGCACCGCGTTGTCATAGAAGTTGTAGGTTTGCACCTGCTCGGGCGACAGGGCCGCCGGCGCGCCGAGGTTGTCCTTGAAATATTCGAAGTCAGCCGGGTAGCGGTAGCGGTAGTCCATGTGGGTGCCGAGCAGATGGACGATGATCAGTTTCTTCTGCGCCGGGTCGCGCAGGGCCTGGTCGAAGGGGTCGAGCACCACGCTGTCGAACTGGCTGGCGTTCTGGGTGCGCTGGTTGTTCAGGTACACCGGCACATCCGTCTGCTGCGAGAAGGTGGTGAGCATGGTGTTGCGCTTGGTCATGGTTTGCTGGTTGGTGATCCAGAACGTCTTGTAGCCGGCCTGTTTCATCAGGTTGATCAGCGACGGGTCGGTGAGGAAGCGGTCTGGATGTTCCTCGTTGCCAAAGGTGAGGATCTGCTGCATCACCTCGATGGTGTACGGGCGTGGCGAGACCACGTTGCGAAACACCGTGAGGCTGTTGTCGCGGGCAGCCAGGGCATCGAGGTTCGGTGTGGTGTCGCGGCCATAGCCGTACAGGTGCATGTGTTCGCGGGTGGTGGACTCGCCGAGTACCAGCACCAGGGTACGGGGTGCATCGCCGCTGCTGTCCTTGAGGTTTTGCAGGGGGGGCAGGGCGGCGTTCTGGTCCAGCAGTGCCTGCATGTTGTCCAGTTGCTGGCGATACTGCCGGTAGCCGACCAGCAATTGCCAAGGTACTGCCACGGCCATGCGCTGCTCGACCCTTTCCTGGGCGTCGGCAAAGCTGCGTTGCTGGGAGACCATCTGTTTGTAGAAGGGGTAGACGAGGATGGCCGCCAACAGCAGGAACGCCACCGGAAGGCGACTGTACAGGGGCAGGTTGACGGGGCGGATGCGTTTCCACAACAGGACAGCTACCAGGCTGTAGAGTAGCAATGCGAGGCCTAGCCACACGCTGAAGTACTGGCTGAAGTATTCCCCGGCCTCGGCGGTATTGGACTCGAACATCACGAAGATGACGCTCTGTGAGAACTCCTGGCCGTAGATGCCGAAATAGCTTAGGCCTACCAACGAACTGGCCCACAGCACCACGCCGATCAGTGCGGCGAGAGGTCGGGTCAGGCGGGGTAGCAGCAGGACTGGGGCGAGCCACAGGCTGCTGAGGATGAGCGAGTCACGGAAGCCGGAAAAACCGGTGGTGCCGCTAAAGAGCAGCAGGCCTTGGGTGACGCCGGAGAAATACCAGAAGAACAGCACAAGCCAGCCGAGGCCGGCCCAGTCGGTGCGGGTGGGGGATATGCGTGACACGAGAGCCTCATAACGCCGGATGTCAGCCAGATTGGCTGGGAGGCGACGCTAAAGGGGGCGGCGTGAAAACTTCGTGAACAATTCATGAAACTCCCGAGGACACCGCGGTTGCTCTTGCTCTGCTTTTGATTTTGCTTCTAAGCGCGCGGTAGTTCAGTCGACATAAATTGCCACTTCAGGAGACCGCGCTCCGGCCTCCTGAAGTTGTGACGTTGATCTTTCGACCTTGGATGAAGATCAAGATCAGGTATGGCTCAGATCATGGGTGGGCGAGGAGGGAGGTGTCCCTCCACATGATCACACCCGAAATTGCGCCATCAATACCTGCTGTTCGTTGGCCAACCGATTCAACGCCTGGCTGATCCGCGCCGACTCGTCCGCCTGCCCTGACAGCGACTCGGTCACGTCACGAATCCCCGCCACGTTGCGGTTCACCTCCTCGGCCACCGCACTCTGCTCCTCGGCAGCCGAGGCGATCTGCAGGTTCATGTCGGTGATTACCGCCACCGCCTCGCCGATCCGCTGCAACGCAGGCAAGGTCTGCTCCATCTGCGCGGCGCTGTCCTGGGCCTGGCGCTGGCCCGCATGCATCGCCCCCACCACATCCTGCGTGCCCTGCTGCAAACCCTCGATCACCTGGCGGATCTCCTCCACCGACACCTGGGTGCGCTGGGCCAGGTTGCGCACCTCATCGGCCACTACAGCGAAACCACGCCCAGCCTCGCCGGCCCGAGCCGCCTCGATCGCCGCGTTGAGCGCCAGCAAATTGGTCTGCTCGGCAATCGCGCGGATCACCTCCAGCACCGAGCCGATCTGCTCGCCTCGGCTCTCCAGCGCCCGGGCCTCGTCCATCGCCGCGTTCATGCCATCGGCGAGCTGGTCGATCGCCGTGCGCGTCGCCGCAACCCGCGCCAGGCCATCGCGGGTCGCCTGGTCGGCGCCGCGGGCGGCTTGCGCGGCCTGGGCGGCATTGTGCGCGACATCGTGGGCCGTGGCGCTCATTTCGTTTGCCGCAGTGGCCACCTGCTCGATCTCGCGGTGCTGCAGCTGCATGCCATCGCTGGTCTGGCTGGCGATCAACGCCGACTGGTCGGCGGTGCCGCGGGCCTCCTGCACCGAGCCCTTGAGCTGGGCGATCACCGGTTGCAGCTTGTCGAGGAAGCGGTTGAACCAGCCGGTCAGTTGGCCCAGTTCGTCGTCGCGGGCATAGTCCAGGCGCCGGGTCAGGTCACCCTCGCCACTGGCGATGTCTTCCAGGCGCGCCGCCACGGCAAGGATCGGCCGGGTCACGCCGCGGGCGGTCAGCCACACCAGCAACAGGCCGAGCACCGCCGCGCCGAGGCCGATAAGCAGGCTGACCAGGTTGGCTTGCTGGTTCTGGTTGTCCAGGCGCTGGTTGAGGTTGACGGCGGGGGCTTGCAGCACCTGCTCGGGCAGCTCCAGAAGGACCTGCCAGGGCGCGGCACCCGGGATCGGCGCAAACGGCCGGGAAATGCGCATGGTGCCGCCGTCCAGGCGCTCCACTGCCTGGCCCGCGCGCAAGGGGCCGGTGAGGGCGCTGGCGTTGGCGCCGAAGGCTTGCTCGATGGTCTTGCTCAGTTGCGCGGCATCCTGGCTGTGCCCGGCGAGCAGGCCCGCGGGGCTGACGATGCTGACCTGGCCCTGGCCGTCGAACAGCTCCTGGCGCCCGGCCAGGCTCAACTGCTGGAGGTTGTCCAGGCCGATGTCCAGGCCGACCACGCCGATCACCTTGTCATTGTCCAACAGCGGCAGGGCGATGCTGGTCATCAGCACCTGGTGGCCGTTGACCTCATCGAAATAAGGGTCGAGCACGCAGGCCTTGGCAGTTTCCTGCGGGCAGGTCAGCCAGCGGTTGTAGGGCGAACCGTTGGCGCCAACGCTGGTGTCGGCCAGCATCGCCTCGGGCATGGCCTCCTGCTCCAGGGCGCCCACGCTGGGTTGCGACCAGTACAGCGAGAAGCGCCCGCTGTCGTTGCTGCCGTTGGCCGCCTGGCCGACGAAGTGGTCATCCGCCTGGTCCAGGGCATTGGGTTGGAACACCAGGTACAGGCCGATCAGGTCGCTGTTGCCGGCCAGCGCGGCACGGGCCTGGCGGTTCAGTTCTTCGCGCAGGTCGGCGCCGCCGCGGGCCTTGAGCGCTTGCACCAGGCGCGCGAAGCCGTTGCCATACTGGTAGGCATCCATGAAATAACGCTGGATGCGCAGCGCCTGGGTTTCGCCGTGGGCTTGCAGGCGCAGGCGCGCGCTGCGGTCGAGCAGCTCGCTGTTGGCCTGGAACACCTGCTCGGCGCTACGCCGAGCCTGGGTCAGCGACGTCGCCACCAGCAAGGCGACGATGGCCAGCAGGCACAGGCCGGCAAGCAGGGTGATCTTCCACTGGATGGAGAGGCGGCGCGACAGCATGGGCGTTTCCTTCTCTGGCAAAAGGACGCCCGCGGTGAGGCGGGCGTCGGGTGGTTCAGTCGGCGATGCAGTTAGGTGGCGCGACCCTGAAGGCCTTGGTCAGCCAGCCCAGGTAGAACACGCCGAGCAGGGCCCAGACCCCGCCGAACAGCAAGGAGTGTTGGTTCAGGTCCAGCCACAGCGAAACGATGATGCAAAAGCCTATCGTCGGCATGACCAGATACTTGAGGTTGTTCGTCAGGCCCTTGTTCTGCCGTTCGCGGATATAGCAGTGGTTGATCACCGACAGGTTGACGAAACTGAAGGCCACCAGCGCGCCGAAGTTGATCACCGAGGTGGCGGTGACCAGGTCGAAGAAGATCGCCGACAGCGAGATCAGGCCGACCACGGCGATGTTCAGCACCGGGGTTTTGTAGCGCGGGTGCAGGCGGGCGAAGACGCTGGCCGGTATCACCTGATCGCGGCCCATCACGTAGAGCAGGCGCGAGACGCTGGTCTGCGAGGCCAGGCCCGAGGCGATGGTGTTGATCACGGTGCAGGCGATGAATACTGACTGGAACAGCTTGCAGCCGACATACAGGGCGATTTCCGGCAGCGCCGCTTCCTGGTCGTGGAAACGGGCCATGGTCGGGAAGTACGCCTGGATGAAGTAGGACACGCCGATGAACACCACGCCGCCGATCAGCGCGGTGAGGAAGATCGCCCGGGGAATGGTCTTGCCCGGGTCGCGGGTTTCTTCCGACAGGCAGGTCACCGCGTCGAAGCCCAGGAACGAGAAACACAGGATGGTCGCGCCCGCCGCCAGGGCGGCGAACTGGGTCTGCTCGTCGGCGAACGGCACCAGGCTCCAGGCCGTGCCCAGGCCTTCGCCGTGGCCCAGGCCGCGCCAGCAGAGGTAGATGAACACGGCGATGATCGCCACCTGCACGGCGACGAACAACAGGTTGAAATGCGCCACCAGGTTGACGCTGCGCATGTTGATCAGGCTGATCAGGGTGACGAAGCCAACCACCCAGACCCACGCCGGCACCTCGGGGAACATTGCCGACAGGTACAGCTTGGCCAGCAGCGCATTGACCATCGGCAACAGCAGGTAGTCCAGCAGCGATGACCAGCCGACCAGGAAGCCCACGTGCGGATTGATCGCCCGTTGGGTGTAGGTGTAGGCCGAGCCGGACTGCGGGAAGCGTCGTACCAGGGTGCCGTAGCTCACGGCGGTGAACAGGATGCCGGCCAGTGCCAGGATATACGCGCTGGGTACATGTCCGGCAGTAATGCCGGAGACGATGCCGAAGGTGTCGAACACGGTCATCGGGGTGAGGTAGGCCAGGCCGATGATCACCACGTGCCAGAGGCGCAGGGTCTTGCGGAACTGGGCATTGCCGGGAGCGCTGTGGTCAGGCTGCATGCGGGCGCTGCTCCTGTGTCGAAACAACGGGCACGGCGGGTGACGGGCACGACGAGGTCGAGCGGGTGGGCTCCATGTTGTTCACCTTTTATGTCGGAGCTGCGGGGTGGCGAAATAAAAGACGATGGCCGTTTGGGTGTCAAGTTAAACATGACAGGTTGTCAAATGGGTGGGGCATGAATCGATTTATTTGGCTGTTATGCACTCTGTTTGGCCGAGTTGGCGGGCTGTAAATCGATTTTTATGTTCGTAAAAATTTACGGTCTTTCGCAATCCATGCCGTCGTCGGCAGATACAGAAAATCCACCACGCATCACCGCGCCGACCGGGCGCCGGTGGTATTCTTGCCAATCCGCGCGCCCACCTTTGCGTGGCTCGCTCAATCGCCCTCCCTATGGACAGCAATCGGTTCTATTCATGAAGAAATCAGTTGGCATCCTTTCCGGTCTGGCCGTCGCCATCGCCGTCGCAACCACCGCTGGCGCCTGGTACACCGGCAAGCAACTGCCCGCCGAGCTCGAGCGCTCCGTTGCCCGTGGCAACGAAGAGTTGAAAAAAGCCCTGGTCGGTAACGGCGGCAGCATGACCCTCGAGCTGGTGTCGCTCGATCAACATTTCTTCACCAGCACCGCACACTACCGGCTGAAGGTCGAAAACGTGCAAGTGGGCGAGGCCGACGCGGTCAACTTCGAGGTCGGCGTGACCGATCAGATCGAGCATGGCCCGTTCCCCTGGTCGCGGGTCAAGGCGTTCAAGCTGATGCCGGTGCTGGCCACCAGCAACAGCGTGCTGGACAAGGACGACTTCACCTCGGGCTGGTACACCGCCGCCGGCGACAAGGCGCCGCTCACCGCGCAGTTCAGCCTGGGCTACGACGGCAGCGTCGACAGTGACATTCGCCTGGCGCCGGTCACCCTCAAGCAGGACGGCGACGATGTCCTGGAATTCTCCGGCATGCAGGTGCTGTTGAGCGGTGATCGCGATGGCAAGGCAGTGGCCATTCATGCCGATGCCGGGCACCTGGAACTGAACTTCGTCGACGAGCAACAGGCCCCGGTAAAGATCCTGCTCAATGGCTTCAAGGCCGGTGGCAAGCTCACCGAGACTGGCCACGACATGGTGTATGTCGGCAACTTCGACCTGGCCCTGGCCGACACCCAGGTGACCTTCGGGCCGAAGCAGGAAGTGCTGGTGCTCAAGGGGCTGCAACAGAACAACCTGTACAACGCCGAGGGCCAGGCCAAGGACAAGCTGGCCGGGCGCCTGGAATATAAAGTCGACGACATCAGCTATGCCGGGCGCAAGGTGGGCAGCGCGGAAATGGTCCTGACCATGAAGTCCATCGATATTCCGGCCATGCAGGCACTGATGGCGTGGTACCAGAGCCAGTTGCCACAGATGCAGCAGGCCGCCGCCGAAGGCGAGGCGCCTGAGCTGGAGATGACGCCTGAGGAGCAGGCCAAGGTCCAGGCCGACCTGCAGAAGCTGCTGGTCGCCAAACCGCAGGTAGCGGTGGAGAAGCTGGCGTTCAAGACCGCCAATGGCGAGAGCCACTTCAACCTGGCGATGGATTTCGCCAACCCCAGCTCTTTCGATCTGCCGCCTGATCAGTTGGGCAAGCAGTTGCTGACGCAACTCAAAGCCAAGCTCAGCGTGTCCAAGCCGATGGTCGCCGACCTGGCCACGCTGCAGGCGCTGCTCGAAGGCGAGACCGATGCCCAGGCCATTGCCCAGCAGTCCAGCCAGGCCGGTGAAATGCTCGGCATGATGGCGCTGCAGAGCGGCATGGCGACGGTGCAGGGCAGCGATGTGGTGGCAAGCCTGCAGTACGCCGATGGCATGGTCGACTTCAATGGCAAGAAGATGACAGTGGAAGAGTTCGCCCTGCTCGTCAGCGGCCACCTGGCTGCACTCCAGCCGCAGGGCTGATCCCTCAGCAGGCCCGCTCCCGTCGACTTCGTGGGAGCGGGCTTGCCCCGCGATGGCCCTCCCCGCAAAAACCCCTTTTGCATCCCCCCGATTGCCTGTAGCCTTCGCGTCCGATAAGAATCCGTGCCCGCAGAGGCGCCGAGACGCTGGCCGTCCGGCACCGCTAGCCGATCTGCCAGGGCCGGGTGATACACTCGACTGACGCGCTCGCGCGCCCCGCAGGTCCAGCGATCATGACCCAGATTTCCGAACGCCTGTTGGTACAGGCCCACCTAGACGCCAAGCAGCCCAACCCGCTGACGCCCGCGCAGGAGGCCGATTACCGTGCGGCCATCGCTGCCGAGCTGAAAAAGCAGAATGCCGTGCTCGTCGCCCACTACTATTGCGATCCGGTGATCCAGGCCTTGGCCGAGGAAACTGGCGGCTGCGTGTCCGATTCGCTGGAAATGGCGCGTTTCGGCAAGAACCACGCGGCCGAGACCGTGGTGGTGGCGGGCGTGCGTTTCATGGGTGAGACCGCGAAGATCCTCACCCCGGAAAAACGCGTGCTGATGCCGACCCTGGAGGCGACCTGCTCGCTGGACCTGGGCTGCCCGGTAGAGGCGTTCTCGGCCTTCTGCGACCAGCACCCCGAGCGCACCGTGGTGGTCTATGCCAACACCTCCGCCGCGGTGAAGGCGCGGGCCGACTGGGTGGTGACATCCAGTTGCGCGCTGGAGATCGTCGAAAGCCTGATGGACAACGGCGAGACCATCATCTGGGGGCCGGACCAGCACCTGGGGCGCTATATCCAGAAGCAGACCGGCGCCGACATGCTGCTGTGGGACGGCGCCTGCATCGTTCACGAGGAGTTCAAGTCGCGCCAGCTGGCCGACATGAAGGCGCTGTACCCGGACGCCGCGATTCTGGTGCATCCGGAGTCGCCGGAAGCGGTGATCGAGCTGGCCGACGCGGTAGGCTCCACCAGCCAGCTGATCAAGGCGGCGCAGACCTTGCCGAACAAGACCTTCATCGTCGCCACCGACCGCGGCATCTTCTACAAGATGCAGCAGCTGTGCCCGGACAAGGAATTCGTCGAGGCGCCGACCGCTGGCAACGGCGCGGCCTGCCGCAGTTGCGCGCACTGCCCGTGGATGGCCATGAACACCCTGGAGCGGGTGCTGGACTGCCTGCGCAATGGCAGCGACGAGATCTTCGTCGAGCCGGCGCTGATCCCCAAGGCGATCAAGCCGCTGAACCGTATGCTCGATTTCACCCAGGCGGCGCGGTTGAAACTGTCGGGCAACGCCTGAAGCTGCTTGCACGACCCCTGTAGGAGCGGCCTTGTGCCGCGAAAGGGCCGCATAGCGGCCCCGGGATGTACAGGCTCACACATAAAGAAGGGGTCGCTACGCAGCCCTTTCCGACCGGTCCGACGCCTCGGCAAGGCCGCTCCTACAGCGCGATCAGGACCAGGCTTAGCGCCCCATCATCTCCTTGACCATGCGCTGCTGCTCCATGATCTCGCGCTGGCGCTGGTCGATCTGCGAGGCCAGCGGGAAGTTGCTGCCCGCGCGGCGCTTGGCGTAGTCGAGCTGCTGGATCGCCTGGTCGAAGTCGCCCACCAGGGTGAAATACTCGGCGCGGGCGCGGTGCAGGCCGATGGTGTTGCCCGACAGTCCGCGCACTTCGGCGACGTCGTACCAGACGTCCGGATCGTCCGGGCGGTTCTTCACCAGGTCATCCAGCACCTTTTCCGCCTCAGCCGGCTTGCCCAGCTTGATCAGCAGGTCGGCACGTACCTGCTTGAGCGGGTAGTTGCTCGGATACTGGCCCTGCATGCGCGTGGCGCGCTGCTGGGCGTCGGCCAGGCGGTTGTTGGTGATGTCCAGGTCGATCTGCGCCAGGTTGTAGGTGATGTCGTTGGGTGCCTTGGCCAGCAACGGCTTGAGGTTCTCCCGCGCCTCGTTGAGCTGGCCGCCTTTGATCTGTGCCAGGGCCAGGCCATAGCGCGCGGCATCCATGCTCGGGTTGTCGTCGAGCTGGGCGCGGAAGCGCTTGGCGGCCAGGCCCGGGGTGCCTTCGTAGGTGAGGGCGACGCGGGCGCGGATCAATTGATAGCGCAGGCTGTCCTCGACCCCGCCCTTGGGCGCCTGTTCGGCACGGTTGCGGGTGTCGGCGATACGCGACTCGGTGACCGGGTGGGTCAGCAGGAATTCCGGTGGTTTGGCGTCATAGCGGTATTGGCGCGCCAGGCGCTCGAACATGCTGGGCATGTTGCGCGGATCGTAGCCGGCCTTTTCCAGGTTGAGGATGCCGAAGCGGTCGGCCTCCTGTTCGTTCTGTCGGGAAAAGCGCCGCTGCTCCTGGATGGCCGCAGCCTGGGTGCCGGCGATCACGCCAATGCCGGCATCACCGCCGCCGCCCGCCGCCAGCACGATACCGGCCAGCAAGGCCGCCATCATCGGCAGTTGCATGCGCTGCTGGGCTTCGACGCCGCGGGCGAAGTGGCGCTGCGACAAGTGCGCCAGTTCGTGGGCCAGTACCGAGGCGTACTCGCCTTCGGTCTGGGCGTTGAGGAACAGGCCGCCGTTGACCCCGACAATGCCGCCGGGCGCGGCGAAGGCGTTGAGCTCCTTGCTGTCGATCAGAATGAATTCCAGGCGCCGGTCCTGCAGCTGGCTGGTTTCGGCCAGCTTGTACACGCTGGTTTCGACGAAGTCCTTGAGCTGTGGGTCGTTGAGCTGGTTGACCTGGCCACGCAGCAGGCTCAGCCAGGCGCGGCCAAGCTGGTGTTCCTGTTGCGGCGAGACGATCGCGGAGCTGGCGTCGCCCAGTGACGGCAGGTCGTCGGCGTGGCCGGGCAGGGCCAGCAGGCAGGCCAGCGTCAACAGGGTGGGGCGCAGTAGATTCATGCAGAAGCTCGCGTCGGTCAAAAGCCTTACTGTAGCCGGGTCGCGCGATGCCGACCAGTGGCGGTATCCTAGCGGCCTTCCCCATGCGGTCCTGGAGCGCTGCCCGATGAGTGACACCCCGACTTGTGACGCCGAGCTCGATGCCAGCGGTCTCAACTGTCCATTGCCGCTGCTCAAGGCGAAGATGGAGCTCAATCGCCTGGCCAGCGGCGCGGTGCTCAAGGTGCTCGCCACCGACGCCGGTTCCCAGCGCGACTTTCGCACGTTCGCCCAATTGGCCGGTCATACGCTGCTGCATGAAACGGCCGAGGCCGGCGTGTACACCTATTGGCTGCGCAAGGCCTGAGTCTTTCCCAAGGATCGTCAATGTTCAAAGTGCTTCGCGACTGGATGCAGCGCTACTTCTCCGATGAGGAGGCGGTGGTGCTGGCGGTCCTGCTGGTCCTGGCCTTCGCCGTGGTGCTGACCCTGGGTGGCATGCTCGCGCCCGTGTTGGCGGGCATGGTCCTGGCGTTTCTGATGCAGGGGCTGGTCAACGCCCTGGAGCGTCTGAAAGTACCGACCCGGCTGGCGGTCTGGCTGGTGTTCGCCCTGTTCATGGGCGCGCTGGCGGTGTTCCTGCTGGTACTGGTGCCGTTGCTCTGGCATCAGCTGATCACCCTTTTCAACGAACTACCGGGGATGCTCGGCAAGTGGCAGTCACTGTTGCTGCTGCTGCCCGAGCGCTATCCGCACCTGGTATCGGACGAGCAGGTGCTGCGCGCCATCGAGTCGGTGCGCGGCGAGATCGGCAAGTTCGGCCAATGGGCGCTGACCTTCTCGCTGTCGAGCCTGCCGTTGCTGGTCAACGCGATGATCTACCTGGTGCTGGTGCCGATCCTGGTGTTCTTCTTCCTCAAGGACCGCGAGCTGATCGGGCGCTGGGTCAGTGGCTACCTGCCCCGTGAGCGTACGCTGCTCAACCGGGTGGGCGACGAGATGAACCGGCAGATCGCCAACTATATCCGCGGCAAGGGCATCGAGATTCTGATCTGTGGCATTGCCACGTATATCGCCTTCATCACCCTGGGCCTCAACTATGCCGCCCTGCTGGCGCTGCTGGTGGGCCTGTCGGTGGTGGTGCCGTATGTCGGCGCGGTGGTGGTGACGGTGCCGGTGACGCTGATCGCGCTGTTCCAGTGGGGCTGGGGCGACCAGTTCATCTACCTGATGGCGGTGTACGCGATCATCCAGGCGCTGGACGGCAACGTGTTGGTGCCGCTGCTGTTTTCCGAGGCGGTGAGCTTGCACCCGGTAGCGATCATCTGCGCGGTGCTGCTGTTCGGCGGGCTGTGGGGCTTCTGGGGGATCTTCTTCGCGATCCCGCTGGCGACGCTGTTCAAGGCGGTGCTGGATGCCTGGCCGCGGCAGGACGCATCGGTCGCGCCGATGCTGTAATCGCGATAGGGGCGCAAGGCGCCCCCAACGATCTCAAGCCTTGTTCAGGGCCTGCGCCGCCGCCAACACGGCATCCACATGCCCCGGCACCTTCACCCCACGCCACTCCTGGCGCAGCACGCCGTCGCGGTCGATCAGGAAGGTGCTGCGGTCGACGCCCATATATTCCTTGCCGTACAGCTTCTTCAGCTTGATCACGTCGAACAGCTGGCACAGCGCCTCGTCCTTGTCGCTGATCAGCTCGAAGGGAAACGCCTGCTTGGCCTTGAAGTTCTCGTGGGACTTCAGGCCGTCACGCGATACGCCGAACACCAGGGTGTTGGCGGCCTGGAACGCCGCGTGCTGGTCGCGGAAACCCTGGCCTTCGGTGGTGCAGCCCGGGGTGCTGTCCTTGGGGTAGAAGTACAGCACCACTTGCTGGCCTTTCAGCTCGGTGAGGTTGACGGTCTGGCCGCTGGTGGCCTGAACCTGGAAATCGCTGACGGGTTGGTCGATGGCTACGGCCATGGGGGTTTCCTTACACGGGGTTCTGTGGGCGCCACGGTTCGATCAGCGCATCCAGGTTCAGGGCATCGGCGAAGTCCAGGAACTGGTCGCGCAGCCAGCTGATCTGCGTGCCGGCCGGCAGGATCACGGTGAATTGGGCGTTGAGCATGCTGCTGCCGGTCTGCGGTGCCAGGTAGGTATCGCAGGTCATGGCTTCCAGTTCGACGCGGTGGTCGAGGAAGAACTGGCACAGCTCGTTGATGATGTCCGGGCGGTAGGCGGCACTGACATAGGCCACGTAGGGCAGGGCCTGCGGGCGTACTTCCTGGTCGGCGCTGCGCACCACGTCCAGGGTCAGGCCGTGCTTCTTGCCCAGGCCAGGCAGGGTCGCCTCCAGGCGCGCCAGGGCGTCCCAGCTGCCTCCGACCTGCAGCACCAGGGCGCTGGTTTCGCCGTGGCGGGTCAGGCGCGAGGTGACCACCGCGCAACGATTGTCGAAGGCCGCGCGGCTCAGGACATTGGCCAGCTCCATGGGGTTGGGGCCCAGGGCGCTGATGACGAGGAATTGTTCGCGAACGGTGGGGGAGGACATGCAGCATTCCTAAAGCGATGAGCGGTCGGTACTGGACCGGGGCAGGCCTCGTTTTCGGCGGGGCCGCGGCCGGTTCGGGCGGCGGTGGACGCAGGCGAGGAGCACTGTCGACGGCCCGGCGGGCCGCACTGTACCAATCAAAGGATCAAGGGTAGCGAAAAGCGGCGCGAAGGGGAATGCTCCACCCGCCTGCTTCGCTTGTGCAAGGCCGATGCCCCCAGTACCATTACCGCTCTCTTTTTCCGGCAGGAGCAATTACATGATTGCGGGCAGTATGGTGGCGTTGGTCACACCCATGGATGCACAAGGGCGTCTGGACTGGGACAGCCTCGACAAACTTGTAGACTTCCACCTGGAAAATGGCACTCACGCGATCGTAGCTGTCGGTACCACCGGCGAATCCGCCACGCTGGATGTCGAGGAGCACATCCTGGTCATCAAGCATGTGGTCGAGCGGGTCAAGCACAGCAAGAAGCGGATCCCGGTGATTGCCGGCACCGGTGCCAACTCCACTGCCGAAGCCGTGCACCTGACCAAGAATGCCAAGAATGCCGGCGCCGACGCCTGCCTGCTCGTCGTGCCGTACTACAACAAGCCGACCCAGGAAGGCCTGTACCAGCACTTCAAGCACATTGCCGAAGCCGTCGACATCCCGCAGATCCTGTACAACGTGCCCGGCCGCACCTCCTGCGACATGCAGGCCGAGACCGTGATCCGCCTGTCGAAGGTCAAGAACATCATCGGCATCAAGGAAGCCACTGGCGACCTGGTCCGTGCCAAGGCCATCCTGGACGGCGTCGACAAGGACTTCATCGTCCTGTCCGGCGACGATCCGACCGCCGTCGAGCTGATCCTGATGGGTGGCAAGGGCAACATCTCCGTCACGGCCAACGTCGCCCCGCGCGAAATGGCCGACCTGTGCGAGGCCGCCCTTGCGGGCAATGCCGAGAAGGCCCGCGCAATCAACGAAAAACTCATGCCGCTGCACAAGGACCTGTTCTGCGAGGCCAACCCGATCCCGGTGAAATGGGCGCTGGTGGAAATGGGCCTGATGCACAAAGGTATCCGCCTGCCGCTGACCTGGCTGAGCGAAGGCTGTCACGAAAAAGTCCGTACTGCCTTGCGCCAGTCCGGCGTACTGG
Organism: Pseudomonas sp. FG47; assembly: GCF_057809115.1. Classification (NCBI taxonomy): domain Bacteria; kingdom Pseudomonadati; phylum Pseudomonadota; class Gammaproteobacteria; order Pseudomonadales; family Pseudomonadaceae; genus Pseudomonas; species Pseudomonas sp. FG47. Next base: position 49,807 of record NZ_JBMDJI010000012.1, read on the forward strand.
TTTAAACGAGGAAGTACACCGCATGAAGCGACTGGCTGGTCTTTCCGCTCTCGCCCTGATCATCTCCAGCACCAGCGGGTGCGGCTGGCTTTGGGGGGAGGATGGCTATTTCCGCGACCGCGGCAGCGATTACCTGCAGGCGCACCCCACCGCGCCGATGCAGCTGCCGCCGGACGCCAGCAACGTCAAGCGCCTGGACCCGCTGCTGCCGATCCCGCGCAACGTCGCCGACGATCGCGCCACCGGCGAGTTCGAGGTGCCGCGCCCGCAACCGCTGTCGGCCACCGCCAGCATCAGCGATTTCAGCCTGCAGCGCAGCGGCAGCAGCCGCTGGGTGCTGGCCCAGCGCTCGCCGGCCGAAGTCTGGCCGGTGACCCGCCAGTTCTTCGAGGACAACGGTTTCCGCATCGCCGAAGAGCGTCCGCAAACAGGCGAATTCAACACCACCTGGCAGCGTTTCGACGAGCTGTCGGCGTCCCTCGGCCAGCGCCTGGCCAGTGCTTCCAGCAGCCCGAACAGCGAAGTTCGCGTGCGGGTGCGCATGGAGCCTGGCGTGCAGCGCAACACCTCCGAGGTGTACATCGTCAGCGTCGAGCGCCCGGCCGGCAGCACTGCCGAGCCTGAGTTCCCGTCGACCTCCAGCAACACCGGCGCCGACGCGCTGCTGGTCGACGAAATGCTCGCCAGCATGAACCGCAGCGCTGAGAAGGGCGGTTCGGTCTCGCTGCTCGCCGCCCGCGACTTCGATGCGCCGAGCCAGGTCAGCCTGAGCGAGGATGGCAGCGGCAACCCGGTGCTGTACCTCGGTTCCGACCTGGACCGCGCCTGGTCTGGCGTGGGCCGCGCCCTGGAACAGGGCGAATGGCGCGTCGAGGACATCAACCGCAGCCTGGGCCTGTACTACATCAACCTGTCCGAGAAGCCCGACGACAAGCAGAAGGAGCCTGGCTTCTTCAGTCGCCTGTTCGGCAGCGAGCCGAGCAAGGAAGAGCGTGAAGCCCGTGCCGAGCGCTACCAGGTTCGCCTGAGCAAGGTGGGTGAGAACGTCCAGGTGACCGTCGAGAAGAACATCAACACCGTGGCCCCGGCCGATGTCGCCCGCCGCGTGCTGAGCGCCATCCAGGACCGTCTGGGCTAAGTGCGCTTCGCGGTTCTTGGAAGCGGTAGCCAGGGAAACGGCACGCTGATTGCCAGTGGTGACACCTTCATCCTGGTCGACTGCGGCTTCTCGCTACGGGAAACCGAGCGGCGCCTGGCGCTGCTCGGGGTATCGGCCTCGCAACTGAGCGCGGTGCTGGTGACCCACGAACATGCCGACCACGTGCATGGGGTAGGGTTGCTGTCGCGCCGCTACAATGTACCGGTCTACATGAGCCAAGGCACATTGCGCGGCCTGCGCAAGCCGGTGGAGGTGGCCGGTTTCCTCGGTTGCGGCGATGTGCTGCCGGTCGCTGACCTGCAGGTCAGCGCCACACGGGTCGAGCACGACGCCTACGAACCGTTGCAGTACGTGATCAGCGATGGCCGCCGGCGTTTCGGCATGCTCACCGACCTGGGCAGCTACGACTACCACCTGTTGTCGCGCTATCAAGGGCTGGACGCACTGCTGATCGAGGCCAACCATTGCCGGGATCTGTTGGCCCGCGGTCATTATCCGAACTTTCTCAAGTTGCGGGTCGGCGGCAGCCAGGGACATTTGAACAACCACCAGGCCGCCAGCCTGGTGGCCGAGCTGGGCTGGCAGCACCTGCAGCACCTGGTGCTGGCCCATCTCAGCAGCAAGAACAACCTGCCACATCTGGCCCGCCAGTGCTTTGTCGACACCCTCGGGTGCGACCCGGACTGGCTCCAGGTGGCCAACCAGGACCATGGGCTCGACTGGCGCCAGATCGCCTAGCCCACCTACTCAAGCAAGCGGAGCCCATCATGGAAAAACGCGACGAACTCTACCGCGGCAAGGCCAAATCGGTTTACCAGACCGACGACGCCGACCGCTTGATCCTGCTGTTCCGTAACGACACCTCGGCGTTCGACGGCAAGCGCATCGAGCAGCTGGACCGCAAGGGCATGGTGAACAACAAGTTCAACGCCTTCATCATGCAGAAGCTCGAAGAAGCCGGCGTGCCGACCCAGTTCGACAAGCTGCTGGGCGACAACGAGTGCCTGGTGAAGAAGCTCGACATGATTCCGGTCGAGTGCGTGGTGCGCAACTACGCCGCCGGCAGCCTGGTCAAGCGCCTGGGCGTCGAGGAAGGCATCAAGCTGGAGCCCTCGACCTTCGAGCTGTTCCTGAAGAACGACGAGAAGGGTGACCCCTTCATCAACGAATCCCACGTTGTCGCTTTCGGCTGGGGCACCGCCGAGCAACTGGTCGAGATGAAGAAGCTGTCGCTGAAGGTCAACGAAGTGCTGAGCAAGCTGTTCGATGACGCCGGCCTGCTGCTGGTCGACTTCAAGCTGGAGTTCGGCGTGTTCCACGGCCAGATCGTCCTGGGCGACGAGTTCAGCCCGGACGGCTGCCGCCTGTGGGACAAGGAAACCCGCAAGAAGATGGACAAGGACCGCTTCCGCCAGGGCCTGGGTGACGTGATCGAAGCCTACGAAGAAGTTGCCAAGCGCCTGGGCGTGCCGCTGTAAGCGGTGCGTTCACGCAAGCGCCTGATACCACGCGAATTTTTTTCAAAAAAGGTTTGCCAGAAACGAAAACGCTGGTATGATGCGCGCCATTGGAGAGATGCCGGAGTGGTCGAACGGGACGGATTCGAAATCCGTTGTACTGGCAACAGTACCTAGGGTTCAAATCCCTATCTCTCCGCCATACGCGAAGTAGTCGAAGCCCCCGAAAATGTTGAGTTTTCGGGGGCTTCGTCGTTTCAGGGTATTGTCTTAGGGCAAATTTAGGGCAGATATCCAGTCTCATAGGCCGCATTGGGGCGGATCAGTCCGCCCCAAACCCCATCATTCTGCAGACGATATCCGCCATGCTTTGGTGTCCTTCGGGATCCACTGGCCGTAGTGCTTGCGAACTGTTGTCGTGTCTTAGTGGCCTAGTTGGCGGGCGACCCATTCAATGGGTAGGCGTGCAGAAAATCGGTTTGAACAAATACGTTTAAAAGGCAAGCGGTGCTGTTCGTCTTGTCGTTGTTGCCGCCACGTTCTGGATGAGCGATGGCAATACGGCGAGTTACAATTCTGTTGCCCGTCTGAGTGTTTTTCGTTCGACTGATTTTTGGAAGGTTATGTTTTATCGTACGTTCTTTCTGGTCTTGAGCCTGGTACCGACCCTGGTCGGGGCGGTGAGTTTGCAAGAGCATCTCGGGGATCTGCAGGCGACGTTGCGGCCCGCGTTGGACACTGCCCCGCGGGAGCAGCCAGTGGCGCCTGCCGCCGCGAGCCATTTCAGCGTTGCTCCGTTGGCTGGCGTGCTCACGCCGGGCCATTGCACGACCGTCACCCTTGAGCCTGAGCAATCATCCTGCGTGCGCATCGAAATTTGCCCCGAGTGCGCACAATAGTGCTCCGTTAGTGCATTGCCGTGCGCTCGTCGCCAACTTCTCATCCTGTAACGTTTAAGCAATGGCTGCGCGGGCTTAGTTGCAGCCTGGCAACTTATTAGTGCGCGCGAGCCCGGCCTCGATGTCGCACTAACGGCTTTCACTGCATGGTACTTTTCCCGTATGATCCGCGCGCCATCAGTGTGATGGTGGATCATGGACTAAAGGATTTTTATGAAAAAGCTGATCAAAGCTACTGTTGCTGTTGCCGTCGTTTCGGGCGTTGCCCTGCTGTCCGGCTGCACCGGCCAGGTCTACAACCAGCCTAAGAACTGCTCGTACGACTACCTGTTCCACCCATCGGTTTCCATTTCCAAGATCATCGGCGGCTGCGGCCCGATCGACAAACTGCCTCAGCAGCAGTAATCCTGGAAATACCCGATCGGGCCACGCGTGGCCTGATCCAAGACCCCCGGCCATGGACATGGCCGGGGGTTTTTGTTTTTCGCGGCGTGGTGGCTTGTCGCGTGGCAACCTGTCGTCTTGACGCCCCGAGCCGCGTTTGTTTGTGCTGGCAATTCGGTTACAATCCGTCAATCGTTTCAGCCTTGTCGGTCAATCCGACCAAAGGCTGGTACGTCCTTGTCTCTCTGGCTGCTGAACAATGATCACAACAAGCCTGCGCTGAAGAACATGGAACCTCTGGGCCAGCCACAGGCCCACCCTGCGTTCTACTGACTGGAATCGATCAATGTTCAAGAAAGCTGGCAAGACCTTGCTGGGTCTGGCTGTCGCGGCGAGCGTCATGCAAGCGCATGCTGCCGACACCAAGAAAGTCGACGTGCTGCTGGTTGGCGGCGGTATCATGAGTTCCACCCTGGCGGTCTGGCTCAACGAGCTGGAGCCGACCTGGTCGATGGAAATGGTCGAGCGCCTGGACGGCGTCGCCGAAGAAAGCTCCAACGGCTGGAACAACGCCGGTACCGGCCACTCCGCGCTGGCCGAGCTGAACTACACCCCGGAAGACAAAGACGGCAACGTCAACATCACCAAGGCCATCGAGATCAACGAGTCGTTCCAGATCTCCCGCCAGTTCTGGGCCTGGCAAGTACGCCAGGGCGTGCTGAAGAACCCGCACTCGTTCATCAACACCACCCCGCACATGAGCTTCGTCTGGGGCGATGACAACATCAAGTTCCTGAAGAAGCGCTACGACGCCCTGCAGGCCAGCCCGCTGTTCCGTCCGATGCAGTACTCCGAGGACCACGCGCAGATCGCCAAGTGGGTCCCGCTGATGATGGAAGGCCGTGACCCGAACCAGAAGCTGGCGGTCACCTGGACGCCGATCGGCACCGACGTCAACTTCGGCGAAATCACCCGCCAGTTCGTTGGCAGCCTGCAGACCAAAGAGAACTTCGACCTGAAGCTCTCCACCGAAGTGCAGGACATCACCCGCAACGAAGACGGCTCCTGGCACGTCGAGTACAAGAACCTGAAGGACGGTACCGAATCGGCCACCGACGCCAAGTTCCTGTTCATCGGTGCCGGCGGTGGCGCGCTGAAGCTGCTGCAGAAGTCGGGCATCCCGGAAGCCAAGGAATACGCCGGCTTCCCGGTTGGCGGCTCGTTCCTGGTAACCGAGAACCCGACCGTTGCCATGCAGCACATGGCCAAGGCCTACGGCATCGCCTCGACCGGCGCGCCACCCATGTCGGTTCCACACCTGGACACCCGCGTGCTGGACGGCAAGCGCGTGATCCTGTTCGGGCCATTCGCCACCTTCTCGACCAAGTTCCTGAAGAACGGCTCGTACCTGGACCTGCTGAGCAGCACCACCACCCACAACGTCTGGCCGATGGCGCGCGTGGGTATCGACCAGTACCCGCTGGTCGAGTACCTCGCCGGCCAGCTGATGCAGTCTGACGACGACCGTTTCGCCGCGCTGCAAACCTACTTCCCGAACGCCAAGAAGGAAGACTGGAAGCTGTGGCAGGCCGGTCAGCGCGTGCAGATCATCAAGCGTGACGAAGAGAAGGGCGGCGTGCTGAAGCTGGGCACCGAAGTGGTCGCGTCCCAGGACCGCACCATCGCCGGCCTGCTGGGCGCCTCGCCAGGTGCCTCGACCGCCGCGCCGATCATGCTCAACGTGCTGGAAACCGTGTTCAAGGAGAAGGTCGCCACCCCAGAGTGGCAGGCCAAGATCAAGGAGATCGTCCCAAGCTACGGTACCAAGCTGAACGCGTCGGCCGCTGCCACCCAGAAAGAGTGGGACTACACCGCCGAAGTGCTGCAACTGGAGAAGCCGCCAGTGCTCGACCAGAGCGTCAAGACTGGCGTTGCCCCGGCCGCACCGGTCGAGAGCAAGCCTGCCAACGACATGGCGCTGTAAGGCCTGAATGCTTGCCGGGCTTGCCCGGCAACATCGACCACGAGGATCGCCCCTGGCGGCCTCGTGGTTTTTTTGCGCCTGCGTATTGCATGAGCGTTGTCGGAGCCGGGTTGCCGGCGAACACCAGCACTGCCAGTGCCATCGACCGCCTTGCCTGTTCGCCAGCAAGGCTGGTTCCTACACGCCTAGCGCTGTTCGAGGATTTTTGCCAGCAGCCCAGGGAAGCGTCCGTCCAGGGCTTCTCTGCGCAGCGAGTTCATATGCGTGGTGCCGACATTGCGGGTGTGGACCAAGCCGGAATCGCGCAACACGCGAAAATGATGGGACATGCTCGACTTAGGGCGGCCGCCGTCCAGCTCGCCGCAACTGGCTTCGGCGACGCTGGCCAGGTAGCGCACGATTTGCAGGCGTAGTGGATCGCTCAGGGCGTACAGCAGGCGCTCCAGCGTCAGGTCTTCAGGGTTGGGGTGGGTATAGGCTCGCATGGCACACATGATAGCGGGGGTTTCACAAAATACCAAAGTTCGAATATGATCGAACAATCGTATCCCGTCCCCTGGAGTCTCGCCATGGCCGCATTGTTCGAACCCTACACCCTCAAAGACCTCAACCTGCGCAACCGCATCGCCATTCCACCGATGTGCCAATACATGGCCGAGGACGGCCTGATCAATGACTGGCACCAGGTGCATTACGCGGGCCTGGCCCGTGGTGGCGCCGGCCTGGTGGTGGTCGAGGCCACCGCGGTGTCGCCGGAAGGGCGCATCACCCCCGGTTGCGCCGGTATCTGGAACGATGCCCAGGCCCAGGCGTTCGTGCCGGTGGTCAAGGCAATCAAGGCCGCCGGCTCGGTGCCGGGCATCCAGATCGCCCACGCCGGGCGCAAGGCCAGCGCCAACCGCCCCTGGGAAGGTGACGACCACATCGCCGCCGACGATGCCCGCGGCTGGGACATCATTGCCCCCTCCGCCATCGCCTTCGGCGCCCACCTGCCGAAAGTGCCGAAGGCCATGACCCTGGACGATATCGCCCGGGTCAAGCAGGACTTCGTCGATGCCGCACGGCGTGCCCGCGATGCCGGTTTCCAATGGATCGAGCTGCACTTTGCCCACGGCTATCTGGGCCAGAGCTTCTTCTCCGAGCATTCCAACCAGCGCACCGATGCCTACGGCGGCAGCTTCGACAACCGCACGCGCTTCCTTTTGGAAACCCTGGCCGCCGTGCGCGAGGTATGGCCGGAGAACCTGCCGCTGACCGCTCGCTTCGGCGTGCTGGAGTATGACGGCCGTGACGAGCAGACCTTGCAGGAGTCCATCGAACTGGCCCGCCGATTCAAGGCCGGTGGCCTGGATCTGCTGAGCGTTAGCGTTGGCTTCACCATTGCCGAGACCAATATCCCGTGGGGCCCGGCGTTCATGGGGCCGATCGCCGAGCGGGTGCGCCGTGAAGCGAAGTTGCCGGTAACCTCGGCCTGGGGCTTCGGCACCCCGGAGCTGGCTGAAGGGGCGTTGCAGGCCAACCAGCTGGACCTGGTGTCGGTGGGGCGTGCGCACCTGGCTGACCCGCACTGGCCGTATGCCGCCGCCAAGGCCCTGGGCGTGGACAAGGCCTCGTGGACCTTGCCAGCACCTTATGCGCACTGGCTCGAGCGCTATCGCTGAGTAAGGCAGGGGCCGCCACGCGGCCCCCGTTTCAAAACCGGCTCAATCGATAGGCGCTGATTTGCGGGCAGTCTTCGCCATTTACCAAGCGCCCCATCCATTGCGCCGTCACCGCCGCCTGGGTCAACCCCAAATGCTGGTGCCCGAACGCCAGCAACACCTTGCCATCGGCTACCCGGTCGATCACCGGCAGCGAATCCGGCAACGACGGCCGGAACCCCATCCACGGCGTCGCCCCCTCGGCATCCAGCTCACGCCGGAACAAACCCTTGCTCAACCTGTGCAGCTGCCACGCCCGTTGCATGCTCGGCGGCGCCGCGAGCCCGGCGAACTCCACCGTGCCGGCCAGGCGCAGGCCGTCGGCCATGGGCGTCATGATGAACTTGCGCTCCAGCGAGGTGACGGCAAACGGCAGGCGCTGCTGCTCCGCCGGCAGCATCAGGTGGTAGCCGCGCTCGGTATCCAGGGGCACCCGCCGGCCGGTCAGGGTGGCGGTGAGCTTGGCCGAGTGGGCGCCGGCGCTGACCAACACCTGGCTGGCCTCGACGAGGCCCTGGTCGCTGGCAAGGCTGACGCCCTGGCCATGCACCCGGCCGCCACTGACCTCGGCGCGCAGAAAGCGTACGCCGCTGGCCCTGGCGGCGTTGAACAGTTCGCAGACCACTTGATAGGGGTCGAGGAAGTGACCGGTACGCGGGAAGAACAAGCCACCCAGGATCGACGGGCTCAACTGCGGCGCCGCTTCGCTCACTGCCTCTGCCGACCACAGGTCCACGGGTACGCCCTGTGCCTGCATGCGGGCGCGCAACGCCGCGAGGGCCTGGCGCGACTCATGGCGTTCGAACACCAGCAGCGAACCGTCTTCCTTGAGCAAGGGGCTGCGGTCGATGGATGCGAGCAGCCGTTGCCAGGCGCCAAGGCTGTTTTCATTCAACGCCCGAATGCCCGCCACGCTGCGCTGGAACGGCGCCGGACGCAGGTTCAGCAGCAGCCGGGTGAACCAGGGCAGGGCGCGCGGCAGGTACTTCCAGTCCAGGCGCAGCGGGCCCATCGGGTCCAGCAGCATGGATGGCAGGCGCTTGAGGATCGACAGGTCGGCGATGGGAAACACCTGCTCGGTGGCCAGGTGCCCGGCGTTGCCATACGAAGCGCCGTGGCCCGGTGCCTGGCGATCGATCAGCAGCACCCGGCGGCCCTGGCGTGCCAGCTGCAGGGCGCAGGCGACGCCGACGATGCCGGCGCCGACCACGGCGATGTCCGTGTCAGTGGCGGTCATGGTTCAGGCTTCCCGCAGGCCATCGAGCAGCCGCCGCAGGTGCAGCGGATTGGCCTGCTGCAATGCGCCGGGCAGCAGGGTGTCGGGGAAGTCCTGGTAGCACACTGGGCGCAGGAAGCGCAGGATCGCCGCAGTGCCCACCGAGGTACCGCGGGCGTCCGAGGTGGCTGGGAACGGGCCGCCATGGACCATGGCATCGCTGACCTCGACCCCGGTCGGCCAGCCATTGACCAGGATCCGCCCGGCCTTGCGTTCGAGGGTCGGCAGCAGGCGGCGGGCGCTGTGCAGATCGGCCTCGTCCAGGTGCAGGGTGGCGGTCAGTTGGCCTTCCAGATGCTCGGCCACCTGGCGGATTTGCTCATCGTTGTCGCATGCCACCACCAGCGAGGCGGCGCCGAACACTTCGGCTTGCAGCATAGGGTCGGCAAGAAACGCCTGAGCGGTGGTGACGAACAACTGAGCCTGGCCCTGGTTCGGCCCCTGCGCCGGCAGGCCACTCGCCGCGCAGCGGGCGTTTTGGTTTTCGCTCAATGCTGCCACGCCGTCAGCATAGGCATGGGCGATACCTGGGGTGAGCATGGTCTGCGCTGCCGCTTGGTTAACATGGGCGCTGGCGGCAACCAGGAAGCGCTCGAGGGCCGGGCCCTGTCGGGCGACCAGCAGCCCGGGATTGGTGCAGAACTGGCCGGCGCCTTGGGTCAGCGAAGTGACAAAGCCTTGCGCCAGGGCTTCACTGCGCGTGCGCAAGGCGCCATCGAACAGGAACACCGGGTTGATAGCGCTCATTTCGGCATAGACCGGGATCGGCTCCGGGCGCGCCTGGGCCGCCTGGCAAAGGGCGAGGCCACCGCTGCGTGAACCGGTGAAACCGACCGCCTTGATGCGTGGATCGGTGACCAGGCCGATGCCCACTTCATGGCCTGCGCCGTATAGCAGGGAAAACACGCCCTCGGGCAGTTCGCACTGCGCGACTGCCCGGGCCACGGCCTGGCCAACCAGCTCGCTGGTGCCGGGGTGGGCGCCGTGGGCCTTGACCACCACCGGGCAGCCCGCAGCCAGGGCCGAGGCGGTGTCGCCACCGGCCACCGAGAAGGCCAGGGGGAAGTTGCTGGCACCGAACACCGCCACCGGGCCCAGGGCCACCTGGCGTTGGCGCAGGTCGGGGCGGGCCAGGGGCTGGCGCTCGGGCAGGGCATTGTCCACGCGCACATCCAGCCACTCTCCGGCGCGTACCACACGGGCGAAGGTGCGCAACTGGGCGCAGCTGCGGCCACGCTCACCCAGCAGGCGGGCCTTGGGCAGGCCGGTCTCGGCGTGGGCGCGGTCGATCAGCGCATCGCCCAGGGCTTCGATCTGTTCGGCGATGGTTTCGAGAAAGTGGGCGCGCTGTTCGAGGGGCGTTTCGCGGTAGGCATCGAATGCCGCCCAGGCCAGGGCGCAGGCTTGGGCCACCTGTTCGCCGCTGGCGCCGGCATAGGCGGGTTCCAGGGCCTGGTTGCTGCTCGGGTCGATGGCACGGATCGCTTCGCGGTTGCCGGGCACGGCACGCTGGCCGATCAGCAGGTTGCCTGTCAGGGTCATGATGCGTCCTTTGGGATTGAGTTCGGGAGAAAGCGGGCCGCTGTGCGGCCCATCGCCGGCAAGCCGGCTCCCACAGGTACTGCGCAAGGCTTGAGGCTTGTGGGCGCTGGCTTGCTGGCGATGGGGGCGAAGCAGCTCCTGGAGTCAGGCCTGGTTCTGCTCGGCCGACCAGTTGGCGTACCAGCTGCGGAACAGCGCGTACTGCTGCTCGGCATAGTTGCGCTGGGCGTCGCTGAGGGCATCGGTTTCGTTGAAGTGCAGGCGGTACTCGGTGTCGCCGTTGAGCACCATCAGGTGCTTGTAGTACAGCACCAGGTCGCAGCCTTCATCGAACGATGACAGTACCGCCAGCGCCGACTCCAGCTCACGTGCCTGACGCCGGGCCTTGGCATCGCCCTTGGCGGCGCGCTTGCTCAGGCTGACCAGTTGCAGCACCTCGCGCGGCAGGGCGTTGCCGATACCGGTGATGGCGCCGGTGGCGTTGCAGTTGACGAAACCGTGCACCACTTGCGTGTCGACGCCGACCATCAAGGTCACGGCATCATCCTGGGAGGTGATGTGTTCGGCGGCGTAGCGCAGGTCGGCGCCACCGCCGAACTCCTTGAAGCCGATCAGGTTCGGGTACTCGCGGCGCAGTTCGAAGAACAGGTCGGCGCGGGTGGCGAAGCCGTAGTAGGGGCTGTTGTAGATCACCGCCGGCAGCTTCGGCGCGGCGGCGAGGATTGCCGAGAAGTGGTGCTTCTGGGCGATCAGCGAGGCGCCGCGGGACAGCACGCGGGGGATGACCATCAGGCCGGCGGCACCAACCTTGGCGGCGTGGGCGGCATGGGATACGGCTTCGCGGGTGTTCACCGCGCCGGTGCCGACGATGGTCGGGATGCCGGCGGCCACCAGGCGCGCCACGCCTTCCTGGCGCTCGGCCTCGGTCAGCAGCGGCCAGTCGCCCATCGAGCCGCAGTACACCACCGCGCTCATGCCGGCGTCGATCAGTTCGCGGCCCTTGCGCACCAGGGCGTCGAAGTCCGGCTTGCGCTCGGCGGTGCAGGGGGTCATCAGGGCGGGCATGGTGCCGGTGAAGATGTTGTCGGTCATTGTTGTCACTCCTGGCGGTATTCAGTGGGAAATGAACGGGGTCAGATGCCCCAGGCGAAGGGATCCTGTTCGTCGATCAGCAGGCTGCTGTCGGCGGTCATGTGGGCGCGGCCGGTGATGAACGGGCGAATGCGTTCGCCGTCGCGTTCGTAGCGGCCCTGGAATTGGCTGCCGGTGATGCTGGCCTGGACCCAGGTCTGGCCTTCGGCGAGCTTGCCATCGGCGGCCAGGCACGCCAACTTGGCGCTGGTGCCGGTGCCACAGGGCGAGCGGTCGTAGGCCTTGCCGGGGCACATGACGAAGTTGCGGCTGTCCGCTTCGGCGTCGTCGGCGAACAGCTCGACATGGTCGATCGGGGCGCCGTCCTCGCCGCTGATGCCTTGTGCTTCGAGGGCCTTGAGCAGGGCCCAGGTGTAGTCGGTGAGGGCTTCGCGGTTGTCCAACTCGATACGCTGGCCGTGGTCGCAGACCAGGAAGAACCAGTTGCCGCCCCAGGCGATGTCGCCACGCACCTGGCCATGCCCAGGCACTTGCACCGCTACCTGCCGGCGGTAGCGGTAGGACGGCACGTTGCCGACAGTGACGGAGCCGTCGTCATGCAAGGTGGCGCTGACCTGGCCGACCGGCGTGTCGATCTTGTGCACGCCAGGCTCGATCAGGCCGAGGTGGCGCAGTGAAGCGACCAGGCCGATGGTGCCGTGACCGCACATGTTCAGGTAGCCGGTGTTGTTGAAGAAGATCACCCCGCAGGTGGCATCCGCAGACACCGGGGGGCAGTACAGCGCGCCCACCAGCACATCGTTGCCGCGCGGCTCCAGCAGGCAGGCGCGGCGCCAGTGGTCGTGCAGCTCGCGCAGTTCGTCGCGCTGCTCGGCCATGCTATGACCGTGCAGTGGCGGGAAGCCCTTCATCACCAGGCGGGTCGGTTCGCCGCCGGTGTGGGAGTCGATGACATGAAGCTGTTTCATCAGCGTGTCCATTGTGTAGTGGGTCAGGAGGCGACAGCGGTGGGTTGCCCGTCGGCATGGGTTTCGCTGCTGGCTTCGCTTTCGTCGTCGCCATCGAGGCGCACCAGCCGCGCCGGCACGCCGGTGGCGGCGCCCCAGTAGTAGATGCCCAAGGCACTGGCAGCCACGACCACGGTATCCAGCGGGTGGCCGATCACGCCCAGGCCACCGAAGCTGCCCAGCCAGGAGAGGAAAATGGTCACGGCGTAGAAGCCGATCAGCCAGGCCGACGAGCGCACCTGCTGGCCCAGCGACAGGTGTTCGGTAGGCACGAAGCGTCGGCACAGCAGGTACAGCACGAACATCACGATCTGCAGCGCCAGCAGCCAGGACACGGTGTTCCAGCCCGACCAGTAGACGATCAGCGCGGCGATGATGAACGACAGCGGGCCGAGCACGCCCATGCCCTTGACCCGGAACGGCCGGGCCATGTCCGGGGCGCTGCGGCGCAGGGCGGCCACGGACACCGGGGCCACGGCGTAGCTCAGCACCAGGGCGGCGGAGACCACGTTGATCAGCGCCTCCCACGACGGGAACGGCAGGGTCCAGAACACCGCCAGGGCGAAGGTCAGCCACAGCGCCGGGCGCGGGATGCCGGACTGCTCGTCGATGCGGGTGAAGTACTTGAAGAAGGTGCCGGTCTGCGCCCAGCCGTAGATCACTCGCGGGGTGGCGTTCATGTAGATGTTGCCGCAGCCGCTGGGCGAGATCACCGCGTCGGCCACCACCAGGTAGGCCAGCCAGCCGACGCCCAGGGCCAGGGCGATGTCACGGTAGGGCAGGGCCAGTTCCTTGGTCACCCCGGCCCAGCCGTTGGCAATCATCTCGGTTGGCACGCTGCCGAGGAACGCCAGTTGCAGCAGGGCATAGATCGCGGTAGACAGCAGCACCGAGAGAATCAGCGCGATGGGGATGGTGCGCTGCGGGTTCTTCACCTCGCTGGCCACCGAGATGATCGGGGTCAGGCCCAGGTAGGCGAAGATGATGCCGCCGGCCGACACCGCCATTTCCACCCCGGACAGGCCGAACGGGGCGAAGCCCTGGACCTCGAAGTTTTCCGGCTTGAAGAAGGTGAACAGCACGCCGATCACCAGCAGCGGCACGATGAACTTGAACACGCTGACCAGGTTGTTGGCCTTGGCGAAGGTCTTCACGCTGCGGTAGTTGAGCACGAAGAACAGCCCGAGCAGGGCGAACTGCACCAGCCAGCCGAGCACCGTCGGGTCGCTGGAGCCGCTCTTGGTCAAGGCCGGGAACCAGGCCGCGGCGTACTGGCGCGAGGCGACCACCTCGATGGCGATCAGGCTGGAGAAGGCGATCAGGGTGATGAAGCCCATCAGGTAGCCAAGCAGCGGGCCGTGGGAGTACACCGGGTAGCGCACCACGCCGCCGGCCCGTGGCAGGGCGGCGCCGAGCTCACAGTAGACGATGCCCAGCAGCAGCACGGCGAAACCGCCGAGGAACCAGGAGAGGATGCCGGCCGGGCCGGCGATGGCCGAGACGTGGCTGGCGGCGAACAGCCAGCCCGAGCCGAAGATGGCGCCGAGGCCGATGAAGGTGAGGTCCAGCAATGACAGCTGTTTCTTGAATTTGCCTGACATGGGTGCGCCTTCTTGTAGGTTTTGGATAGGCAGGTCTGATGTCACGATGCGGCGGCATATGCCGCGTTCTTGTAGGTCATGGGGCGGCTTGCGTGGGGCATAGAGTGGACCGATCGGGGGCTCGGTTCTTGACGGTTTTCTGCAGAGTGAGTGACGAAATCAGCACAATTGGCAAAAAGCGGTGGCGGGGTGGAAGTGCCCAGAGATAGGCTGAAAGCCATAATGGACAGGGGTTTGGTGAAGTGGTGTCAGCTGCAATCACCGCCCCCTGTAGGAGCGGCCTTGTGTCGCGAAAGGGCCGCAGAGCGGCCCCGGCAATTTTGCATGAAGGCACAGATCCCGGGGCTGCTGCGCAGCCCTTTCGCGACACAAGGCCGCTCCTACAATGAGCCGACAGATGACCGACAACCCCCTGGTAACCCTCGACCAGCACCGCCCCGCCACCCTCGAGGCGCTGCTGGCCGGTGTGTCGTTGCTGCTGCCGATCCTTGACGCCATCCCCAACGCCGCAATCTTCATCAAGGACCCGGCCGCACGCTACGTGTTGGCTAACAACACTCTGGTCCAGCGCTGCGGCCTAAAATGCCTGCAACCGCTGCTGGGCAAGACCAGCGCCGAAGTGTTTCCGGCACAGCTGGGCCCCGGCTATACCGAGCAGGACCGTCGTGTGCTCAAGGAAGGGCTGGTACTTGAAGACCAGCTCGAGCTGCACCTGTACGGCAGCCGCGAGCCCGGTTGGTGCCTGACCCACAAGCGCCCGCTGTACAACCAGCTGGGCGAAATCATCGGCCTGGTCGGCATCTCGGTCGACCTGCAGTCAGCCGCCGACAGCCACCCCGCCTACCAGCGCCTGGCGGCGGTGGACGAACACATCCGTCAGCACTTCCACCAACCGATCAGCCTCGGTGAACTGACCCGCATCGCTGGCATCTCGGTGGCGCAACTGGAGCGCTATTGCAAGAAAGTGTTCCACCTCACGCCGCGGCAGATGATCCACAAGGCGCGCCTGGAGCACGCCCATCACCTGCTACACAGCGACCTGCCGATCATCGAGGTCGCCCTGCGCTGCGGCTACACCGACCACAGCGCTTTCAGCCGGCAGTTCAAGCAACTGACCGGCTTCAGCCCGCGGCAGTATCGGCAGGCGACGGCTCAGGAAGGTTGAAACAGGGCTTTTGCCTCGTCGAAACACTGCTCGGCGATTGCCGAACGGGGTTCGCTGCGGCGCAGCAGCAGGCCGATCGGGCTATGGATGCTGGCTTCCTGCACGGGGATGATGCGCATGTGCTGGCTCAATTCCTCCAGCCCGCAATCGAGCGGCATGATCGCGCAGCACACACCGGTATTGATCGCCTGGATCAGTTGGAAGGTCGAGTCGCTCTCGAGCACGGCGTTGGGTTCCAGGCCCCGGCTACGGAAGCTCAGGTCCAGCGACTGGCGGTAGTGCATGCCCTTGCTCAGCAGGCCCAGCGGCAGCTCGCCGAGGTCGTCCCAGCGTAGGGCATCGGCCTCGAACTGGAAATGCCGGGTGTCGTGCAACAGGCCCATGGTGGTGGTGCTCAGCTCGATCACCTCGAAGAAACTGGTGTTGACCTGGTCGAGGTAACAGATGCCCAGGTCGAGCTGGTTGCGGCTCAGGCCGTCGATGACCTGTTCGGAGCTCAGTGACGACAGTTGGAAGTGCAGCTCGGGGTATTTTTCACGCAGCGGCATCAGCAACGCCATCGGGTTGAAGCTGGCCAGCGGCACGGTACCCAGGCGCAGGCTGCCGACCACCTGGCCGCGGCAACTGGCGGCCTCGGCCTGCAGGCCGTCGTGGGCGGCGAGCAAGGTGCGGGCCCAGGCCAGGATGCGCTCGCCAGCTTCGGTGAAACCTTCGAAGCGCTGGCCACGCTTGACCAGCACCAGGTCGAGCTCATCCTCGAGGTTGCGCAGGCGCATGGACAGGGTCGGCTGGGTGATATGGCAAAGCGCCGCGGCCTGGCCGAAGTGGCGGGTCTGGTCGAGGGCGATGAGGAACTTGAGCTGTTTGATGTCCATGGGGCGGCCTGGGTTGCGGGGTGTGATGACCTTAACCAACAGTGAAGCATCTGGCTAATCATTGATGACAAAATCGCCGGCCCGGCGCGGATTGCACCTGTCCTTGTCAGCAAGGCCAGCGTCTGCGCAGGTCATGGTGCAGGGGCGGGCTGCTCGACGACGACAGGCTCCTGTAGGCGCCGGAACCAGGTCGACAGCAGCGCCCCGGATAGGTTGTGCCACACGCTGAACAACGCACTGGGCACTGCCGCCAGTGGCGAGAAATGCGCCGCCGCCAGCGCCGCGCCCAGCCCCGAGTTCTGCATGCCCACCTCCAGCGCCAGCGACTTGCGCTGGGCCAGCGGCAAGTTGCACAACTTGCCGGTGAGGTAGCCCAACAGGAAGCCGAAGCTGTTGTGCAGGATCACCACGGCCATGATCAATAGCCCCGACTCGGCGATCTTCGCCTGGCTGGCCGCCACCACCGCGCAGACGATCATCACGATGCTCACCACCGACACCAGCGGCAGTACCTGCACCGCCAGATGCACCCGGGCGCCAAGCAGGCGCTGGGCGAGCACGCCGAGCACGATCGGCAGCATCACCAGCTGCAGGATCGACCAGAACATGTCCATGAACGAAACCGGCAGCCAGGCCGAGGCCAGCAACCAGATCAGCGCCGGGGTCAGCAGTGGCGCGAGCAGGGTGGTCACCGCGGCGATCGCCACCGCCAGCGCCAGGTCGCCGCGGGACAGCCAGACCATCACGTTGGACGCCGTGCCGCTTGGGCAGCAGCCGACCAGGATCACGCCGACGGCGATCTGCGCTGGCAGCTGGAACAACTGGCACAGCAACCAGGCCATGCCCGGCATGATCACGAAGTGCGCCACCACCCCTAGCGCCACCCGCCAGGGTTGGCGGGCGACGGCGGCGAAATCGTCGAGCTTGAGGGTCAGGCCCATGCCGAACATCACCAGGCCCAACAAGGGCACGATGGCCACCTTCAGCGCGATGAACCACTGCGGCATGACGAAGGCCAGGCAGGCGAACAGCAGCACCCACAAGGCGAAGGTATTGCCGACGAAGCGGCTGAGAGCGGCGAGGGCACGCATGGGCAGGTCCTTGTTCTATTTGTATGTAGGAGCCGGCCAGGCTCCTACGGGAAGCGCCCCAGTAATCAGACCCCCTGCGGGATCTCTTCGCCACCCAGGGCCTCGAACAGCAGCGGGAGGAACTCGGTGAAGGTCATCATCATCAGGGTGAAGCTGGCGTCGAACTGCTGTTGCGCTTCGTCGCCACCGTCCTGTTCGGCCTGCTCCTGCAGCAGCTCCTCGAACTTCAGGCGCTTGATCACCATCTTGTCGTCGAGTACGAACGACAGTTTGTCCTGCCAGGCCAGGGCCAACTGGGTGACCACCTTGCCGGTGCTCAGGTGCAGCTGGATTTCCTCGCCGGTCAGGTCCTGGCGCTTGCAGCGCACGATGCCGCCGTCTTCGGCGGTGTCACGCAGTTCGCATTCGTCGAGTACATAGAAGCCCTCGGCGGCCTGCTGCGACTTGACCCAGTCGGTCATGGTCGCGCTCGGCGCGATCTTCACCGTGGCCGGGCGCACTGGCAGCGAGCCGATCACTTCACGCAGGGTCGACAGCAGGTCTTCGGCGCGCTTGGCGCTGGCCGAGTTGACCAGGATCATGCCCAGGCGCGGGGCGATGGCGGCGAAGATCATCGAGCGGCGGATGAACGCACGCGGCAGGAATGCCTGGATGATCTCGTCCTTGATCTGGTCGCGCTCCTTCTTGTAGACCTTGCGCATCTGCTCGGTCTCGATTTCCTCGACCTTCTCCTTGACCGCATCGTTGACCACGCTGCTGGGCAGGATACGTTCTTCCTTACGGGCGGCGATCAGCATGAACTCGCCGCTGACGTGCACCAGCGGCGCGTCAGCGCCCTTGCCGAACGGTGCGACGAAACCGTAGGTGGTCAGTTCCTGGCTGGCGCAGGGGCGGGCCGGCTTGCTGGCCAGGGCGGTTTCCAGGGCTTGCGCCTCGAACGGTACTTCCTGGGTCAGGCGATAGGACAGCAGGTTCTTGAACCACATGAGGGGGGATCTCTCCTTAATACATAAGGCGGGCATTATTCTCCGAGCGGCGGTTGAAGGCCAACCCTGTCATACGGCCAGCACCTTATAGAGAGGAAGAAACACCCGGCATTGCTAGGTCTTTGAAAGGCCTGAGAATTTTTTTTAAAAAAGTTTAAAAAAGTGCTTGCCAGGGTGGCAGGCCCTCCGTAGAATGCGCGCCACACCGAGACGAAGGGTGATTAGCTCAGCCGGGAGAGCATCTGCCTTACAAGCAGAGGGTCGGCGGTTCGATCCCGTCATCACCCACCACTCGATGTATAGCGCGGCGGTAGTTCAGTCGGTTAGAATACCGGCCTGTCACGCCGGGGGTCGCGGGTTCGAGTCCCGTCCGCCGCGCCATATTTAGCTTCCAGGGCCCACTGAACACCCGGAAGCAACAGAGAAAGCGACCTTAGGGTCGCTTTTTTTGTGTCTGCTGTTTCTGCAGGCTGTCTTGGGGGCTGATGCCAAGACATCCAAGCCGGCAGCCCCCCAGGCACTCTCTCTCAGGGCTTCGCGCCCAGCCGCTCTTCCTCGCGCAACGTCAGCACCTCATAGCCGGTTTCGGTCACCGCCACGGTGTGCTCCCACTGTGCCGACAAGCTGTGGTCGCGGGTGATCACCGTCCAGCCATCGCGCAGGCCACGGGTACCGCGCCCACCTTGGTTGATCATCGGCTCGATGGTGAACACCATGCCCGCTTGCAATGCCAGGCCCATGCCCCGTTGCCCGTAGTGCAGCACCTCGGGCGCTTCGTGCATCTGGGTGCCGATGCCATGCCCGCAGTATTCGCGCACCACGCTGTAGCCCGCCGCCTCGGCATGGGTCTGGATGGCATGGCCGATATCGCCCAGGGTGGCGCCAGGGCGAACCTGTTCGATGCCTTTCCATAAGGCCGCGTAGGTGGTGTCGACCAGCCGCCGGGCCTGGTCGTCGATCTGGCCGATGGCGTACATTTTCGACGAGTCGGCGATATAGCCACCCTGTTCCAGGGTGATGTCGACATTGACGATGGAGCCTTCACCCAGCACCTCGTCGGCCTTGGGCATGCCGTGGCAGACCACATGGTCCACCGAGGTGTTCAGCGCGTAGGGAAAGCCGTACTGGCCCTTGCTCGCAGGGCGTGCCTTGAGGCGCTCGATGATGAAGGCTTCGGCGCGATCGTTGATCTGCATCGTGGTCACGCCGGGGCGGATGAAACCGTCGAGGTCGGCGAACACCTGTGCCAGCAACTGGCCGGCGCGGCGCATCAGCGCCAGTTGCGCGGCGTCCTTGAGGATGACCTGGCTCATCGCAGCAATTCCTTGAGGTTGGCTTGCTCCTGGCGCAGCAGCTGGCGCAGCAGTTCCTGGTAGGTGGCTTGCGGGTGCAGCTCGGCGAGCATGCCGAGGCGGATCCAGTGTTCGGCCTGGGCGTTGATCGAGCGCGACAAGGCGGCGCTGGCCACGCGCAGGTCTTCGTGGAGGTCGTCGGCGATCTTGACGATGCCCATGGTGCTTTACCTGTTTATATGAAACGTATGCGAATCATATAGTCGTGGCGCTGTTCATGCCACCCGCTGGTGCAGCGCTCCCTGCCGTGGTGCACGCGCAATCGCCGGGGCAGCGCGCCGCTGGCGTGGTTGCGGCGTGATCAAGAGATGGCCCGGCTTTTGCTGAATGTCCTGGATACGGGCCATCAACGTCGATGGCCCATTTCATCACGACGAAGGCGCCGTGTTGCCCTGCTTGCGATCAGCCAAGCGGGAGCAGCCGGCGCCTTTGTCGTTCGTGCAGGAGAACACCCATGAGCAGCAGCGAGGTGCGCAGTGTCTGCCCGTATTGCGGGGTCGGGTGCGGTATCGTCATGAGCGTCAGCGCCGGCAAGGTGACCAAGGTCAGCGGCGACAAACAGCACCCGAGCAATTTTGGCCGGTTGTGTACCAAGGGCCTGACTGCCCATATCCCGCTGGCCAGCGGACGCATGGCCCAGGCCTTCGTGCGCCGCGAGCGCAGCCAGGAGCCGGTGCGCAGCAGCCTCGACCAGGCCATCGCCGAGGCGGCGCGGCGGCTGCGCGAGATCATCGACAACCATGGCGCCGATGCGCTGGCGCTGTATGTCTCCGGGCAGATGTCGCTGGAAGCCCAGTACCTGGCCAACAAGCTGGCCAAGGGCTTTATCCGCACTCGCCACATCGAGTCCAACTCGCGGCTGTGCATGGCCAGCGCCGGCAGTGGCTACAAGCAATCGCTGGGTGCCGATGGGCCGCCCGGCAGCTACCAGGATTTCGAGCGGGCCGAGGTGTTCCTGGTGATCGGCGCGAACATGGCCGACTGTCATCCGATCCTGTTCCTGCGCCTGCTCGACCGGCTCAAGGCTGGTGCCAAGCTGATCGTCGTCGACCCACGGCGCACCGCCACCGCCGACAAGGCCGATCTGTTCCTGGCGCTGCGCCCGGGCACCGACCTGGCGCTGCTCAACGGCCTGTTGCACCTGCTGCATGCCAACGGCCACACCGATGCCGGGTTTATCGCCCGGCACACCGAAGGCTGGGAGGCCATGCCGGCCTTTCTCGAGGACTATACCCCCGAGCGGGTCGCCGCCATCACCGGCCTGGACCCCGCCGCGATTCGTGAGGCCGCGCGGCTGATCGGCGAGGCCGGGGCGTGGATGAGCTGCTGGACCATGGGCCTGAACCAAAGCATCCACGGCACCTGGCACAGCAACGCGCTGTGCAACCTGCACCTGGCCACTGGCGCCATCTGCCGGCCTGGCAGTGGCCCGTTCTCGCTGACCGGCCAGCCCAATGCCATGGGCGGGCGCGAGATGGGCTACATGGGCCCGGGGTTGCCCGGGCAACGCTCGGCGCTGGAGGCCGGCGACCGCGCCTTCGTCGAGCGGCAATGGCAGCTGCCGGCTGGCACCCTGCGCAGCGAGGGCGGGGAGGGCACGGTGGCGTTGTTCGAGCAGATGCAGCGTGGCGAGGTGAAGGCCTGCTGGATCATCTGCAGCAACCCGGTGGCCAGCGTCGCCAATCGCCAACAGGTGATCGACGGCCTGCGCCAGGCGCAGTTGGTGATCAGCCAGGATGCTTTCCTCGACACCGAGACCCAGCGTTACGCCGATATCCTCCTGCCGGCGGCTCTATGGGCCGAGGGCGATGGGGTGATGATCAACAGCGAGCGCAACCTGACCCTGGCGCCGCGGGCGGTGGAGCCGCCCGGCGAGAGCCTGGAGGATTGGCGGCTGATCGCCCGGGTGGCCTGTGCCATGGGCTATGCCCAGGCGTTCGACTACCCCGACGCCGAGGCGGTGTACGACGAAATCCGCCGCTTCCACAACCCGGCCAGCGGCTACGACCTGCGCGGTATCGGTTATGCCGACCTGCGCCAGGGGCCGCGGCAATGGCCGAGCGCGCCGGGGCGCGAGGACCACCGCAGCCCGTTGCGCTATGTCAGCGAGGGAACGCTGGTGTTTCCCACGCCCAGCGGCAAGGCGCAATTCTTCGCCCGGCCCTGGTTGCCACCGGCGGAGCTGCCCGACGATGCCTTCCCTTTCGTGCTCAATACCGGCCGGGTGCAGCACCAATGGCATACCCTGACCAAGACCGGCAAGGTGGCGAGCCTGAACAGGCTCGAACCTGGCCCTTTCGTCGAGATCCACCCCAGCGATGCGCTGCGCCTGGGCATTCACGACAAGGACCAGGTGGCGTTGCGTTCGCGCCGTGGCCAGGCACGGCTGCCGGCACGCCTCAGCGATCGGGTGCAGCCCGGCAACTGTTTTGCGCCGTTTCACTGGAACGACCTGTACGGCGAGGGCCTGGCGATCAATGCGCTGACCTGCGACGCGGTCGACCCGACGTCCTTGCAACCGGCCTTCAAGCACTGCGCCGTGGCCCTTGAACGGTTGTCCGGCGAACGTATCGACGCCCTCGACCTTAGCCACCCGGAGCCTGCCACCATGCCCACTGCCACCCTGTCCCGCCTGCTTGGCCTGGAGGTGTTGCCGGCACCGGTGTTGGCCGAAGACGAGCGCCACTACCTGCAAGGCTTCCTGCTTGGCCTTGACCAGGCGCAGCGCCTCGGCGTGCCCAGCCTGCCGCCCGGCGCGCCCTTGGCGCCGGCCCGGCGGCTGTTCGTCGACGGCCTGCTGGCGGGCCTGTTCTACCCGGCGCAGGCTGTGCCGGGGAGCACCGCCGAGGCCCCTCGGCATCATGTGCTGTGGGCGTCGCAGACCGGCAACGGCGAGGGCCTGGCCGAGCGCTGCGCGCAGCGTTTGCGCGAGGCGGGGTTGGCCGTGGCGCTCAGTTGCATGCAGAACATTCACCCGGCACAGCTGCAGGGCGCCGCCAGCCTGGTGCTGATTGCCAGCACCTTCGGCGATGGCGAGGCTCCGGACAGCGGCGCGGCATTCTGGCAGGCGCTGCAGCAAGAGCAGGGCGCTAGCTGCGCCGCCCTGCCGTATGCAGTGCTGGCCCTGGGCGATTCGAGCTATGAGCAGTTCTGCGGTTTCGGCCGCAAGCTCGACCAACGCCTGGCCGACCTCGGTGCCCGGCGCCTGTTGGCGCGGGTCGATTGCGAGCCTGATTGCGAAGCGGCTTTCGCCGCCTGGCTGGATGCCTTGCTGCCGGAACTGGGCGGTAGCGCGCCGGCGCCCGCCGTGGCGCCGCCGCCAACCCGCGTCGGCAAACCCCAGCCCTGGTTGGCGCCGCTGCTGGAGAACCGCCTGCTCAATGGCCCGGGCTCGCGCAAGGAGACGCGGCAACTGGTGTTCGACCTGCGCGGCAGCGGCCTGAGCTACCAGCCCGGCGATGCCCTGGGGGTATGGCCGCGCAATTGCCCGGCACTGGTCGATGAACTGTTGGCGTTGATGGCGCTCGATGGCCAGGTCCAGGTTGAGCTCCAGGGCCAGGCGCCGATGGCGCTGCGCACCGCGCTGGAGCGCCACCTGGACATCACCCGGGTCAGCCGGCCGCTGCTCGAGGTGTTCGCCGAGCAGGCCGAGGGCCTGCGCCGTCTGTTGCTGCCTGAGTACAGTGCCGAGCTCAAGGACTGGCTGTGGGGCCGGCAGCTGGCCGATGTCCTGCAAGCGTTCCCCCAGCGTTTGCCCCTGGCCCGCTGGCTGGCGTTGCTCAAACCCTTGCAGCCGCGCCTGTACTCGATCAGCTCCAGCCCCTTGGCCCATCCCGACCAGGTGCACCTGACCGTCGCCACCGTGCGCTACGGGGCGCGCAAGGGCGTGTGCTCGACTTTTCTCGCCGACCGGGCGACGGCCCTGGAGGTGGCGATTTTTCCGCAACCGTCGAAGCACTTTCAGCTACCGCAGGACGATGCCACGCCGATCATCATGATTGGCCCCGGCACCGGTATCGCGCCGTTTCGTGGTTTTCTCGAGGAGCGCGAACAGCGCCGGGCGAGCGGCGGCAATTGGCTGTTCTTCGGCGAGCAGCATGGCGCCTGCGATTTCTATTACCGCGAGCAGTTGCAGGCCTGGGCAGCGAGCGGGCACCTGCGCCTGAGCACGGCGTTCTCCCGCGACCAGGCTGAGAAGGTCTACGTGCAGCAGCGCCTGCTGGCGCACGGCGCCGAGCTGTGGCAGTGGCTCGAGGCGGGGGCGGTGGTCTATGTCTGTGGCGATGCCCAGCGCATGGCCAAGGATGTGGACGCCGCCTTGCGTAAGGTAGTGGCCGAGCACGGTGGCATGGCTGCCGAGGCGGCGCAGGTTTATGTCGAGGGGCTGGCGCGGGACAAGCGCTATCGGCGGGATGTGTACTGAGCGCACCAGTGTGGTGAGCGCCGCACCGGGATGGTTCGTTTTGCCGCTGCTGGACGTTACGTGGGCGCGGGCTTGCCCCGCGAAGGAAGGCCGCGGATACGCCGGCCCTGGGGTTCGCCGCTGGCACTGGCTCATTCAGTTCCAGGCAATTGGCACAGTCCCTGCTTTGATCCAGCGACAACAGCCCCCCCGATCAACGGCGATCGTCCAGGGCCCCCAACTGATGAGTACAGGCAAAGGCGCCTGGAGCTTCGGCTCCAGGCGCCTTTTTGCGTTTTCCGTGAGCGAGGAACGGCTATGCAGGCAACAGCGAACGAGGCACAACGACCACGATTGGTCATCGTCGGCAATGGCATGGTCGGCCATCACTGCGTCGAGCAACTGATCGAGCGCGGCGCCCTGGCCCGCTTCGAGTTGCATGTGTTTGGCGAGGAACGCCAGCGGGCCTACGACCGGGTCCACCTGTCGGAGTACTTCACTGGCAGTTGCGCCGAGACCCTGGCCCTGTGCGCGCCAGGCTATTACCCGGACAACGGCGTGCACCTGCACCTGGGCGAAGCGGTAGTGGCGATAGACCGCCAGCGTCAGGAGCTGGTCACCGACGTAGGTCGCTACGGCTATGACCAACTGATCCTGGCCACCGGCTCCTACCCGTTCGTGCCACCCATCGAGGGCTCCAGCGGCGACGCACGGCTAGTCTACCGCACCCTCGACGACCTCGACGCGATCCGCGCCGCCGCCAGCGATGCCCGCCGTGGCGTGGTGGTCGGCGGTGGCCTGCTCGGCCTGGAGGCGGCCAACGCTCTCAAGTCTTTGGGCCTGGAAGCCCATGTGGTGGAGTTCGCCCCACGGTTGATGCCGGTACAGCTCGACGGCGAAGGCGGCGCTGCATTGCGCGCGCGCATCGAGGCGCTGGGCGTCGGCGTGCACCTGGCCCGCGCCACCCAGTCGATCAGCGCGGGCGAGCAGTACCGCTACCGGATGAACTTCGACGGCGGCGAGCACCTGGAAACCGACCTGGTGGTGTTCTCCGCCGGTATCCGCCCGCAGGACGCCCTCGGTCGCGCCTGCGGCCTGGAGGTCGCCGCCCGCGGCGGCGTGGTGATCGACAACCACTGCCGCTCCAGCGACCCGCGGATCTTCGCCATCGGCGAATGCGCCTCGTGGAGCGGCAGCGTGTTCGGCCTGGTCGCGCCGGGCTACGCCATGGCGCGCAACCTGGCGGCACTGCTGATGGGCGAGGCGGTGAACGGGTTCAGCGGCGCCGACCTGTCGACCAAGCTCAAGCTGCTGGGCGTCGATGTCGGCTCGATCGGCGACGCCCAGGGCGTCACGCCGGGCGCGCGCAGCTACCGCTTCATCGACGAGGCCAGTGCCTCGTACCGGCGGCTGGTGGTGGATGCCAGCGGCAAGCAGGTGCTCGGCGCCGTGCTGGTGGGTGACAACAGCTACTACGACACCTTGCTGCAATACGCCCAGAACGGCATCAAGCTGCCGGTCGACCCGGCCACCTTGATCCTGCCCCAAGGCGGCGGCGCGCCCGCCCTGGGTGCCGACGCCTTGCCCGCCGCCGCGACCCTCTGCTCATGCCACAACGTCAGCAAGGGCGCGGTGTGCGCCGCCATCGACGGCGGCTGCGCCGACCTCGCCGCGGTCAAGGCCTGCACCAAGGCCGCCAGCGGTTGCGGTGGTTGCGCGGCACTGCTCAAGCAGGTGGTCGAGCACGAGCTGAGCGCCCGCGGCGTGAGCGTGGACAAAAGCCTGTGCGAGCACTTCGCCTACACCCGCCAGGAGCTCTACGCCCTGGTGCGGGTCGAAGGCATCCGCACCTTCGGCGACCTGCTCGCCCGCCACGGCCAGGGCCATGTCGGCTGCGACATCTGCAAGCCGGCAGTGGGCAATATCCTCGCCTCGTGCTGGAACCAGCCGATCATGGACCCGGCGCTGGTGCCGTTGCAGGACACCAACGACACCTTCATGGCCAACATGCAGAAGAACGGCACCTACTCGGTGGTGCCGCGCATTCCCGGTGGCGAGATCACCCCGGACAAGCTGATCGTGATCGGCCAGGTGGCGAAAAAATACGACCTCTACACCAAGATCACCGGCGGCCAGCGTATCGACCTGTTCGGCGCGCAGTTGCACGAGCTGCCGCTGATCTGGGGCGAACTGATCGCCGCAGGCTTTGAAACCGGGCACGCCTACGGCAAGTCGACGCGCACGGTGAAGTCCTGCGTCGGCAGCACCTGGTGCCGCTACGGCGTGCAAGACAGCGTGGCCATGGCCCTGCGCCTGGAGGACCGCTACAAGGGCTTGCGCTCGCCGCACAAGCTCAAGTTCGCGGTGTCCGGCTGCACCCGCGAATGCGCCGAGGCGCAGAGCAAGGACATCGGCGTGATCGCCACCGACAAGGGCTGGAACCTCTACGTGTGCGGCAATGGCGGCATGCGCCCGCGCCACGCCGAGCTGTTCGCCACCGACCTGGACGACGAGACCCTGGTACGGCTGATCGACCGCGTGCTGATGTTCTACATCCGCACCGCCGACAAGCTGCAGCGCACCTCGGTGTGGCGGGAAAACCTCGAGGGTGGCCTGGACTACCTCAAGCAGGTGGTGATCGATGACAGCCTGGGCCTGGCGAGCGAGCTCGAGGCGCAGATGCAGCATGTGGTCGAGCAGTACCAGTGTGAATGGGCCAATGCCTTGAGCGACCCGGAAAAACTCAAGCGCTTCCGTACCTTCGTCAATGACCAGCGCGCCGACCCCGACGTGCACTTCGTCCGCGAACGCGGCCAGCGCCGCCCGGTGGCGCCGCTGCACCTGATTCCGACCCATGAGGAGGCTGTGTGATGAACCAGAGCAACAGGGCTGTGCAATCCGAGACCACCTGGCACAGTGTGTGCGCTGCCCATGACCTGGTGGCCGATTCCGGGGTGGTGGTGTGGCATGCCGGCGAGCAGGTGGCGTTGTTCTACCTGCCGGGGCAGGCGCAGGCAATTTATGCCGTCGGCAACCGTGATCCGCGTTCCGGAGCAAATGTCATCGGGCGCGGATTGCTGGCCAGTCTGCAGGGTGAGCCCGTTGTCGCGTCGCCTTTGTACAAACAGCATTTCTCGCTGCGTAATGGCTGCTGCCTGGAGGATCCGGGCCAGGCGCTGCCGGTTTGGCGGGTGCGGATCCAGGGTGAGCAGGTCGAATTGTCCCGCGCCTGAATCCGCAGGGTGGCTCAATCCTGGTCAAGCGGGTAATGGCTGGCGCCACAGGCGTCGAGGTAGCTGGCCAGCTCCGTGTCGGCCGGGTTGGGCACGGCCCAGGCGTCATCTGGCAGCCAGTAGGTGTCATCACCAGTGCCCAGCAGGGTTTCGACCTTGTCGATGAAAGCGGCGAGAAAATACTCGAACGATGAGGCGATCACCGTGACGGTTTCGGGTTGGCTTTCGCGATACAGGCCGATGAAGTGCGAGCCGTGGGCGTTCTTGCGTGCCAGGTAGCCAAAGCTTTCGCCGGCGCTGGTGCCGGCGAAAGCCCAGAATTTCATCGCCAGGAGGCTGTCCAGCGCCCACATTTCCATGATGTTGTCGTACAGGTTCAGGCCCAGCTCAGGATTCTTGAAGCCCAGGAAGCAGTAATCGAGAACCGACGCGCCGTTGGTCTCGGTGAGAAATGCCTGGTACTGGCGGTCAAGGCCACCGGTCACCTTGCCCATGTTCTTGAGCACCACCATGGCGCCCTGGCCGCGATACAGCTTGATCTTGGGATGACGCTCTGCCAGCAGCGCGAGCCTGTCTACCAATACTTTCATGCCTAGTTCACCTTGTTGATGTGTTCGCTGACAACTTTGTCGATTTCCATCGCTTTCTTCACCACCTGCGCGCGCGTGGGTTTGGGGTGCTGCTTGCGGAATGCCGTCCACATCGGCGAAACCACCTTGCGGTGGATGTTGCGTGGCAAACCCTGCAGGTTGGAAAGCGACGTACGCATCGACTCGGGGAACAGCTTGCCGGCGCCGATGTACATCTGGGGGACGCGGTGATGGACCTCCAACTTCAGTTTGCCAATGAATTTTTTCATCCGCGGGAAGGCATTGAAGTAGATATTGCGGTAGCACGCCAACCCCAGCGGGTCGATCCAGGTCAGGGCATTGGCGGCATAACGGTAAAGGTTCAGCCCGCCACGCAGTCCGATGGGATCGGGCTGGGTGAAGCGCCCGATATCAGGGTCGTAATACCTGAAGGTGTTGTAGTGCAACCCGGTTTCGCGGTCCAGGTACTGGCCCTGCAAGCGAAGGTTCTGCCTGACACGGGTGTGGGGGGCATGCCATTCCTCCTCTTGCCCACCCCAGGCTTGGCAGGTGGCGTGCCACAGGCTGTCGCCGGCCTCATCGGTCATTTGCTCCGGTAGCCCTGCCAGATTGAGATGGAAGTAACGCACCTGCTCGTGGCCGGCAGCACCATCGAGCCTGGCCAGCGGTTCGTGGCTCTCGCTGTCGGCATAGAGATACAAGCAGGGCTGGCCGTCCTGACACTCCTGCAGCAGGCGCAGCCCCTGCCAGTGGAATGTGCTCTGGCTCACCGGTGTCGGGTGGTCGTTGCGGTACAGCGCCTTGTGCGTGCGACGCCCTAGCGGATCGTAAGTGAACTCGATGCGTTCATGCACGGTACCGCGGTGCTGATGAATGCGTACTACACGGTGTTCGGCATCGTATTCGAAACGTTGCAGCAAATGACGGCCGCTACGTTTTTCGCTCAAACGGCCATGGCGGTCGTAACGATAGTGCTTGTCCTGGTAGACCTTGAGCCGGTCGTGGAGCACATGGCCCTTGAGTCGGTAGCCGTCCAGCAGGTTATCGGCACCATCATAGGCGTAGGTCTGCACTTGCAGGGCTGGTCGATCGCGTTGATGTCGGCGTACGCCATGCACGCGCTCGGTAGGTCCCAGGTCATAGCCGACGCTGGTGTGCAGGCTGAAACCGCCCAGTGCCCCGAGCATTGGCTGGCCTGGCATGGTTTGGCCTGTGGTCTGCGGGCTCTGGGTAAACAGCTCGGCGATCAGATTGTCGGCGGCGTCGTATTGGTAGTCCTTCTGCAGCAGCGCCATGGCCTGGGAGGGGCGCTCAGGGGCATGCAGGCTCCGTTGCAGCAGGCGGCCGCAACTGTCATAGCGGCTACGGGTCAGCAACCGGCCCTGGGTGCGCAGTACCTCACGGTGCAGTTCGTCGCGTTCGAAGTCACAGATCACCCGGCCATCCAGGTTGACCTGATGCAAATGACCGCTGCCGTAGTAGAGGTGGTTGATGCGGCGCTGATCGGGGAGCAGGAGGCTCTGCAGGTTGCCCAGTTCATCGTGCAGGTAGTGCAATTGACCGTCGCCACAGGTTTCCGTGCAGAGCTGCCCAAGTGCGTCATAAGCGAAATGCAGTTGCTGGGTGGTGCCGTGCAGATCGGCAAAGACGATTTGCACAAGGTTGTCGGCGCTATCCCAGGCATAGTCTGTTACGCCATCGGCGGTCGTTTTGCGTATGCAGCGGCCACTGGCGTCGTACTCGAAGCTTTGCTGCAACACTGCGGCGTCCCGATCCGGCGGGCTACCGGGCATGGCTGGCTCCGCTTCCTGGGTTGGATACTGCAAGATGCGGGTCGGCTCACCCGTGGCGGCATAGCTGAAGCTGTAGCCACTGCCATCGAGGTTGCGTTGGCTACTGACGCGGTCGAGCGCATCCCACGCGAAGTGGTAGTGTTCACCATTCTGATTGCGCACTTGCAAAATACGGCCGAAGGCGTCGTAGCTGAAGCCGATTGCCAGGCCAATGGCGTCTATGCGTTCGGTCACTCGGCCGCTGGGATCGTAGCGCCATTGCGTGACCTGGCCTGCTGGATCGCGATGTCGCACAAGTTGCCCGGCTGCGTCGAAGTCATAATGTTCCTGGCGGCCATCGGGGTGTTGCCACAGCCGCAAGTGGCCTCGTGCATCGTGCTCGAAGCGGTTGCGTTCGCCGCGCGCGTTGCTGGTATCGCTCAGGTGTCCGCGCGCATCGTATCTATAGGTGGTGAGCTGGCCGGAGCAGTCACGCTCGGCAGTTATCTGCCCGCGATCGTTCCAGCTCAGCTGCCGTTGCCGGCCCTGGGCGTCGATGATCTGCACCAAGCGTCCATGGCTGTCATGCTGGTATTGGGTTTCGCGGCCCAGTGGGTCACGCACGACAAGTGGGTTGCCGTGGCGGTCGTAGATGATGCGCAGGGTATGGCCTGCGCTATCGGTCAGGCTTACTGGCAGCGCCCAGTGCTCGGTATAGGTGCAGCTCTGGACTCGGCCCAGTGGGTCGCGTATGGCAATCAGCCGACCGAGATTGTCATAGCTATAGTGGTGTTCCTGGCCAAGGGGATCGATCATGCGTAGAACCTGGCCAGCAACCATGTCCCATTGCCAGATGTTGCCCAAGGCATCGATGTGACGATAGACCTCGGCCAGTGGCCCCCAAAAGTAATGCTCCTCGCGGCCAAGGCTATCGCGAACCTGGGTGTGGCCTAGCTCGAGGTCGTAGCTCAACTCATAGTGTTCGCCGTCGCTGCCCCAGTGCCGTACAACCCGCCACTGATGACTTGGCTGAGCCTCCAGCACAACAGGCAGCGCGTACGGCGTACCGTCGAGGCGCTTCGGGCTTGGACCTTGTCGCGGGACCTCGAAGCGGGCCCAGGCATAATGGCGTACTGCGCCGCTGGCCAGCGTGTGGCTGGCCATCAAACCTTCGTCTGTGTAGCTGAATCGGCGGACCTCCCGGCCAGTGGAGTCCATCACCACCGCCAGTTGGCCGTGCGCGGTGTACTGGTAGCTGGCCAGGGTTTCGCGCTGTTGCACGACAAAGTCCGCGCCGCTTGCCAACAGCAGGCGCTGGACTTCGCCGACGCGTTCAGGATGCGCGGCGTCGTAGTGCAGCTCGATGCACGTGCGACCGTAGGTGTCGGCCAGGTACTGCAGGCGACCGCGCTCGTCATACAGCAGATCGAGCATGTTCAGATTGCGATCGCCTACCTTGACCAAGCGCGAGCGTCGAGGCACCCGTGGGTCGACCTGGAACACTTGGTACTGGCCGCTGTTGATGTCTTCGACGATCGTCAGGCCTGTTTCCAGCTGAAAGAACGCGCGCCCGTCGAGCACGCTGACGAAGGCGCTGCCTGTGGCGAGGCGGCCCAGTTCCATGCGCACGCCTTGCTCGTCGATGTGGACCCACAACTCACCGCCTTGGGGGTGAACGATACGTTCGATGTACGCTTCGTACGGCACGCTCCAGCCTTTGCCGAACAATCCGTGCTCGCGCAGGTCGTCGCTGTCGTAGCTACGTTGCCACTCGATCGGCAGCAAACCCGGCAGGCTGAAATCGAGATCCTCGGGGCCTGCCTGGGTCTTGCTGCCGCTGGAAGGCATCACCGGGTTGCCTACGCTGCACCCGCCTTTCATCTTGCGTGACAGCAGCATGCCGGCCACTATGCCGACGATCTTCGCCAGTGCGCTCTTGCCATCACGAATATCGCGTACGGTCATGGTTTTGCCGCCGATGCGTACATCAGGCGAGAAGGTCATGCCCACAGGGCCGTCGCAGGTGCTTTTATCGCCGACCCTGGAGGCGGGCTGGCCATTGATGAAGACCTTGTCCGAGCCTTGCGCGAGAAACTGTTCTGGCATTGGCGGGTGCTTTTTACACGTGACCTTGTCCAGCGGACGGGGCTCGGTGTTGGCATCGGCCGGCGTGCTGACGGGGGGGTTGAAGATATCGTTGATGGCCGAGGCGAGCCCCAGCACCGGCATGAGCATCATGCCGGCCGTCATGGCGTAGCCGCTGACGGTCTCGAGGAACGACGGCTGCGGTGCTGGTTCGGCATCACCGGCCGGCCCGATGCTGATGCCTGCGGCGCGCGCGGCCAGCTTGCCGTTGATGCGAGTGTTGCCCGAGCCGGTTTCGATCCGGCCATGCGGTTCTGGTGGGAACATCGCCCCGCCCAGCCAGTCGCTGAACTGGCTGACGCGATCACCCAGGCTCTTCTCCTCCCCGCCGGGCAGCATGGCTGCAGCGCCGACCAGCGCGCCGGCGATCAATGGCGTAAGCGCCGCGGCGGCGCCGCCAGTTCCGACTACGGCCACCACTGCACCGCCAATCGCGGCGGCCACGGCCGCCGTGGCTGCCGCGTAGATAACCGCCTCGCTGACTGCGCTGACCAAATCGGCCATCAACGGCGGGTGCAGGATCAGATCGCCCTGGCGGGCGGCGTGCAGGCTGTCATCCATGAGCCATCTCTGAAAGGGTGGTCAGTTCAGTCGCAAACCGGCCTTGATCGTCTCCCAATGGGCAAGGTCAGCGGGCTCCAGTGGTGTTTGCTTGCTGTAGCTCACCGCGACGAAACGGGCTTGGCCGGCAGGAGCGTAGGCCAACTGGCGCTGGTAGGAGACCACATCTGCACGCTTGAACTGCAGGCTGGTTTCCAGGCCGTGGATGTCGCGGGCCACACCGGCGCTGACCGGCTGTGGTTCGCTGATGACCGCCGCAAGGCGTTCGCGCAGTTGCGCCAGTTGCTGCTGGTAGAGGCTTTCCAGGGTCTGCCCCTCGGGTAGTGGGCTGCGCGCGATCACCAGGCTGGTGCCGCGTTCGCGAAAAGCGAGCATGTTCATGCTGGTGTCTTCGGGCGTTTCATCGCCCAGGTCCAGGATCAGGTCCTGGGTCAGGTAGGCGGCCATAGCGCTGCTCCATGCGTTGAAGCGGCACACGCTAAAGCTTCGGCACCGAGCCTGCAAGCGCGTGGCTGGCGCCGAGTGACGCAAGTCACCGAATCACCATGGCTTGCAGGCCCGGCGCGCGGATACACTGCCAGGCATGAACCTCGATACCCGCATCAAGTTCCGTCATCTGTTGTGCTTCCTGGAGATTGCCCGGCAGGGCAGCCTGGCCAGGGCCGCCGACGTGCTCGCGATCAGCCAGCCGGCAATCTCCAAGACGCTCAAGGAGCTCGAGGACCTGCTCGAGACCCGGCTGTTCGAGCGCGGCCGCCAGGGCGTATCGCTGACCGCGGCGGGGGCGCGCTTCTTGCGTTATGCCGGGCCCAGCGTGCACGCCCTGCGCGAAGGCGTTGGCAGTGTGCGCGGCGAGGCCTTGCAGCCATCTCAGGTGCGTATCGGTGTGTTGTCCACGGTCGAAGGCCTGCTGATGCCCGAGGTGCTGTGCCGCCTGCACCAGCGCCATGAAGCCTTGGTGATCAGCGTGGTCACCGGGGTCAGTGCGCAGTTGCTTGGGCAGTTGCATGTGGGCGAGCTGGAGCTGGTGGTCGGGCGCATGACTGACAGCCCGCGTATTCAGGGGTTGTCGTTCGAACACCTGTACAGCGAGTCGATGGCCCTGGTGGTGCGCCCCGGGCACCCGTTGCTGGCGCGCCAGCCAGTCGACCGGGGACTGCTGGGGCAGTACGCGCAAGTGTTGCCGCCGTCGGGGACGACCATTCGCCAGCATGCCGACAGCCTGTTCGTGCAAGGCGCGATCGGCGTGGCGGCACAACGCCTGGAGACGCTGTCGTTGGCGCTGAGCCGGCGCTATGTGCTGGGCAGCGACGCGGTGTGGGTGGCGCCGCGCGATGCGGTGCTGATCGACCTGGCGCGCGGCGAGCTGGCCGAACTTGACCTCGGGGTGCGCGAGCCGGGGGGCTCGGTGGGTATCTGTCGCAACGCTGCGGTGCCCCAGGGCCTGGCGGCGCAGTGGGTGTGCGAGGTATTGCGCGAGGTGGCGGGGGAGTATCGGCAGGGTGGATACCCTTGAAGCTGGGCGGCCTCCATGGGCTTGAACATCTCCGGGCAAACCCTGGCGAAGCCATCAATACTGGCCATTGGCTGCAAGCGCGATCATGAACAACCTTTAACCCAGGAACTTCCAGCCCACAACCCGCTCTTATGCCGGTAGCCATTGGTCGCGGCCGCCTGCTAAGCTCGCGGCTTTACCCTGATTGCCCTCATGGCGCATGAACAAGGAAATAGCATGAAACAGCATCGTTTGGCGGCTGCGGTTGCCCTGGTAGGCCTGGTCCTGGCGGGCTGCGACGCCCAGACCAGCAGCGTCGAGCTGAAGACTCCGGCACAGAAAGCCTCCTACGGTATCGGCCTGAACATGGGCAAGAGCCTGGCCCAGGAAGGCATGGACGACCTGGATTCCAAAGCCGTCGCCCAAGGCATCGAAGACGCTGTTGGCAAGAAAGAACAGCGCATCAAGGACGAGGAACTGGTCGAGGCCTTCACCGCCCTGCAGAAGCGCGCCGAAGAGCGCCTGGCCAAGGCCAGCGAAGAAGCCTCCGCGGCCGGCAAGAAATTCCTCGAGGAAAACGCCAAGAAGCCTGGCGTGGTCACCACCGCCTCGGGCCTGCAGTATGAAGTGGTCAAGAAGGCCGACGGCCCGCAGCCCAAGCCGACCGATGTGGTCACCGTCCACTACGAAGGCAAGCTCACCGACGGCAAGGTGTTCGACAGCTCCGTCGAGCGCGGCAGCCCGATCGACCTGCCGGTCAGCGGCGTGATCCCAGGTTGGGTCGAAGGCCTGCAACTGATGCATGTCGGCGAAAAATACAAGCTGTACATCCCGGCCGAGCTGGCCTACGGCGCCCAGAGCCCAAGCCCGCTGATCCCGGCCAACTCGGTGCTGGTGTTCGACCTGGAGCTGCTGGGCATCAAGGACCCGGCCAAGGCCGACGCCGAAGCCGCCCCGGCCAAGTAAGCGCCAGTCTGCTGCTGCAACGACGCCCCGTTTTGACGGGGCGTCGTCGTTTTCGGCTGCTTGACGCGAACCGGCGGCGTCATTCACTGTCGCAAGCAATGCCACGGCGTAATCGCGGGTGTGCCTGTCGCAAAACGTTTGCGCCGTTGCAACGGTTGTGTAAAAAACGCCCGATCCGTTCCCGGCCCTTGCCTGGCGGGCACGACGCGGCGCCAACGCCGCCCTGTTCACAAGGTTATCCACAATAAATGTGGATAACCTGCCTGCTCCTCTGGAGGTCTCATGAGCGCACCCTGGAATTTCGCCCGCTTCCTGCCCCTGGCCGAGCGCCTGCTCAGCCGCGGGCGGTTGCCGGCCCTGTTGTTCGCCGTGGCCCGCAAAGGCCCCAAGCTCGGTCAGTTGCGTGAGGACCTGGGCCTGATGCAGGCGCTGTGCCTGGCCTGGTGGCGCGGCGAGTACCGTGCCGTCAGCCCCAAGGCACTGGTGACCATCGTCGCTGGCTTGCTGTACTTCGTCAGCCCGCTGGACGCCATTCCCGACTGGTTGCTGGGGGTCGGCCTGCTTGACGACATCGCCGTGCTGGGTTGGGTGCTCAAGACCGTGGCCGACGAGCTGGCCCGCTTCAAGACCTGGCGCGCCAGCCAGGCGCCGGAGCGGCTGCGGGTGGTCGAGCGCCTGCCCAATAGCCCCGAAGCGTTGCGCCTGGAGCGCCCCGGCAACTGATTCACGGCATGCCCCCGAGGTTGGTAATATAATTGGCATAAGGGTTATGCCTATGGATTACATGCCGTAGTCCAACGTCAAGGGGGTTGTATGGGTATTCAGGTCATCAGCCGGGACGGTCAGCCCGAGTACGCAGTCGTTCCCTGGGAGCAGTACCAGGCGTTGCTGGCCGCCGCCGGCCAGGCACCTGGCGCAGCGCCCGCCGCACACAAGGTCGCCGCCGAACCCGCAGACGCCAGCTTGTCCGCCCTGGACCAGCTGGCGTCGTTGCGTGAGGCCAAGGGCCTGGCGCCCGAGCAACTGGCGCGCAGCGTCGGGATCAGCCCGGCCTACCTGGCGCTGATCGAGGCCGGCGAGCGCCGCCCCGATGCCGCGATCCTGCGCAGCCTGGCCTGGCACCTGGGGGTGGCGGGCTGGAGCGAGCCGTCATGAGCCAGGTCAGGATCAGCCGTCAGCAATGGCAGAGCCTGCTGACCGAGCTCGACCTGGCCCGCCGGCAACGCCACCTGCTCACCTACCGGGCGCTGCTGGAGCGCCTGCAACTGCCCAGCCCGGCCATGCAGACCCTTACCGCGGCCCTGGAATACCTGGCGCTGCTCGATGCCCGCGCCGAGCAACCGCTGCGCAGTTCGCTGGTGATCAGCCAGGGAGCCAGCCGCCTGCCACGCACGGGCTTTTTCGAGTGTGTCGAGCGCCTGGGGCGTTTCTCCGGGCCGGTGGATGGCATGGAGGCGGCGTCGTGGCATGCCTCGGAGGTGGTGCGAGTGTTCGAGTACCGTTATCCGGAAGAGGCCTGAGCGGCTCTGCCACCCACCGCGTCGCCTGGTTCGCCAGCAACGCTGGCTCCTACGGGCCCGAGGCAGGTGCAATGGCTGGGGTTCAGGCTTCGATCAGGCTCAGGCTCGAACCGCTGCTTTCCTTGGCCTGGCGCTTGGCCTGGGAGGCCAGCTCGGCCAGTTGCCCGGCATCCAGCTGGCCGCCGCTGCGCGGCGTCAGCCACACCACGCCGATCGACAATGACAGCAGGGCGAACGTCTCGCGCTGCCCCTGGCGGTTGTGGGCGATGAAGCAGCCGGCCTCCAGGTGCTCGGCGCGGTAAAAGCGCCGGCACTGGCGTGTGAACGCCTCCACCAGCATCTGCAAGCGCTCGCGCCAGTCCGCCGAGCCCAATACCAGCATGAAATCGTCCCCGCCGATATGCCCGACGAAGTCTCGCTGCGGGTCGACGCTGTCGTTCAGGCATTGCGCCAGGCTCAACAGCACCTCGTCGCCGCGGGCGTAGCCATAGATGTCGTTGAAGGGTTTGAAACTGTCGATGTCGACATAGCACACCGCCGCCTCGCGCCGTTGTTGCAGCAGGCGCGCGAGGCATTGCTGGATTGGCACGTTGCCCGGCAGCAAGGTCAACGGGTTGGCATGCCGAGCCTGCTGGATCTTCTGTTCGGTGATCAGCTTGAGCACATCGATCACACGACCCAGACCCAGGTAGCGACCACTCTGGGTGATGATGAAGTCTTCCTCGATCCGCTGGCGGGCGCGGCTGGTGAGCAGGCGGCTGACCTGTTGCAGCGACTGCCCGCGCTCCACGGCAAGAAAGTCCTGGCTCATCAGCCGGCTGATCGGCTTGCGTGCGAACAGGTCGGTGCCGAACGGCTGTAGCAGCGCATCGGCCAGGGAATGCCGGTGAACGATGCCATACGGCTTGCCACGCTCATCCAGCACCGCCAGGGAATTGAGGTTGGCCTGCCGGCGAAAGGCTTCGAGCACCTGCTGAGTAGGTGTTTCCAGCGGCACCGCCGGCTGCTGGATAAGCAGCGCGTCGAGGTCGCCGTTGTCCTCGCCCAGGGCCACGACGCCGGCGCTTGCCTGCGGCAGCAAGGGTAGCGGGTCGCAGGGCGGGAATTCTTGCGGGCGGCCGAGCAGATAGCCCTGCACCAGGTCCACGCCCATCTCGCCGAGCACCGCCAGCTCCTCGCCCAGCTCGATCCCTTCGGCGATCACCTGGGCCCGGGAGGCGCGGGCGATTTGCAGGATCGAACCGACGAACTCGCGCTTGAGCGGATCTTGATGGATGCCGTCGATGAAGTGGCGGTCGATCTTCACATAGTCGGGGCGTAGTTCCGACCACAGGCGCAGGCTCGAATAGCCGGCCCCCAGGTCGTCCAGGGCGATGGAAAAACCCATGTCGCGGTAGTGGTGCAGGGCGTTGAACAGCAGTTGGAAGTCTTCGGTGGGGGTCTGTTCGGTCAGCTCTATGACCACCCGGCTCGGCGGCAGGCCGACGGCCTCGAGCATTTTCAGGGTTTGCCCGGACGGGTAGTGGGGTTCGAGCAGCGACTCGGGCGAGACGTTGAGGAACAGTTTGCCGCCCAGGTTCAGTTCGCTGAAGCGCCGGCAGGCGGTTTCCCGACACAGCACCTCGAGCTCGCTCAGGCGCCCGGCCTGGCGGGCAATGGCGAACAGGTTGAGCGGCGAGTGCAGGGGGCTGTTGGACGGGCCGCGGCTCAAGGCTTCATAGCCGAGCACGCGGCGTTCGGAAAGGCAGACGATGGGCTGGAACAAGCTGTGGACGCTACGTTGAGCCAGGATGGCGCTCAATGCGCTGAGCTGTTCGTTGATGGTCATGGCCTGCTTCCTGAATGAAAAAAGGCCGGACGCTTGCACGCCCGGCCCTTCTATTTCACGACAGTCCGATGACTGTTTGATGACAGATCACATTATTTCGCCATCACTCAGTGCTTGGCCACCGAGGTGCTCAGGCTGAGGTAGTCGAGCAGGATGCGACCGGTCTCCGACAGGTAGGCGTCGTCTTCCGGCTTGGTGTCGTCCGGCTCGGCCGGCAGCGCGTCCTCGTCTTCCTTTTTCAGTTCCTTGAGCGGCTCTTCGCCCTTGGCCTTGCGGCGGATATTCTCCAGGGCCAGTTGCTTGGCCTCGATCTGGTCGTGGCGGGCACGACGCTCCTGTTCGTTGAGGCTGACGGTCTTCTCGTTCATCAGCTTCTGGGTCAGGGCCAGGCGGTCGCGGATGTAGACGAACTCGGCATCCTTGTCGCTGCGCGCGTCATGCTGCGCCTTGAGCTGAGCCAGGAACGGCTTGAACGGGTCGGAGGCCGGCTTGACCACCGGGCGAATGGTGTCCCATGGCATGGCCTCGGGCAGCGCGCTTTCGCCGATTTCCTTGGTGTCGATGATCGATGGGTAGGCGATGTCCGGCAGCACGCCCTGGTGCTGGGTGCTCTGCCCGGAAACCCGGTAGAACTTGGCCAGGGTCAGTTTCAGCTCGCCATGGTTGAGCGGCTGGATGGTCTGCACGGTGCCCTTGCCGAAGGTCTGGCCACCGATGATCAGCGCGCGGTGGTAGTCCTGCATGGCGCCGGCGAAGATCTCCGAGGCCGAGGCCGAGAGACGGTTGACCAGCAGCGCCAGCGGGCCCTTGTAGAAGGCACCGGGGTTCTCGTCCTCGAGCACGTCGACGCGGCCGTCGGCGTTGCGCACCAGCACGGTCGGGCCTTTCTCGATGAACAGGCTGGTCAGTTCGGTGGCTTCCTGCAGCGAGCCACCGCCGTTGTTGCGCAGGTCGATCACCACGCCGTCGACTTTTTCCTTCTGCAGCTCGGTCAGCAGCTTCTTCACATCGCGGGTGGTGCTCTTGTAGTCCGGGTCGCCTGCGCGGTAGGCCTTGAAGTCGAGGTAGAAGGCTGGAATCTCGATGATGCCCAGCTTGTAGTCGCGACCATCCTGCTTGAGCTTGAGCACCGACTTCTTCGCTGCCTGCTCCTCGAGTTTCACCGCTTCGCGGGTGATCGAGACGATCTTGCTGGTCTGGTCGTTCGGCGCGTTGCTCGCCGGGATCACTTCAAGGCGCACCACCGAGCCTTTCGGGCCGCGAATCAGCTTGACCACTTCGTCCAGGCGCCAGCCGACCACGTCGACCATTTCCTTGTTGCCCTGGGCCACGCCGATGATCTTGTCGGCGGGGGCGACCTGCTTGGTCTTGGCGGCAGGGCCGGCCGGCACCAGACGCACGATCTTGACCTGGTCGTTGTCGCTTTGCAGCACCGCACCGATGCCTTCGAGCGACAGGCTCATGTTGATGTCGAAGTTTTCCGCGTTGTCCGGCGACAGGTAGTTGGTGTGCGGGTCGTAGGACTGGGCGAAGGTGTTGATGTAGGCTTGGAAGATGTCCTCGGCACGGGTCTGGTTCAGGCGCGCCAGCTGGTTCTTGTAGC
Organism: Pseudomonas sp. FG47; assembly: GCF_057809115.1. Classification (NCBI taxonomy): domain Bacteria; kingdom Pseudomonadati; phylum Pseudomonadota; class Gammaproteobacteria; order Pseudomonadales; family Pseudomonadaceae; genus Pseudomonas; species Pseudomonas sp. FG47. The sequence continues at coordinate 89,492 of NZ_JBMDJI010000012.1, forward strand.
GCTTGGTCAGGGTGTCCTGGATCTGCTTGAGGTCCTTGCCGGAGATCTTTTGGCGCAGCACCTCATCCTTGACGCGCTTGCGCCACAGTTCGTCGAGGGCGGCCTGGTCCTTCATCCACGGCGCATCCTTGCGCTCGACCAGCAGGTCTTCCTTCACCGTGAAGTCGATCTTGTCGACGCCCTTGTTCAACTCGCCGAGGGCGTAGTCCAGGCGCTGCTTCACGCGGTCCAGGTAGCGCTTGTAGATGGTGAAGCCAGGGTCGAGGTTACCGCTTTTGAGGAAATCGTCGAACTGGGTCTTCCACTTGTCGAACTCGGCGATGTCGGCGGCGGTGAAATAACTGCGCGACGGGTCGAGCAGCTTGATGTAGCTGTCGTAGATGATGGCCGAACGGGCGTCGTCCAGTGGCGGCTTGCTGTAGTGGTGACGCTTGAGCAGCTCGACGATATTGAGGCTGGCCACCACTTCGTCGCGGTCTGGCTGCAGGCTGTCCCATTTGTTGGCGGCGGCCGCATTGCCACCGAGCGTGAGGCTGCCCAGGCCGATCATCAGGGCCAGGGCGGTGCTGGGGAGGAAATGCTTCATGCTCATTCGACGTGGAGGCAATTGATCACGCATAGTAGGCCGTCTTTTCCGTTCGCCGGCTCCAGGGGAGCCGGACGCATACTGCAAAAAGCCTGGGACATGCTCGCCCAGGCTCAGTCATATGATTCAACTATGGAGGCACTGTGAAGGCATTGCAAGGCGTTGACGGACATGTGGCCTGGGTCGAGGCCGAACGCCCGGCCTGTGATGCCGGGCAGGTACGCATCCGCGTGGCCGCGGCGGGGCTGAACCGCGCCGACCTGTTGCAAATGAAGGGGCTGTACCCTCCACCGCCAGGTGCCAGCCCCTACATGGGCCTGGAATGCGCCGGGGTAATCGAGGAAGTGGGCGCCGGCGCCGACTGGCGCGTGGGCGACCGGGTGTGCGCGCTGCTGGCCAGCGGGGCCATGGCCGAGGAGGTGGTGGTCGATGCCCGTCACGTGCTGCCGGTGCCCGAAGGCCTGAGCCTGCACGAGGCGGCGGCGCTGCCTGAGGTATATGCCACGGCCTGGTTGAACATCTTCCAGCTCGGTGGCCTGAAGCCTGGCGAGAAGGTGCTGGTGCATGCTGGCGCCAGTGGCGTGGGTTCGGCGGCCATCCAGCTATGCAAGGCCTTCGCCAGCCCGGTGTGGGTCAGCGTCGGTTCGCCGGAGCGCCTGGCCTACTGCCAGGGCTTGGGCGCGGCGGGTGGCGTGGTGCGCAACGCCAACCTCGACGAGCTGGAGCAGCTTGGGCCGTTCGATGTGATCCTCGACCCGGTGGGCGCCGGTTACGGGCCGTTGAACCTCAAGGCGCTGGCCCGCGATGGGCGCTGGGTGATCATTGGCTTGATGAGCGGTCGCAAGTTCGAGCTGGACCTGGCGCTGGTGCTGGGCAAGCGCCTGCAAATCACCGGGTCGACCCTGCGCAACCGTGACGATGGCTTCAAGGCTGAGTTGCTGCGCGAGCTGCAACAGCAGGTGTGGCCGTTGTTCAGCGAAGGGCGGTTGTCGCCGCAGTTGGTCGATAGCTACCCGGTTGAATTCGCCCAGGCGGCGTATGCCGAGCTTGAGAGCAACCAGGTGTCGGGCAAGTTGGTGATGGTGATCGATTCGAGCCTGAGCTAGGCCTGTTCGCCGGCAAGCCGGCTCCTACAGGTTCGGTGTAGGAGCCGGCTTGCCGGCGAACAGCGGCATCACGACCAACTTAAAATCGGCCAGCCATTGATCTGGGCATGCTCGCGCAATACCGGATCCGGATTCACCACACGCGGATGATCCACCTTCAGCAACAACGGCAAGTCGTTGCGTGAATCGGAATAGAAACTTGCCCCCTCCAGGTTCTCCTGCTCCTGGTCCAGCCATTCCAGCAAGCGGGTGATCTTGCCCTCATGGTAAGTCAGCACGCCATGGGTCTTGCCGGTGTACACGCCGTTCACCGCCTCCAGCTCGATGGCCAGGTATTCATCCACCCCCAGCCGCGCCGCGATCGGCCCGACCAGATGGACGCCGCTCGCCGAGATGATCAGGACCCGGTCACCGCGCTGGCGGTGTTCGGCGATGCAGCGGCAGGCATTGCCATGGATGATCGGCTCGATCACATCCTCCACCCAAGGCTCGACCAGGTGTTCGACCTCTTCCAGCGTGCGCCCGGCGATGGGCTCCAGGCTGAAGGCCATGTAGTCCTCCATTCGCAGGTGGCCCTTGCCGTAGGCTTCCATCAACTCATGATCGCGCTTGAGGAAGCTCTTGCCGTCGACCCAGCCCAGTCGGGCCATCTGCTCGCTCCACAACGACGCGCAGTCGCCGTGGATGAGGGTTTCGTCCAGATCGAAAATTGCCAATGCCATGGGTTGAATCTCCTTAGGCCACTTCCCGTAGCGCCGTGGGGTCGATCGACAAGGATACCCGTTTACCGTCCGCGTGCAGATCGCTGGCGCAGCGGTTGAGCACATCCACCACCAATTCGACGTCGCGCACCCAGACACGGTAACGGATGACGTTGCCGAGCAGGCTGTGGCTGCGGATCTCGCCGTCCAGATCGCCGTTCAGGCCCAGGCTGATGGACTCCGGGCGGATCGCCAGGCGCGCGGTCACCGGGCGTTGCAGCAGGCGGCTGGCGCTGTCGGCGTCGAGCAGGTTGTAGTTGCCGATGAAACCGGCGGCGAACAGGTCCACGGGCGCGGTGTAGAGGGTTTCGGCGTCGCCGCTCTGGACGATGCGCCCCTGGTTCATCAGGACGATGCGGTCGGACATGGTCAGCGCCTCTTCCTGATCGTGGGTGACGAAGATGGTGGTCAGCCCCAGCTCGCGCTGGATCGCGCGGATCTGCTCGCGCAGGTGCTTGCGAATGCGTGCATCCAGCGCCGACAGCGGCTCGTCGAGCAGCAGCAGGCGTGGGCGGGTGACCAGCGAGCGGGCCAGGGCCACGCGCTGGCACTGGCCGCCGGACAGCTGGTGCGGGTAGCGCCCGGCGAAGCTGCCCAGCTCGACCAGGTCGAGTACCTCGCGCACCCGGGCCTGGCTTTCCTCGGCCTTGACCTTCTGCATGCGCAGGCCAAAGGCGACGTTCTGCTCCACGGTCATGTTGGGGAACAACGCGTAGCTCTGGAATACCATGCCGATGCCGCGCTTTTGCGGGCTCACAGGTACCAGGTCCTGGCCGTCGAGCAGGATCCTCCCGCTGTCCACCGGGGTCAGCCCGGCGATGCAGCGCAGCAGGGTGGACTTGCCACAGCCCGAGGGGCCGAGCAGGGTGACGAACTCGCCGCGCTGGATCTGGCAGTCGATGTTCTCGAACACCGGGCTGCCGGCGTAGCTTTTTTGCAGTTGCTGCACGCTGACGAAGCTCATGTCAGGTCTTGTCCTTGTTCAAGCGGTTGGCAACCCAGGTGAGTGCCAGCACGAAGGCGAAGTAGGAGATCACCAGGGCGCTGTTGAAGTGGCCGCTGCTGTTGCGCATGTTGTTCAGGTATACCTGCAGGGTCTCGTAGCGGGTGCCCACCAGCAGGTTGGCGAACACGAACTCGCCGAACAGGAACGAGAACGACAGCAGCAGCGCCACCATCAGGCCCTTGCGCAGGTTCGGCAGCACTACCAGCAACGCTGCCTGCAGGGGGCTGGCGCCGAGCAGTTGGGCGGCGTCCATCAGGTCGCGCAGGTTGATGGCTTGCAGGTTGTTGGTGATCGCCCGGTACATGAATGGCAGGGCGATGGTGAAGTAGCAGCCGATCAGGATCCACGGCGTGCCGACCATGGCCAGCGGCCCACTGCCGTACAGTTGCAGCAGGCCCACCGCCGATACCACCGGCGGTACCGCGAACGGCAGCAGGATCAGCACGTTCATCAGCGCGTCGAGTTTCGGGAAGTGGTAGTGCACCACGAACAATAGCGGCAGGATCAGCAGCACCGACAGCACCAGCGCGCCCACGCACACCAGCAGCGACTGGCCGAAGGCGGCGAGAAAGCGCGGTTCGCTCCACAGCGCCACATACCACTTGAAGGTCAGGCCGCTGGGCAGCAGGGTCGCCGACCAGCTGGTGGCCAGCGAATAGAGCAGGGTGCCGGCCAGTGGCAGCAGCAGGATGAGGAACAGCAGGTAGACCACCGCGCGGTGGTAGAGCCCGCCGGGTTTGTTTTCAGCGCGCATGGTAGCTCCTCTTGAGCAGCCATTGATGGGCCACCGTGACCACGGTCATCAGGCCCACCAGCACCATGGCCAGGGCGCTGGCCAGGTTCGGGTCGAGGCTGATGTCACCGGCCACAAGGCCCGCGATGCGGATCGGTAGCACGTTGAAGTTACCGGTGGTCAGGGCGTAGACGGTGGCATAGGCGCCCAGGGCGTTGGCCAGCAGGATGACGAAGGTGCCGAGCAGCGCCGGGGTAAGCACGGGCAGGCCGATGTGCCGCCAGAACTGCCAATGGCTGGCGCCCAGCAGCGCGGCGGACTCACGCCAGTCTTCGCGCAGGGCGTCGAAGGCGGGGTAGAGCAGCAATACGCCCAAGGGGATCTGGAAGTAGGTGTAGACCAGGATCAGGCCGGTCTTGGAGTAGATACTGAAGTCGCCGAGCAGCCCCATTTGCTTGAGCAGCAGGGTCAGCGCGCCGTTGAAACCGAGCAGGATGATGAAGGCGAACGCCAGCGGTACCCCGGAGAAGTTGCTGGTCATGTTGGCGAAGGCACTGACGAAATCGCGCAGCTTCGAATCGACCTGGCGCAGCGAATAGGCGCCGAGGGTGGCGATGACGATGCCGAACAGGCTCGACCAGAAGCTGATCTCCAGGCTGCGTTGCAACGCCTGCAGGTAGAACTTCGAGGCGAAGATCTTGCTGAAGTTGGCCAGACCCCAGCCACTCTCGCTTTGCAGGCTGTTTATCGCAACCCAGGCCAGCGGCGCGATCTGGAAAATGATGAAGAACACGGCGAACGGCAGCAGGCAGAGCAGGGCCAGGTAGCGACCGCGATGGCTTGCATTCACTTGAGCAACTCCCGGCAGACCGGTTTGTCGTGGGCGGCGCCGAGCAGTTCGCAGATCGTGCCGCACAGCTCGGTCTGCAGCGGCTTGGCCGCAGGGTCGAGGCTGAAGGCTTCACCGAACACGAACAGCGGCACTTCACGTTCCTCGGCGAGCAGGCCGTTGTGCGAGCGGTCGTTGTTCATGCCGTGGTCGGCGGTGACCAGCACCTGGTAGCCCTCCTCGAGCCAGCGCGGCAGGTAGTCGGCCAGCAGGATGTCGGCACTGCGCGCGGCATTGCGATACTGGCTGCTGTCCAGGCCATGGCGGTGGCCGGCGTCGTCGATGTTCATCGGGTGCACCAGCAGGAAGTTCGGCGCATGGCGGCGGCGCAGGTATTCGGCGTCGGCCAGCAGGTGCGAATCGGGGTAGTGGTCGGCGTAGTAGAACAGGCCGTGCTGGATCGGCAGCTTCGGTGCGTGGGTGTGGCGGTCGCGCAGCGGGTCGAACGGCGAGCGGTTGTACAGCTCGCTGATCCAGTGGTAGGCCGCGGCGGCGGTGCCCAGGCCGGCCTCGCGGGCGTAGTGGAACACGCTGCGCTGGTTGGACAGGCGGTTGACGTTGTTGTGCACGATGCCGCTGTCGATGGGCGGCACGCCGGTGAGGATGCACTCGTACAGAGGCCGCGACAGCGACGGCAGTTCGCACTCCAGGCGATACAGCGCGGCGCGGTCGGCCTCGACATAGGCGTGCAGGTGGCCCATGGCGTGGTGCGCGACCTGGTGGTTGAGGCCGTCGAGCAGGACCAGGATGACGTTGTGTTGCATGTTCGCTCCAGTCAGATACCGCGTTGCCTGCATCGCCGGTAAGCCGGCTCCTACAGAGGGACGCATTCCTTGTAGGAGCCGGCTTGCCGGCGATGAGGCCAGTCCAGGTTGCCAGAGAACCCGGCCCCCTTACTCCATCTCGATGATCACCTGCTCCTGCCACTTCTGCGGCAGGGCCTTGGAGGTCGCTTCCCAGGCAGCGGCATCCTTGATCGGCTGCGCCGCCTTGTACTGCTCGTTGGGCAGCAGCTTGGCCTGTACATCCGCCGGCAGCTTCAGATGCTCGGCGCGGATCGGCCGGGCGTGGCCGATGGCCAGGTTGGTTTGCCCGGCGTCGCTGAAGATGTATTCGCGGGCCAGCTTGGCGGCGTTGGGGTGTTTGGCGTACTTGTTGATGATGGTGGTGTAACCGGAGGTAACCGAGCCATCCGAGGGGATCAGCACTTCAAAGCGCTTCGGGTCGATCTGGTCGCGGTAGCTCAGGCCATTGAAGTCCCACACCACGCCGACTTCCACCTCGCCCTTCTCCAGGGTCTGGATGGTCGGGTTGGCCAGCGACAGGCGCTTCTGCTGGGCCAGCTTGGTGAACAGCTGCAAGCCTGGCTCGATGTTGCGCTCGTCGCCCTTGTAGGCGATGGCGGCGGCGAGCACGCCGTTGGCGGCCTGGGCGGCGGTGCCGACGTCACCGATGGCGACCTTGTACTTGCCCTTTTCCAGGTCGTGCCAGGTGGTCGGGCGTTCGCCTTCCTTGACCAGGTCCTTGTTGATGATGAAGGCGATGGTGCCGGTATAGGCCAGCGCCCAGTGACCGTCCTGGTCCTTGGCCCACGCCGGGACCTGGTCCCAGGTGCTCGGCTTGTACGGCTGGGTGACCCCCTTGCTGGCGGCGATCGGGCCGAAGGCCGCGCCGACGTCGCCGATATCGGCGCTGGCGTTATCCTTTTCGGCATCGAACTTGGCGATTTCCTGGGCCGAGCTCATGTCGGTGTCGCTGTGCTTGAGGCCGTATTTTTTCGCCAGGTCTTCCCAGGTGCCTTTCCAGTTGGCCCAGGCATCGGGCATGCCCACGCTGTTTACCGTGCCTTCCTTGCGGGCGGCGTCTTCGAGGGCCTTGAGGTCCTGGGCCATGGCCGAGGTGCAAAAAGCGATGGCTGAACCGAGCAGTGAGGCCATGAACAACTTTTTCATCCGAAGCTCCTTGGGTGGGGTGCCGTGCAATCGTTGTTATGAAGGAATCCTGTGCTTGCGACCTGTGGTCTAGGTCAGCAAGCCTCGAGCCAAGGTAGGCCTGTTGCGTGACAGTTTGATGTAAGGAGTGGGCGTGAAGGGCAGGCCGCTGGCCCTGGAAATACAGCGTAGACCAGATCGAAAACCCTGATTTCCGTGGGCTGGCGCGGATCTGGAAAGTGCTGTCGAGGGTCTTTGTCACAGGATGTTCATCAGCCGTGCCTAGGCTTGCACTACGCCCCACCTGCCCTGTTTCAGGGCTGGACTAGTCCAGATAGGTAACCTTTCGATGCAAGCGACGCCACCGCGCGCGGTAACAGCCATCTGCCATGCCTTGCAGGAGCAGATCGAACACGGCCTGCTGACCCCAGGCGGCAAGCTGCCGGCCGAACGGCGGCTCAGCGAGGTATTCGACACCACGCGCATCACCCTGCGCGAGGCGCTGGTGCAACTGGAGGCCAAGGGGCTGATCTACCGCGAGGAACGGCGTGGTTGGTTCGTCGCCCCGCAGCGCCTGACCTACGACCTGATCGAGCGCAGCCACTTCCATGCCATGGTCCGTGACCAGGGGCGCCTACCCAGTACCGAGCTGTTGTCAGCGCGCCTGCAACCGGCGCCGGCGGCGATCTGTGCGCGCTTGCGCCTGCCAGCGCTGTCCAGCGTGGTGCGAATCTGCCGGCTACGGCGCATCGACGGGCGGGCGGTGTTGTACGCCGAGCACTACCTCAACCCGTGCTACTTCCCCGGGATCCTCGCCCTGGACCTGGCCCAGTCGCTGACCGAGATCTATGCGCGGGAGTACGCCATTCATTACGGGCAGGTGCGCTTCGAGATCTTGCCGACGGCCTTGCCGGTCGAGGCGGCGGCGGCGCTGAGGGTGTCGACGGGCAGCCCGGGGCTGCATATCACCCGGGTCAACAGCGACCAGCATGGGCATCTGATCGACTGCGACCTGGAGTATTGGCGGCACGATGCGATCCGCATTCGCGCCGAGGCGGGGTAGACAATCTCAAGCCTGCGCCGCTCCGACACTGCAGGTTAATCGGCCGCCGCGCCGCCACCGGCCGTCACCACCTGCACCGACAACCGCGGCGTCGCCAGGTCCAGGCCGGCTTCATCGAGCTGGCGTTTCAACGCCAGGTTGAACGCCCGCGACACTTCCCACTGCTTGATCGGCGCGGTCTTGAACCGCGCGCGCAGGATCGCCGAGCCCGACTCGAAACTCTCCACCCCCTGCAACTCCAGCGGCGACCAGATATTGCGACGCATCAGCGGGTCGTTGCGCAGCTTTTGGCCGACCTCGCGGATCAGCGTGATGGCCTGATCGATATTCATGCTGTGCGGGATCGCCACGCGGAAGATCGCGTAGCCGAACTCGCGGGAGTAGTTCTTGATGCTCTTGATCTCGCTGAACGGGATGGTGTGCACGATGCCGTCGATGTCGCGCAGGCGCACGGTGCGGATGGTCAGGCCCTCGACCGTGCCCAGGTGGCCGCCGACATCGACGTAGTCGTCGATGGCCAGCGAGTCCTCGATGATGATGAACAGCCCGGTGATCAGGTCGGCCACCAGCGACTGCGCGCCGAAGCCGATGGCCAGGCCGATGACCCCGGCACCGGCCAGCAGCGGGGTCACGTTCATGCCCATGTTGGCCAGGGCGACGATCACCGCGATGATGAAGATCACCACGAACATCACGTTGCGGATCAGCGGCATCATGGTTTGCGCGCGGGCGTTGGCCATGCCCCGGCGCGAGCGCACCAGGGCGTGGTGCACGGCGGTATCGGCAAGGATCCACACCAGCCAGGCGACGATCAGCGTGCCGGCCAGGCCCAGCAGGCGCAGGCTCACCTCATGGCCATCACCTTCGGCGAAGCCGATCATCGACTGGCCCCACACGCGCAGGCCGAGTTCGATGAACACCAGCCAGATGAACAGGTGCACCAGCAGGTAGGCGAAGTTGCGCAGGCGTTCGGCGTACACCGCCTGGCGCTTGTTGGCACGCTTGGGGTTGGCGGCGTGGCGGCGTACCAGGCCGTTGAGCACCATGCATACCACCACCAGCACAGTGCACATCAGCGATTGGCGCAGGGCGGTGCTGGTGTCGCCGGCGGAGACGAAGGTGGCGAACAGCGAGATCGCCACCAGGATCAGCGCCGGGATGTACCAGAAGCTGCCGAGGATCTCGATGGTGTCGCTCAGGGTGCGCCGGGTCAGGCGCCGGGACAGCGGCTGGTTGCGGATCAGGTGGGCGATCGGCCTACGGAAGCGCAGGATGAACAAGCCGGTGCACAGCGCGGCGACGACATTGGCCAGGGTCGCCAGGGCGTGGGCCAGGTGGCTGCCCAGGGCCGTGGTCAGGCGCGGATCGCTCATCGCCTCGCCGAACGCGGCGAAGCTGCCGATCAGCCACAGCGGGCGAAACGCCTGGTGGCGCAGGATGTACAGGGCGCGGTGGCGGTGCGGGCCGTCGAGCAGCGAGAAGGCTATCACGCAGATCGCCGAGAACAGGGTGCCGACCACCAGCGCGTAGGCCAGCACCATGGCCATCGACTTGCCCAGCGAGGCGGGCAGCACGATGCTCAGGTAGACGGTGAACACCAGCGCCACCAGCCAGGGCCCGAGCTTGCGCAGGGCGAAGCGCACCAGGTCCCAGGTGCGCGGATGCTGGGGCAGTTCCTCGGTGAGGCCAAAGCGCAGGCGCACGCGGTGGCCGATCCAGTTGAAGGCGTAGGCCAGCAGGGCCCAGACCGCGATCACCCCGGCGAAGCCGAACAGGATCGCCGGCCATTGGTGCACCGGCACCACTAGAGCGGCCAGTTCCTCCTGGGCCTGGTCGATCTCCTGCGACCAGCGGTTGAACGGGCTGGCATCGCCGCTGAACTGCTTTTCGAAGTCGTGCAGGGCGCCGCCGATCAAGCCGAGCACGCCCTGTTCGACACTGGGTTGCGATTGCTTGGTGGCGTCGCGCAGCTTCTTCAGGTCAGCCAGCAGCTTGGCCCGTTGCTGGTCGTTTTCCAGGTTCTTGATCACCTCGTCCAGTGACTTGCCCAAGGGCTCGCTGGCCTCGGGCTGGGCGGGGGCGCTCGAACCGAGCAGACCCGGCAGGCCGGCGGCGTGCACCGGGGTGACGAACAACAGGAACAGCAACGTGATGCAACGCAGGAAGGCTGGCACCGGGAAATCTACCTCAGGTCAAACGATTGCCCGAGTGTAGAGGTTTACGACGGCAGTTTCTCGAGGATCTTCCAACAGGTGAGGCCAAAGATGCCGAGGGTGCCGATCCACATCATCAGCACCCCGACGTTGCGCTCGCGCAGGCTGAAACCGATGGTCAGCAGCATCAGGAACAGGAACACCGGCACGAACAAGGACAGGAACGGCGATGACATGGACAGAATCCTTCTGTTTTTTGGGGCCATGCTTCAAGCATAGCGGCTTACCGGCGAAGCGGGTTGACCGGGGACAGGTGAGGGGGCACCGGCCAGTCGGCCTGCGGGTGGGCAGGTCGCAGACGGCGTAGGAGCCGGCTCGCCGGCGAACACCGGCATAGCCGGTGCCATTCACCGCGTCGCCTGGTTCGCCAGCAAGCTGGCTCCTACAGGCGTTGCGCAGGAGCCGGCTTGCCGGCGAACGGCATTTCAAGGCAAATCGCGGCTGCGGTAGAACGCCATGAGCACCTTCACCAGGTGAGCCAGGTCCTGGCTGCCGCACAGTTCGCGGATCGAGTGCATGGCGAAGGTCGGCAGGCCAATGTCGACGGTGCGCACCCCCAGATGGCTGGCGGTGATCGGGCCGATGGTCGAGCCGCAGCCCATGTCGCTGCGCACCACGAAGCTTTGCACCGGTACTTCCTCGGCCATGCACAGGTGGCGGAAGAAACCGGCGGTTTCGCTGTTGGTGGCGTAGCGCTGGTTGTTGTTGACCTTGATCACCGGCCCGGCGTTGAGCTTGGGCCCATGGTTGCCGTCGTGCTTGTCGGCATAGTTGGGGTGCACGCCGTGGGCGTTGTCGGCCGAGACCATCAGCGAGCGCTGGACCGTGCGCACGTAGTCGTCGTTGTCCGGCAGCAGGCGTTGCAAGGTCTGCTCGAGCATCGGGCCGTCGGCGCCACAGGCCGAGCAGGAGCCGACTTCCTCGTGGTCGTTGCACACCAGCACGCAGGTTTCGTCGCTGTCGGCGCCGAGCAACGCCTGCAGGCCGGCATAGCACGACAGCAGGTTGTCCAGGCGCGCGCCGGCGATGAAGTCACCGTTCAGGCCGATCAGGGCGGCGTCCTGGGTGTCGTAGAAGCTCAGCTCGTAGTCGAGCACCACATCGGCGTTGAGGTCGTGCTCGCGGGCCAGTTGCTCGGTGAGCAGGGCGCGGAAATCGATACGCTCGTCACCCGCCACCTGCGCCAGTATCGGCGGCAACTCATTCTGCGGGTTGATCGGCCAGCCTTCGTTGGCGGTGCGGTTGAGGTGGATCGCCAGGTTGGGGATCACCGCGATTGGTAGCTTGAAGTCGATCAGTTGGCTCTCGACCTTGCCGTCACGGCGGAAGGTCACCCGACCGGCCAGCGACAGGTCGCGGTCGAACCATGGCGCCAGCAGGGCGCCGCCATACACTTCGACGCCCAGTTGCAAGAAGCCCTGGCGCTGCAGTTCAGGCTGCGGCTTGACCCGCAGGCACGGGCTGTCGGTGTGGGCGCCGACCATGCGGATGCCGGCCAGCAGCGGCGACAGCTTGCCGAGCTTGATGGCGATGATCGAGGAGTCGTTGCGGGTCACGTAGTAGCGACCACCAGGCACCGTGGCCCAGCTGTCGCGCTCGTCCAGGCGCTGGTAACCAGCAGCCTCGAGGCGCTGCACGAGGCTGGCGGTGGCGTGGAAGGGCGTCGGGGAGGCCTTGAGGAATTCGATCAGGCCGGCGTTCAGGGCATCGCGCATAAGTCACTCCAGACAGCAGTGGCGCGAGTTTAGCGTAATTGCTCGACAAATTGTGTCGGCCTGTTCGCCGGCAAGCCGGCTCCTACAACGGGCACTCTGTAGGAGCCGGCTTGCCGGCGAACAACTTCAAAACGGTGCCGGGCACTCGAATTTCAGGCGTTCGCCAGAAACTGGATGGGTAAAGCTCAGCATCGACGCATGCAGGCACAGCCGCTCATGGGCCGCCAGCGCTTCAGGGTTGGCGTACAGCCGGTCGCCCAGCAGCGGATGGCCGATCGACAACATGTGCACGCGCAGCTGGTGCGAGCGCCCGGTGATGGGCGTCAGCTCGACCCGGCAATGATCGGCGCGGCGCTCGACGATGCGCCAGAAGGTCAGGGCGTGCTTGCCTTGTTCGTGGTCCACCACGTGACGTGGCTTGGTCGGCGGGTCGTAGCGCAGCGGCAGGTCGATGCTGCCGCTGTCCAGGGCCGGCTGGCCCCAGCACAGTGCGGTGTAGGCCTTTTCGGTTTCACGGTCGTGGAATTGGCGCGACAGTTCGCGGTGGCTGTCGGCGTCGCGGGCGAGCAGGATGATCCCTGAGGTTTCCCAGTCCAGGCGGTGGACGATCAGGGCGTCGGGGTAGCCGTTTTCCTGCAGGCGAGTGATCAGGCAGTCCTTGTTGTCCTCGGCGCGGCCCGGCACCGACAGCAGCAGGGTCGGTTTGTTGATCACCAGGATGGCGGCGTCTTCGTGAAGGATCTGGATGTTCGACAGCGGCATTGCAGGTTCTCTATGCGTATGGAAACCACTGGGGCCGCCTTGCGGCCCTTTCGCGACACAAGGCCGCTCCTACAGAGGTTGCGTAACCCTGTAGGAGCGGCCTTGTGTCGCGAAAGGGCTGCGAAGCAGCCCCAGGATCGGCTCGAAGCTGCTGGATCAGCGCTCGGGCAAGGTGATGTTCAGCTCCAGGATCGAGCAGCTGCCCTGGTTTTCCAGTTCGATCTGCACGTCGTCGTTGCCGATGTTGACGTATTTGCGGATCACCTCGACCAGCTCTTTCTGCAGGGCAGGCAGGTAGTCCGGGGTGCTGCGCTGGCCACGCTCGTGCGCCACGATGATCTGTAGACGCTCTTTCGCTACCGACGCGCTGCTTTGTTTCTGTCTGCCACGAAAGAAGTCAAAAAGGTTCATGGTTTACTTGCCTCCAAACAGGCGCGCGAAGAATCCTTGCTTCGGCACTTCGATGAACCGCAGCGGCTTTGGCTTGCCCAGCAGGCGGTCGACGGTATCGCTATAGGCCTGGCCGGCATCGCTCTGGTCGTCAAGGATGACCGGGATGCCCTGGTTGGAAGCCTTGAGCACGGCTTGCGATTCGGGGATCACGCCCAGCAGTTCGACCGAAAGGATTTCCTTGACGTCTTCGACGCCAAGCATTTCGCCTTTCTCGACGCGCTCGGGGTGGTAGCGGGTGATCAGCAGGTGTTCCTTGATCGGGTCTTCGCCTTGCTCGGCACGACGCGACTTGCTCGACAGCAGGCCGATCATGCGGTCGGAGTCACGCACCGAGGACACCTCGGGGTTGGTCACGACAATGGCTTCGTCGGCGAAGTACATCGCCAGGTGGGCGCCTTTCTCGATACCGGCGGGCGAGTCGCAGACGACGAAGTCGAACTGCTCCTTGAGCTCCATCAGCACCTTCTCGACGCCTTCCTTGGTCAGTGCGTCCTTGTCGCGGGTCTGGCTGGCGGCCAGCACGAACAGGTTCTCGAGGCGCTTGTCCTTGATCAGGGCCTGTTGCAGGTTGGCTTCGCCATTGACCACGTTGACGAAGTCGTACACCACGCGGCGTTCGCAGCCCATGATCAGGTCGAGGTTACGCAGGCCGACGTCGAAGTCGACGATGACAGTCTTGTGCCCGCGCAGTGCGAGGCCGGTACCGATAGCGGCGCTGGTGGTGGTCTTGCCCACACCCCCCTTGCCGGAAGTAACCACGAGAATCTTGGCCAAGGTGTTTCACCCCTAAATAAACGGGACAGGCGTCCCTGCAAATACATAAAAACGGCAACAGGAAAAAGTTGCGCTAAAAATGCCGGCAAGTATCCGTTAAAGACGGGTGATGTTCAACACGTCGCCGGACAGGCTGACCTGTACGCCCAAGCCCCACAGCGGGTCGCGGCGCAAGTCTTCGCAGACTTTGTACTGGCCGGCGATCGAGACCATTTCCGCGGTCATCTGCAGGCAGAAGATGCGTGCCTTGGTATTACCCTTGATACCTGCCAGGGCACGACCACGCATGGCGCCGTACACATGGATGTTGCCATCGGCGAGAAGTTCCGCGCCGGGGCTGACGGAACCGGTGACCACCAGGTCGCCGCCCTGGGCGTAGATCTGCTGGCCGCCGCGCACGGTCGAGGTGATGATCCGCGTCGGGCGCACTTCGGGCTCGGCCGGCGCCGGTGGTGGCGCGGGGGCAGGCTCGGGCGCCTTCACCTCGGGCTCAGGCTCGACCGGGCGCTCGCGGGCACCGGACGGCGGCAGCACCGGCAGGTCGATGGCGATCGCCGCGGCGATGTCCTCGATGCGGCTGGCGCGGATCGCCAGGGTGCGCAGGCCATGGTGACGGCACACGCGCATCAGCCCGGGCAGGTCGATGGCGCCCTCGTCGGCGGGCAGTTTGTCCAGGGCCAGCACCAGCGGGGTGTTGCTGAAGAAGTTCGGCGCCTGCGCCACCTTCGCCGCCAGCTGGCGGTCGAGGGATTCTAGGTCGTTGCGCGCCAGTTCCAGCACGGTGATGGCAAGCATGCTGCCCTTGAGCTGGAACACGGGGGCGTTGTCGGGTGTCTGGTTGAGGCTCATGGTCTGCATAGACGGCTTGTTGCGAGAAAAGTGCCCTGACTTATAGCGATAAGACCGATTGCCCGCAACCGATGTAGAATGCCCAGCCCTTGTCTTGCCGGAAGCTTCAATGGAACGCCCGCGTTTTCGCCCCCTTTTCCTTCACCCCCGATTCTGGGCCCTGTGGCTGGGCCTGGGCCTGCTGTGGCTGGTCGCGCAGCTGCCCTACCGCGCCCTGCTCGGGCTGGGGCGCGGCCTGGGCGCGGTGATGTACCGGGTGGCCGGCGAGCGCCGACGCATCGCCGCGCGCAATCTTGAGCTGTGCTTCCCGGCGCTGTCCGGCGACGAACGGCAGCGCCTGCTCAAGGAAAACTTCGCCTCTACCGGCATCGCCTTTTTCGAGATGGCGATGAGCTGGTGGTGGCCCAAGGCCCGCCTGGCGCGCCTGGCGCATATCGAAGGCCTCGAGCACCTGCAGGCCGCCCAGCGCGACGGCGAGGGCGCGATCCTGATGGCCGTGCACTTCACCACCCTGGAGATCGGCGCCGCGCTGCTGGGCCAGGTTCACACCATCGACGGCATGTACCGCGAGCATGGCAACCCGGTGTTCGATTTCATCCAGCGTCGGGGCCGCGAGCGGCACAACCTCGACTCGCTGGCGGTGGAGCGCGACGACGTGCGCGGCATGCTCAAGCTGCTGCGCAAGGGCCGGGCGATCTGGTATGCGCCGGACCAGGACTACGGCATGAAGCAAAGTATCTTCGTACCGCTGTTCGGTATTCCTGCCGCAACCGTCACCGCCACCAGCAAGTTCGCCCGTTTGGGTAAGGCGCGGGTGATTCCGTTCACCCAGAAGCGCCTGGAGGACGGCAGCGGCTATCGTCTGGTGGTGCACCCGCCGCTGGCGGACTTCCCTGGCGAAACCGAAGAGGTCGACTGCCTGCGTATCAACCAGTGGGTCGAAGGCGTATTGCGCGAATGCCCGGAGCAGTATTTGTGGGCGCACCGACGCTTCAAGTCGCGGCCTGAGGGCGAACCGCGGTTGTACGACAAGAAACAGCGCTAGGCTGCGTGGGAGCGGGCTTGCCCCGCGCTAGGGCCGGTACTGGCAACTACTGACTCCAGGAAGGATGCATGACCTCAACCACCGGCCTTATCCTCTCCGGCGGCGGTGCCCGCGCCGCCTACCAGGTCGGCGTGCTGGCCGGCATCGCCGAACTACTGCCCGCCGGCGCCGCCAATCCGTTCCCGGTGATCGTCGGCACCTCCGCTGGCGCCATCAATGCCGTCAAGCTGGCCAGTGGCGCCACGCGTTTCGGCGAGTCGGTGCAGCACCTGACGGCCTTCTGGCAGAATTTTCGCAGCCACCTGGTGCTGCGCAGCGACTGGCCCGGGGTGATCCGCCAGGCCAGCCGCTTCGTTGGCCACAGCCTGCTGGGCATAGGCGGCCAGGCACCGGTGGCATTGCTCGACAGCAGCCCGTTACGTGGCCTGTTGCGCGAGCACCTGGACCTGGACGGCATCGCCCATTCCCTGGCCAGCAACCAGCTGCGTGCCATTGCCGTCACCGCTTTTGGCTACGAGTCCGGCCAGGCGGTGACCTTCTACCAGGGCCGCGACACCATCGAACCCTGGCTGCGCCATCGGCGCATCGGCATGCCCACGCCCTTGACCATCGACCACCTGCTGGCCAGTTCGGCGATCCCGCTGCTGTTCGCCCCGGTGCGCCTGGGCGAGGAGTTCTACGGCGATGGCGCAGTACGCCAATCGGCGCCGATCAGCCCGGCGCTGCACCTGGGCGCCAGCCGCGTGCTGGTGGTGGGCGTCAGTGGCAACCCACAGCGGCCAGCGCCACCCTTGCCAAGCCAACGGCTGTTCAGTGGCCAGCAGCCGAGCCTGGCGCAGATCGGCGGGCACATGCTCAACAGCACCTTCATCGACAGCCTCGAGGACGATATCGAGCTGTTGCAGCGGCTCAACCACCTCAGCCACCTGTTGCCCGCGCACCTGGACGCCCGCCGCCTGGGCCTGGCGCCGATCGAGGTGCTGGTGGTGGCGCCCAGCCAGCCTCTGGACGAGATCGCCGCCCGTCACAGGCGTGAATTGCCTGCGGCGCTCAGGTTGTTCCTGCGTGGGCCGGGGGCCACCAAAACCAGCGGGGCGGGGGTGCTCAGCTACCTGTTGTTCGAGGCCAGCTATTGCAGCGAGTTGATCGAGTTGGGACGCAAGGATGCCTTGGCCAAGAAGCGCGAGCTGTGTCAGTTCCTGGGGATCTGATGATCCAGGTCGCACACCTGCCTCTGTAGGAGCGGCCTTGTGCCGCGAAAGGGCCGCTTTGCGGCCCCGGCAATCTTGAGGTGGGCAGACATCCCGGGGCTGCTCTGCAGCCCTTTCGCGGCACAAGGCCGCTCCTACAGGGGGCGTGGAGGGCCTTATTCGGCGATCTGCAACTTGCGCGCCTGGGTATACACGTAGCGCAGCTTCTCGTACTCGAACGGCGAGTTGGTCTGGCCATAGCTGAAGTTGGTGTTGTAGCGCTTGTCCACCGCCCGCAGCAGGGTAATTTCCGGATGGTCGCTGGCGCTGTCGGGCACGCCCAGGTAGTTGATTTCCTTCTCCCCCACGTAGTCCACCACCAGCCCGGTGGTGTCGCGCAGGTTCGACGGGCCGAGGATCGGCAGCATCAGGTACGGCCCTTCGGGCACGCCATAGAAACCCAGGGTCTGGCCGAAGTCCTCGCTCTGGCGCGGCAAGCCCATCTTGGTCGCCGGGTCCCACAGGCCGCCCACGCCAATCAGGGTGTTGAACATCAGCCGCGCGGTGATCTCGGCCGAGCGCTTGGGCTTGAGCTGCAGCACGCTGTTGAACAGGTTCGGCACATCACCGAGGTTGTTGAAGAAGTTGCTTACCCCGGTGCGCACGAAGCCGGGGGTGATGTAGCGGTAGCCATCCACCACCGGCAGGAATACCCACTGATCGAAGCGGTAGTTGAAGTGGTAGACGCGCCGGTTCATCGATTCCAGCGGGTCGTAGACGTTCAGCGCGGCCAGGGTCGAGCGTTCGAACTCGCGCTGGTCGAGCCCAGGGTTGAATTTCAGTTCGCGCAGCGGGTCGAGAAACCCATCGGCCTCGGCCGACAAGGTACCGATGTTGTCGGCCTCGACCACGCTGGCCCGTGGCGCGACTTCGTCGGCCAGGGCCTGGGCGCTGGCGAGCAGGGCGGTGACGAGCAGCAGTCTGTTAACCACGGAAGAACTCCAGCATGGCGTCGCTGTTGACGCGGTAGTTGAGGTTGCCGCAATGGCCGCCATGGGGGTAGAGCGTCAGGCGTTCGCCGAACACCCGGCGCAGGAAACCGATGTCGCCGGGGCCGAGGATCACGTCGTCGGCGTTGTGCATCACGGCAATCTTTGGGCTGCTGCGCAGGTAGTCTTCCAGGGCGTACAGGCTGACCTGGTCGATCAGTTGCAGCAGGCTGTTGCCGTCGGTGCGCGCGCGCCACATGGGGATCACCTGCTCGGTCAGGTAGCAGTCGAAGTCGCATTGCAGGGCCCGCTTGAAGAACGGCGTGAGGCTGCTGCCCTCGGTGATCGGGAACTTCGGCGGGATGATCAGGCCGCGGCGGTTGATCAGGTCGGAGGTGAAGGCGATATCGGCCGCCGAGAAGCGGAACGAGGTGCCAATGAGCATGGCCATTTGCTCGTTGGACAAGTGCTCGCGGGACTGCTGGAAGTCGTACAACAGTGCCTCGTTGAGGTCGATGTAGCCCTTTTCCTGGAAGTAACGCGTGAGTTTTTCCAGCATCAGCTCATAGAAGGTGGTGCTCTTGTCGATGCCCTTGACTCGGGTTTGCACCAGCTTGTCCAGCTTGCTGATCGAGGTGTACAGGTTGACCGGCGGATTGAGCAGCAGCACGCGCTTGAAGTTGAAGCTGCGCCGGGTTTCGTCCAGGTGGCTGACGAACGCCGCATCCAGCGCGCCGAGGCTGTAGCCGCTGAGGTAGAACTCGCTGATCGGCAGGCTCGCGTGCTGGGCGCGCACGGCCTGCATCACCCGGTACAGGTCCTCGGCGTCGTCGCGCGACACGCCGGGGGTGGCGAAGCGCGAGGCGGCGCTCATGAAGTCCCAGCTGGTCGGCGAGGACAATTGAACCACGTGGTAGCCGGCTTGGTAGAACAGCTTCTTCAGGTATTCGTTGATGCTGCTGGAATAGGGCGCCCCGGTGCCGGCGATGAGGAAGATCAGTGGCGCCTGGTGGTCTTGTCGAGCCAGTCGATAGCGCAGCTTCTTCACCGGCCAGAAGTTGTCCGGCAGGGTGAACTCGCGCTCTGGGCGCAGGTTGAGGCTGTAATCGGCCTGGTCGATGTCATCGTCGCTGGGCAGCGTCGGGCGCTGGTCCGGCGGGGTGGTGGCGATGGTCGCCTCGAACGGGTTTTTCAGCGGATAGCCGTAGCTTTGCGGGTCGATGTCCCGCGCCGAAGCGATCGCCGTCACGAGCAGGCCACCGAGCAGGGCGGCCAGGCGCAAAGATCGAAGCATGTAGTCCCCCAGGAAAACGCAAGGTCGTGCAGTACGCAGGCTAGGACCATGGCAACGGGTGCAAAGTTGCCCGCCGCTCATGCCTTTGTCGCGCCAGATGTTGCCGCAGCCGGCAATCCGTGTCTTGTGCAACATAGCTGCAGGGCCATGATTTTGCCTTACAACGCCCCCTGGGGGATCATGCAGCATTTCGATTACCGCAATGGGAGAGCTGGATGACGCGTTCGTGGCCGGTCTGGGCGGTGTTGTGTCTGGCGTCGTGGCTGGCAGCCAGTTATGGCGTGCGTTACGGGTTGATGGAGGACGCCCGCTGGGTGGGCTTGTGCGCGGTGCCTGGCGAACTCTGGCAGTGCCGGGTACGGTCGCTGATGGGGCTGGCGATTCACTTTCAGGTGATGGCCTGGGCGGCGCTGGGGCTGGCACTGTTGGCCCAGGTAACGCCCCGTCGGGGCGGCAGATGGCTGGCAGGGCTGGCGCTGCTGTGCGGGGTACCGGCGTTGGTGCTGTATACCGCGAGCATCGCGGTATTTGCGCTGGTCTTGGCCGGCTTGCGGTTGGTCAGGAGGTGAGCGCGGGGCGCAACCTGAGGCTGCGCCACAGTGCCCCGACCATCAGCACGCTAACCAGCGCCCAGCCCCAGGCCTGCTGGTTGGCCAGCCCCTCGCGCCACAACTGGGGTGCTATGCCGGCGCCGACGATGAACGCCAGCAACGCCACCTCCGCCCGCCGCGCCGGCACCGGCCGGAGCAGATAAACTACCGCCGGCAGTAGCAGCGCGGCACTGGGGAAGCTGCGATAGCGCGGGTCGAACACCAGCGCCAGCATGCTGACCGCCGCGGCGAAGCCTGCGGCCAGCAGCCAGATGCCGGCGCGCGCCTGCAGCCAGGCAAACAGCCGTTGCCGCCAGCCCTCGCGCCGGGCCAGGGCCAAGGCCGCGTGGGCCAGCACCAGCAGGTTCAACCCGGTCAATGCCAGCGCCCATAGCCATTCCCCGGCGAACCTCGCATGGGTACGCATCAGCTCGCCCCACAGTCCCAGGCTGGCGGCGCCCAGCGCCGCCAGCAGCGGCAGCAGCAGGGCGGCGCGGCGATCCGCCGGGCGCCCGGCCAACGCCAGGGTGGCCAGCAACACCAGTGCGCTGGCCAGCCACCATTGCGGCCACAGCGCCAGGTTGCTCACCGGCCCTTCGAGCACGCCCTTGTCCTGGCGGTCGGCATCGTACAGGCCCCAATAACCACCTACCGCGCCTTCGCTGGCACGTTTCCACGGCTGGTCGAAGGCCTCGATCAGGTTGTAGCGCCAGCCATTGGCCTCGGCCAGGGCGACGAAGCCACGGATGAAACGCGCCTCGTTGACCCCGCTCGGCACCGCGGTCTCGCGCTGGCGGCCTTCGCTGGGCCAGCCGGTTTCGCCAATCAGCACATCCTTGGGCGCGAAACGCTTGCCGAACACCTGGCGCACCTCGGCGACATGGGCCAGCGCCGCGTCGATGCCGTGCGGATTGTCCTCCCAGTACGGCAGCAGGTGGATGGTCAGGAAGTCCACCGCCGGCGCCACCTCGGGGTGTTGCAGCCAGAACTCCCAGACATCGGCGTAGGTCACCGGCACCTGCACCTGGCTTTTGACCTTGGCGACCAGCGCGGCCAGGCGCTGGCCGGTGACCTCCTTGCGTAGCAACGCCTCGTTGCCGACGATCACCGCGCTGACCACGTCCGGGTTGGCCTTGGCGGCGGCGATCAGCAGGTCGATTTCCTTGTCGGTGTCGACCGGGTTGGCGTTGACCCAGGCGCCGAGCATCACTTTCAGGCCGTGCTTGCGGGCCAGCGCCGGGATCGCCTCGAGGCCGGTCTGCGAATAGGTGCGAATGCACTGGAAACGCTCGGCGAGCAGTGCCAGGTCGGCGTCCATGCGTGCTGGGCGCAAGCGAAACGGCTGGTCGAACGGCGACTGGTCCTTGTCGAATGGGGTGTAGGAGGCGCATTGCAGCTTGTGCGTCGGGCTGGCGGCGTCGGGCAGGTGCACGGGCTTGCCCAGGCCATGCCAGAGGGCGCCCAGGCCAAGCATGGCCAGCAGGCAGGCGAACAGGTAGAGAAGGCGCGACATCGGGCGGTCCATCGTCGAATTCGGATACGGGGCTGCTGTGCCGCCCCAAGGGCCTGTGATAGTAGCCCGCCGCCAAGCCTTTGGCATGCAAGGATCGCGCAGGGCCACGGCGCGCGATGGCGTTAATGGCACAGTGCTGTCGCTGATCGTTCGCTGGAGGTCGCTGACAGAGCAGGTCGCGCGCGGGGGCAGGTCGATGATGCACTCTCCAAGACCTGACGAGGGGATGCCTTGATGACGATTACAAGAATGCGACGTTTCCTGGGCGTGGGCACCGCCCTGGTATTGGCCATGAGCACCGCGCAGGCAATGGCCAAGGAAGTAAGCATCGGTTACGTGGACGGCTGGTCGGACAGCGTGGCGACCACCAACGTGGCCGCCGAAGTGATCAGGCAGAAACTCGGCTATGACGTGAAGCTGCAGGCGGTGGCCACCGGCATCATGTGGCAGGGCGTGGCCACCGGCAAGCTGGATGCCATGCTGTCGGCGTGGCTGCCGGTGACCCACGGCGAGTATTGGGCCAAGAACAAGGACAACGTGGTCGACTACGGCCCCAACTTCAAGGACGCCAAGATCGGCCTGATCGTCCCCGAGTACGTCAAGGCCAGCAGCATTGCCGACCTCAAGACCGACACCAGCTTCAAGCAGAAGATCGTCGGCATCGACGCCGGTTCCGGGGTGATGCTCAAGACCGAGCAGGCGATCAAGGACTACGAGCTGACGGGCTACAAGCTCACCGCCAGTTCTGGCGCGGCGATGACCGCCGAGCTGGGGCGTTCCTACGCCAAGCAGCAGTCCATCGCGGTGACTGGCTGGGTGCCGCACTGGATGTTCGCCAAGTGGAAGCTGAAGTTCCTCGAGGACCCCAAGGGCGTCTATGGCGCGGCCGAGACGGTCAACAGCATCGGCAGCAAGGAGCTGGCGAGCAAGGCACCGGAAGTGGCCGAGTTCCTGAAGAAATTCCAGTGGCAGTCCAAGGATGAGATCGGCGAGGTGATGCTGGCGATCCAGGAGGGTGCCAAGCCTGAAGCCGCGGCCAAGGACTGGGTGGCCAAGCACCCGGAACGGGTCAAGGAGTGGACGGGTAAATAATCGGAAGTTGGCGTATGCCTATCGCGGGCCAAGCCCGCTCCCGCGGATTTCGAAGTACTGCGTGGGAGTGGGCTTGGCCCGCGATCTACGACGGGTTGTTACCAAATCTGTAAAACACCGTTGCATCTAAGACTAAGGTCGTCTGGTTGGCGTCCAACGGCAGCATAAAGTGGAGTCGGGTTCTCCCTAATCTGTGCTGCTAGGACAAAAACAATGAACGACAGCATTTACCTCTCGATACAGAACAGCCCGCGCTTCAAGGAGCTGGTCACCAAGCGCGAGCGTTTCGCCTGGATTCTCTCGGCGATCATGCTCGGCCTCTACTGCGCCTTCATCCTCCTCATCGCCTATGGCCCGCATCTGCTGGGTGCCAAGTTGAGCCCCGATTCGTCGATCACCTGGGGTATTCCCCTGGGTGTCGGCCTGATCGTCTCGGCGTTCGTGCTCACCGCCATCTACGTGCGCCGCGCCAACGGCGAGTTCGATGAATTGAACAAGGCGATCCTCGAGGAGGCCAAGCAATGATCCGTCACGCCAAGACCCTGGCCGTTCTGGCCTGCGGCGCTTTCGCACCCGCCGTGTGGGCCGCCGACGCCCTGACCGGCGAGGTGCACAAGCAGCCGCTGAACGTTTCGGCGATCGCCATGTTCGTGGCCTTCGTTTGTTTCACCCTGGGGATTACCTACTGGGCCTCCAAGCGCAACAAGTCGGCGTCTGACTATTATGCTGCCGGTGGCCGCATCACCGGCTTCCAGAACGGCCTGGCGATTGCCGGCGACTACATGTCGGCGGCCTCGTTCCTGGGCATTTCCGCGCTGGTGTTCACCTCCGGCTACGATGGCCTGATCTACTCCATCGGTTTCCTGGTCGGCTGGCCGATCATCCTGTTCCTGATTGCCGAACGCCTGCGCAACCTTGGCAAGTACACCTTCGCCGACGTCGCCTCATACCGCCTCGGGCAAAAAGAGATCCGCACCCTGTCGGCCTCCGGCTCGCTGGTGGTGGTGGCCTTCTACCTGATCGCGCAGATGGTCGGTGCCGGCAAGCTGATCCAACTGCTGTTCGGCCTCGACTACCATGTCGCGGTGATCCTGGTTGGCATCCTGATGTGCCTGTACGTGTTGTTCGGCGGCATGCTCGCCACCACCTGGGTGCAGATCATCAAGGCGGTGCTGCTGCTGTCCGGTGCCAGCTTCATGGCACTGATGGTGATGAAACACGTGGGCTTCGACTTCAACACGCTGTTCTCCGAGGCAATCAAGGTGCATGCCAAGGGCGAGGCGATCATGAGCCCGGGCGGCCTGGTCAAGGACCCGATTTCGGCGTTCTCGCTGGGCCTGGCGCTGATGTTCGGTACCGCTGGCCTGCCGCACATCCTGATGCGTTTCTTCACCGTCAGCGATGCCAAGGAAGCGCGCAAGAGCGTGCTCTACGCCACTGGCTTCATCGGCTATTTCTACATCCTGACCTTCATCATCGGTTTCGGCGCGATCCTGCTGGTCAGCACCAACCCGGACTTCAAGGATGCCGCCGGCGCCCTGCTGGGTGGCAACAACATGGCCGCGGTGCACCTGGCCGATGCGGTGGGCGGTAGCATCTTCCTCGGCTTCATCTCGGCGGTGGCCTTCGCCACCATCCTGGCGGTGGTCGCCGGCTTGACCCTGGCTGGCGCCTCGGCGGTGTCCCACGACCTTTACGCCAGTGTCTGGCGCAAAGGCAAGGCCAACGACAAGGACGAGATTCGCGTGTCGAAGATCACCACCGTTGCCCTGGGCGTGCTGGCGATTGGCCTGGGCATCCTGTTCGAGAACCAGAACATCGCCTTCATGGTCGGCCTGGCGTTCTCCATCGCCGCCAGCTGCAACTTCCCGGTCCTGCTGCTCTCGATGTACTGGAAGAAGCTGACCACCCGCGGCGCCATGATCGGTGGCTGGATGGGCTTGATCAGCGCGGTGGGCCTGATGGTCCTCGGCCCGACCATCTGGGTGCAGATCCTCGGCCATGAGAAAGCCATTTACCCGTATGAGTACCCGGCACTGTTCTCGATGATCATCGCCTTCGCCGGCATCTGGTTCTTCTCGGTCACCGACAAGTCCAAGGCCGCTGAAGACGAGCGCGCGCTGTTCTTCCCGCAGTTCGTCCGTTCGCAGACTGGCCTGGGGGCCAGCGGCGCGGTCTCGCACTGACCTGTTGAGCTGAACGCGCAACGCCCCGGCCCAAGCCGGGGCGTTGTCGTTTCAGGGCGTCATATGTGGCCCAGCAACACCAGGATCAGCAGGATCACCAGCACCACGCCGACAATACCGGACGGGCCATAGCCCCAGGCGCGGGAATGGGGGAAGACCGGTAAGCCACCGATCAGCAGCAGGATCAGGATGATGATGAGGATCGTGGTCATGGTGGAGTCCTTGCGTGATGGAAGGGCTGGCGCAGGCGAGGCCGGGCGCTTACAGATTCCGACCGGTACCGTCAGGCAAAAATTCAATCCGTTTGGGGCGCCCGCAGCTTGGATACCGCTGTATTCAGCACCCTGATGCCGCACCGCCAGGGGGGGGTTCTGGCTAGACTCCAGCCCACTCTCACTGTTCAAGGCGCTTGACCATGCACAACCGAATGATGATCACCGGGGCCGGCTCCGGCCTGGGCCGCGAGATCGCCCTGCGCTGGGCGCGAGACGGCTGGCGCCTGGCCTTGGCCGATGTCAACGAGGCCGGGCTGCAGGAAACCCTGGCGCTGGTGCGCCAGGCCGGCGGCGACGGCTTCATCCAGCGTTGCGACGTGCGCGACTACAGCCAGCTCACCGCCTTGGCCCAGGCCTGCGAGGAGAAGTTCGGCGGCATCGACGCGATCGTCAACAATGCCGGGGTGGCCGCGGGTGGTTTTTTCGCCGAGTTGTCCCTGGAGGATTGGGACTGGCAGATCGCGGTCAACCTGATGGGCGTGGTCAAGGGCTGCAAGGCATTCCTGGCGCAGCTCGAGCGCAGCCGTGGGCGGATCATCAATATCGCCTCGATGGCGGCCCTGATGCAGGGCCCGGGCATGAGCAACTACAACGTCGCCAAGGCCGGCGTGCTGGCGTTGTCCGAGAGCCTGCTGGTGGAACTACGCCAGGTCGAGGTGGCGGTGCATGTGGTCTGCCCATCGTTCTTCCAGACCAACCTGCTCGACTCGTTCCGCGGCCCGGACCCGGCGATGAAGGCCCAGGTGGGCAAGCTGCTCGAGGGCTCGCCGATCAGTGCCGCCGATATCGCCGAGCATATCCATGCCCAGGTCGCGGCGGGGGAGTTCCTCATCCTGCCGCACGAAGCCGGACGCCAGGCCTGGCAGCTCAAGTGCCAGGCGCCGCAGCGGCTGTATGACGAGATGGCCGAGATGGCGCTGAAAATGCGCGCGAAACAGCGCAGAAACAGCCATTAACAGGAATGATCTGTAGGGATATTTACCGCTTTATGTGGGATCGGTCTATTTGTCTGGTGAACGATTGAGTAGGTGAAGGCGGCCGGTGCAGTCTCCGATTTTCCCGTGAGCAGGAGGATCGGTACATGCTGGTAATCGGACGTGAAAAAGGCGAGGTGATCGTCATTGCAGATGACATCCGCATCCAGGTGATGGGGATCGAGAAGGGCGGGCAGGTGCGTTTCGGCATCATTGCACCGCGCGAGGTGGAGGTACACCGGGTCGAGGTGTACAAGCGGATCAAGGCGCAGGCGCGGGAGGAGGCGCAAGCCTGATAGCCAGCGCCCGGGGCGTCACTCGAGCAACTCGCGGGGCACTTCGTGCCTGGCCAGCAACTGGCACTGCTGGCTTTCCAGGTCGAACAGAATGAACGCCTGGCCCCTGGCCAGCGCCTGGCGCACGCGCAGGACTCGGGTTTCCAGCGGCGTGTCATCGCCGTTGTCGGTGCCGTCGCGGGTAACGAAGTCTTCGATCAGGCGGGTCAGGGTTTCGGCTTCGAGTTGCTCGTGGGGGATCAGCATGGTCGGGGCGATGGTGGTGGGGGTGTGTGCATGCTACGTGAAATTGCGTGAGCATGCTGTGTCAGAGAGCATGCTCACGCCTGTAGGAGCCAGCTTGCTGGCGAACCAGGCACCGCAGTGGCAGGCACCGGCATTTGTGGCCATCCTTGGGGCCCAGGGCGTCAGCCTTTGTTTCCCACCAGGCTGTCCACCGCCGGCACCCGGGTATCGCTCTCCATCTGCGCGTCATGTTCCAGCTGATGGCTGAAGCGCTCCAGCGAGGCGCTGGCCGGTTGCGAGTCGCTGGCGAACACCGGTGGGCTGAGCAGGTAGCCGGCCAATAGTTTGCTCAGGGCGGCGAGGCTGTCGATATGGGTGCGTTCATAACCATGGGTGGCATCGCAG
Organism: Pseudomonas sp. FG47; assembly: GCF_057809115.1. Lineage (NCBI taxonomy): Bacteria > Pseudomonadati > Pseudomonadota > Gammaproteobacteria > Pseudomonadales > Pseudomonadaceae > Pseudomonas > Pseudomonas sp. FG47. Next base: position 116,407 of record NZ_JBMDJI010000012.1, read on the forward strand.
CCGAACGCCACCAGCGCGGTGCGGATATCATGCCCGGCGGTCACTGCCGAGTGGGCGTCGCTGAAGTAGTAGCGGAACAGGTCGCGGCGTACCGGCAGGTCCTGGTCGCCGGCCAGTTTCAGCAGGTGCCGCGACAAGTGGTAGTCGTAGGGGCCGGACGAATCCTGCATGGCCACGCTCACCGCATGCTCGCTGGAGGCCTGCCCCGGCGCCACCGGCGCGATGTCGATGCCGACGAACTCGCTGACATCCCAGGGCAGGGCACCTGCGGCGCCCGAGCCGGTTTCCTCGGTGATGGTGAATAGCGGGTGGCAGTCGATCAGCGGTTGACGGCCGCTCTCCACCACGGCCTTGAGCGCCGCCAGCAAGGCGGCCACGCCGGCCTTGTCGTCGAGGTGCCGGGCACTGATATGGCCGCTTTCGGTGAATTCGGGCAGCGGGTCGAAGGCGACGAAGTCGCCGATGGCGATCCCCAGCGCTTCACAATCGGCGCGGGTGGCGCAGTAGGCGTCCAGGCGCACTTCCACGTGCTCCCAGCTGACCGGCATCTGGTCGATGGCGGTGTTGAAGGCGTGCCCACTGGCCATCAGCGGCAGCACGCTGCCACGGTATACGCCGGTGTCGGTGAACACGCTGACACGGCTGCCCTCGGCGAAGCGGCTCGACCAGCAGCCCACCGCCGCCAGTGCCAGGCGGCCGTTGTCCTGCAACTGGCGCACGCTGGCGCCGATGGTGTCCAGGTGAGCGGACACGGCGCGGTCGGGCGAATTCTGCCGACCCTTGAGGGTAGCGCGGATGGTGCCGCGGCGAGTCAGCTCGAAGGGAATGCCCAGTTCGTCCAGGCGTTCGGCGACGTAGCGCACGATGGTGTCGGTGAAACCGGTGGGGCTGGGGATGGCGAGCATCTCCAGCAGTACCCGCTTGAGGTAGTCGAGGTCGGGTTCGAGGTGTCGTTCGGACATGTCCAGGTCTCCGGTCGAGTTGAATTTGCACATGGCGCAAGGTCTTTGTAGGCGCGGCCTTGTGTCGCGAAAGGCCCGCAAAGCGGGCCCGGCAATGGATGCAGCGAAGCTGAAAACCCGAGGGGGCGCTGCGCACCCTTTCGCGACACAAGGCTGCTCCTGCACGAAACCGAGGGGCTGTCAGGCCAAGGCCCGGCTATGCGGAAACAGCAGATCGACGAAGCGTTCCGCCGTCGGCTGCGGTTCATGGTTGGCCAGCCCGGCCCGTTCGTTGGCCTCGATGATCACGTAGTCCGGGTGCTCGGCATCGCGGACCATGAAGTCCAGGCCCACCACGGGAATTTCCAGGGCGCGGGCGGCGCGCACGGCGGCATCGGCCAGCACCGGGTGCAGGCGCGCGGTGACGTCCTCCAGGGTGCCGCCGGTATGCAGGTTGGCGGTGCGGCGCACAGCCAGCCGCTGCCCGGCCGGGAGGATGTCGTCGTAGCCCAGGCCGGCGGCCTTGAGCGTGCGTGCCGTTTCCTCATCGAGCGGTATGCGGCTCTCGCCGCCGGTGGCCGCCTGGCGACGGCGGCTTTGCGCCTGGATCAACGCGCGAATGCTATGGCTGCCGTCGCCAATCACCTGCGCCGGATGACGGATCGCCGCCGCCACCACTTCGTAGCCGATCACCACGATGCGCAGGTCGCTGCCGGCATGGAAACTCTCCAGCAGCACGCGGCTGTCGAAACGCCGGGCCTGTTCCACGGCGTGGGTGACGTCCTCGTGGCAGGTGAGGTTTACGGCCACGCCCTGGCCTTGCTCGCCATCCACGGGCTTGACCACCAGCGCGCCGTGTTCGTCGAGAAACGCCAGGTTGTCGTCGGCGTTGCCCGCCAACTGCTGCGCCGGCACTTGCAGCCCGGCCTGGTGCAAGGCTTGCCGGGTCAGGCGCTTGTCCTGGCACAGGGTCATGGTCACGGCGCTGGTCAGGTCGCTCAGCGACTCGCGGCACCGTACCCGCCTGCCACCCAGGCTGAGGGTGAACAAGCCTGCGCCAGCATCGTCCACCTGCACCTCGATGCCCCGGCGCAGCGCCTCGTCGACGATGATTCGCGCGTAGGGGTTGAGAGTCGCCTCCGGGCCGGGGCCGAGGAACAGTGGCTGGTTGATGCCGTTCTTGCGCTTGACCGCGAAGGTCGGCAGGTTGCGAAAGCCCAGCTTCTTGTACAGGCGCTTGGCCTGGCGGTTGTCGTGCAGGACAGACAGGTCCAGGCAGGCCAGGCCACGGCTCATGAAGTGCTCGATCAGGTGGCGCACCAGCACCTCGCCGACCCCCGGGCGGGTGCAGTGCGGGTCCACCGCCAGGCACCACAGGCTGCAGCCGTGCTCGGGGTCGTCGAAGGCCTTGCTGTGGTCCAGGCCCATGACGCTGCCGATCACTGCGTTGCTGTCCTCGTCTTCGGCCAGCCAGTACACCGGGCCGCCCTGATGGCGCGGGGTGAGGCGCTCGACATCGACCGGCAGCATGCCGCGGGCCAGGTACAGGGTGTTGATGGCTTGCCAGTCCGCCGCGCTCTGCGCCCGGCGGATGCGAAAACCGCGAAACACCCGTTGCGCCGGGCGGTAGTCGGTGAACCACAGGCGCAAGGTGTCCGACGGGTCGAGGAACAACTGCTGCGGTGCCTGGGCCAGTACCTGCTGAGGCGCGGCGACGTACAGGGCGATGTCGCGCTCGCCGCCACGCTCCTCGAGCAGGTCTTCGGCCAGGGTCAGCGGGTCGGCATAGGTATGCCCGATCAGCAATCGGCCCCAGCCGCAATGCACCGCCCGTGGTCGGTCGTGGGGTTCGCTGCCGTCGCCGGCCAGGCGTGCCTGCAGGCGCTCGTAGGACGGCGCCTGGCCGCGCAGCAGGCGCTGACCGTAAGCGATCTCGTGAGCTTTCATCGGTCAGATTCCTTGTTCGCTGAACCACAGGTTCAGGGCCGCCAGTTGCCATAGCTTGGAGCCGCGCAATGGGGTGAGCTGGCCATGGGGATTGCTCAGCAGGCGGTCGAGCATCGCCGGCTTGAACAGGCCACGGTCCTGGCTCGGGTCGGTCAGCAGCTCGCGTACCCACTCCAGGGTGGCGCCTTGCAAGTGCTTGAGGCCGGGCACCGGGAAGTAGCCTTTCTTGCGGTCGATCACCTCATGGGGGATGACCCGCCGCGCGGCCTGCTTGAGCACCTGCTTGCCGCCGTCGGGCAGCTTGAAGCGCGCCGGGATGCGCGCCGACAGCTCCACCAGGCGGTAGTCCAGGAATGGCGTGCGCGCCTCCAGGCCCCAGGCCATGGTCATGTTGTCCACCCGTTTGACCGGGTCGTCCACCAGCATCACCGTGCTGTCCAGGCGCAGGGCCTTGTCCACCGCGTCCGGCGCGCCGGGGCGGGCGAAGTGCTCGCGGACGAAGTCGCCGGCCACGTCGGTCTCCAGCAGCCAGGGGGCCTGCACGGTGTCGCGGTACTCGGCGTGGCTACGGTCGAAGAAGGCGTCGCGGTAGGCCGCGAAGGCATCCTCGGCGCCGTCAACCTGGGGGTACCAGTGGTAGCCGGCGAACAGCTCGTCGGCGCCCTGGCCACTCTGCACGCCCTTGCAGTGCTTGGCCACTTCCCGCGACAGCAGGTAGAAGGCGATGCAGTCGTGGCTGACCATCGGCTCGCTCATGGCGCGGAAGGCGGCGGGCAACTGCTCGATGATCTCGTGTTCGGCAATGCGCAACTGATGGTGACGGGTGCCATAGTGCCGGGCGATCAGGTCGGAGTACTGGAATTCGTCGCCGCGCTCGCCGCCGGCATCCTCGAAGCCGATGGAGAAAGTCGACAGGTCGTCCACCCCGGCCTCGCGCAGCAAGCCGACCAGCAGGCTCGAGTCGACGCCGCCGGACAGCAGCACGCCAACGTCCACCGCCGCGCGCTGACGAATCGCCACGGCGTCGCGGGTGGCGTCGAGCACGCGGCTGGTCCAGCCTTCCAGGTCGAGCTCGCGCTCGTCGGGGTTGGCGCCGTAGTGCAGTTGCCACCAGGTTTGGCGTTCGACTTCGCCGTGGCAGTCGATGCGCATCCAGCTGCCGGGCTCGAGTTTCTGCACGTTGGCCAGCAGGGTGCGCGGCGCGGGCACCACGGCATGGAAGTTGAGGTAGTGGTTGAGCGCCACTGGGTCGATCATCGGGTCGATGTCGCCGCCTTTGAGCAACGCCGGCAGGGTCGAGGCGAAGCGCAGGCGTTCGCCGTTGCGCGACAGGTACAGCGGCTTGACGCCGAGCCGGTCGCGGGCCAGGAACAGGCGCTGGGCATCGCGCTCCCAGATGGCCAGGGCGAACATGCCGTTGAGCTTGGGCAGCAGCGCCGCGCCCCAGGCATGGTAGCCCTTGAGCAGCACCTCGGTGTCGCCGTCGGACCAGAAGCTGTAGCCCAGGGCTTGCAGCTCTTCGCGCAGCTCGGGGAAGTTGTAGATGGCGCCGTTGAAGGCCAGCGACAGGCCCAGGGTGCTGTCGACCATCGGCTGCGCCGAGCCGTCGGACAGGTCCATGATCTTCAGCCGGCGGTGGCCGAGGGCGATCGGGCCCTGGCTATGGAAGCCCCAGGCGTCGGGGCCGCGGGGCGCCAGGTGGTGGGTGATGCGCTCCACCGCGGCGAGGTCCGCCGGGCGGGGGGCTTGGTCGATGGGGGTGAAACGTAACTCTCCTGCTAATCCGCACATAAGTCCTTACCGGTTTTGCCGTTGGGGAGGTGTGCACCCAAAAATGGGCCACTTAGGTAGAGACCTGAGTGGTTTGCAAGAGTTTTAGATCAATCAGTTATATAGGGTGAGCGGCCATCGCGGGGGCTTGGCAGCGGGCTTGTCCCGCGATGGTTGCTACCGCTTACTGCCCGCGAATCAACCGGCGCAAGGCAAAGCGGTTGGGGTGGCATGCCTCGGCCACCGCCCTGGGCACCGGCAGCGGTTCGCCACTGGCCCACGCGGCAATCAGCTCGCCGCACAGCGGCGCGGTAATCAGCCCTCGCGAGCCATGCCCGCTGTTCACATACAACCCTTCCAGCCATGGACACGCCACGGCGGGCACCTGCCTCGCGTCCTTGCCCAGCACGGCATAATGCTCGGCGAACCGTTCGGGGGCTGCCAGCGGCCCGACGATGGGCAGGTAGTCCGGGCTGGTGCAACGAAACGCCGCGCGGCCTTCGAGCAGCGCCGGGTCGAGTTCGGCGGCGCCCAGGCGTTGCGCCAGGTCGCTGGAGATTTCCTCCAGCAGTGCCAGGTTGCCCTGGTGCTCGGCGACGCTGGGCGTGGTGTCCTGGTTATGGAAGTCGAAGCTGGCGCCCAGGGTGTGTTCAGCGCCGCGCGGGGGCGCCACATAGCCTTCGGCGCACACCACCGTGTTCAGCGCCTGGCTGGCCAGGGTGGCGGGCAGGCGGGTGATCTGCCCGCGGATACGCTTGAGCGGCAACCCGGCGCAAGCCGGGAAATGGCGAACGTCGGCTGCCCCGGCCAGCACCACCAGCGCCGCGCTGGCCAGCAGGCGCTCGCCGTCCCAGGCCTGCCACAGGCCGTCGGCCTTGCGCAGTTCGATGACGTTGGCATGGCTGAGCAGGCGAATACGCGGGTGCGCCAGCTGGGCCTGGCACAGGGCCGGCGGATGCACCCAGCCCCCTTCGGGGTAGAACAGGCCGCCGCTGGCCAGCGCCACCCCGGCCAAGGCCTGGGCCTGCTCACGCTCTAGCGGTTGCAGCAGGCTGCGGTCGAAGGCGCCGGCAAGCTTGGCCTGGCGTTGGCTTTCTGCTTCATCGAACGCCAATTGCAGCACGCCGCAGGCATCCCAGTCCTGGCCGCGCTGCAGGCGTTCGAGCCAGCGGCGGGTGTAGCCGAAGCCGGCGAGGATCATCTGCGACAGGGCGGTACCGTGGGCCGACAGCTTGAGGTACAGCACGCCCTGGGGGTTGCCTGAGGCTTCCCGGGCAGGACCGGCGTGACGCTCCAGCACGCTGACCTGCCAGCCACGGCTGGCCAGGCTGCGGGCCGTGGCGCTGCCGGCCAGGCCCGCGCCGATCACCAGTGCCTCGCGCGGCCCCGGCAAGGGCGTCGGGCGTGCGTACCAGGGCGCCACGGGGCTTGCTGGCGTGCCGCTGTAGACACCGTGCATCACCTCCCACTTCTTGCCGATACCCGGCACCTTCTTCATGCTGAAGCCGGCGTCGATCAAGCCGCGGCGCACCCAGCCGGTGGTGGTGAAGGTGCCAAGCGTGGTGCCGGGATGAGACAGGCGCGCCAGTTGGGCAAACAGCTCCGGTGTCCACATGTCGGGGTTTTTCGCCGGGGCGAAGCCGTCGAGGAACCAGGCGTCGATGTGCGCGTCCAGTTGCGGCAGTTGCTCCAGCGCATCGCCGATCATCAAGGTGAGGGTGACGCGGCCGCCGTCGAGGCTGAACTGCTGGAAACCTGGGTGAATCGCCACGTACTGCGCCAGCAGCGGCTGGGTGAAGGCCGCCAGCTGCGGCCACAGTTGCATGGCCCGGGCCAGATCGTCGCGGCTCAGCGGGTACTTCTCGACGCTGACGAAATGCAGGCGTGCCTCGGCGGGGGCCAGCTCGGCGAACAGTTGCCAGGCGCAAAAGAAGTTCATGCCGGTGCCAAAGCCCGTCTCGCCAATCACCAGGCAGCCGTGCGCTGTCATTTCTGCGAAGCGCTGGCGCAGGTGGTTCTGCTCGATGAATACGTGCAGGGTCTCGTCGATGCCCTCGTTGATGGCGAAATAGACATCGTCGTATTGCCGGGAATGAGGGCGGCCCTGGTCGTCCCAGTCGATCTGGGCATGCTGAAGGAGGGTGGACATGGTTGGCTCGGTTGCAGCGAATGGGCGGATTTTATGTCATCCGTGGAATTTACGCAGTTCGTACCTGCGGCGCGATCACCGTAGGAGCCGGCTCGCCGGCGAATGGGCCGGTACAGGCGAAGCACAATTCCGCTAGTCTTGCTTATCCATTGAAGGAGCCATCCATGTTCGAATCCGCCGAAATCGGTCACAGCATCGACAAGGACACCTACGAGGCCGAGGTCCCCGCCCTGCGCGAGGCGCTGCTCGAGGCCCAGTACGAACTCAAGCAGCAGGCGCGGTTCCCGGTGATCGTGCTGATCAACGGCATCGAGGGCGCGGGCAAGGGCGAAACGGTCAAGCTGCTCAACGAATGGATGGACCCGCGGCTGATCGAGGTGCGCACCTTCGACCAGCAGACCGACGAAGAGCTGGCCCGCCCGCCGGCCTGGCGCTACTGGCGGGCACTGCCGCCGAAAGGGCGGATGGGGGTGTTCTTCGGCAACTGGTACAGCCAGATGCTCGAAGGCCGGGTGCATGGCCAGTTCAAGGATGCCGTGCTCGACCAGGCCATCGCCGGGGCCGAGCGCCTGGAGCAGATGCTCTGCGAGGAAGGCGCGTTGATCATCAAGTTCTGGTTCCACCTGTCCAAGAAACAGATGAAGGCCCGGCTCAAGGCGCTGCGCGACGATCCGCTGCACAACTGGCGCATCAGCCCGCTGGACTGGCAGCAGTCGCAAACCTACGACCGCTTCGTGCGTTTCGGCGAGCGCGTGCTGCGCCGCACCAGCCGCGACTATGCGCCCTGGCATGTGGTCGAGGGCGTCGACCCGTATTACCGCAGCCTGGCGGTTGGGCGGATCCTGCTGGAGAGCTTGCAGGCGGCCTTGGCCAATACCCCGCCCAAGCACCAGGGCAATGTCGCGCCGCTGGGGCGCAGCATCGACCAGAAAAGCCTGCTCGGTGCCCTGGACATGACCCTGAGCCTGGACAAGAAGGATTACGCCGAGCAGTTGGTCACCGAACAGGCCCGGCTCGCCGGCTTGCTGCGCGACAAGCGCATGCGCCGCCACGCCCTGGTGGCGGTGTTCGAGGGCAATGACGCGGCGGGCAAGGGCGGGGCGATCCGCCGCGTGGCGGCGGCGCTGGACCCACGCCAGTACCGCATCGTGCCGATTGCCGCGCCCACCGAGGAAGAACGCGCCCAGCCGTACCTGTGGCGGTTCTGGCGGCATATCCCGGCCCGCGGCAAGTTCACCATCTTCGACCGCTCCTGGTATGGCCGGGTGCTGGTGGAGCGGGTCGAGGGCTTTTGCAGCCCGGCCGACTGGATGCGTGCCTACGGCGAGATCAACGACTTCGAGGAACAGTTGAGCAACGCCGGGGTGGTGGTGGTCAAGTTCTGGCTGGCCATCGACCAGCAGACCCAGCTGGAGCGCTTCGAGGAGCGCGAGCAGATTCCGTTCAAGCGTTACAAGATTACCGAGGAAGACTGGCGCAACCGCGACAAGTGGGATGTCTATGCCGAGGCGGTGGGCGACATGGTCGACCGCACCAGCACCGAGATTGCGCCCTGGACCCTGGTAGAAGCCAACGACAAGCGTTGGGCGCGGGTGAAGGTGCTGCGCACCATCAACCAGGCACTGGAGGCGGCGTTGGCCAAGCACAAGAAATAACAACCCCGTGACCAGCCTGACTTGCAAACCCCATGCGCGTCACCTGCTGGCGAACCGGGCGGTACAGCATGCGCACAGGGAATGACTTGATGAAATCTTTTCCCGTCACATCCTCCCCGGCCAAGCTTTAGACTGCACGCTCCCCACCAAGGCCCGATTCGAGGACAGCATGCACATTTCTTCCGGACGCTGGGTCCATGGCCTGCTGTTGGCACTGTTGACCGCGCTGCTCTGGGGCATCCTGCCGATCAAGCTCAAGCAGGTGTTGCAGGTGATGGACCCGGTGACCGTGACCTGGTACCGCCTGTCCGTCTCGGGCGGCCTGCTGTTCGCCTGGCTCGCCGCCCACCGCCGCTTGCCGTCGCTGCGCCGCTTGGGCGCCAAGGGCAGGGGCCTGGTGGCCATCGCGGTAGCTGGGCTGGTGGGCAACTACGTGCTGTACCTGGTCGGCCTCAAGCTGATCAGCCCCGGCACCGCGCAACTGGTGGTGCAACTGGGCCCGGTGTTGCTGCTGGTGGCCAGCGTGCTGGTGTTCAAGGAGCGCTTCAGCCTGGGGCAGGGCTTGGGCCTGCTGGTGCTGCTGGCGGGGTTTGCTTTGTTCTTCAACCAGCGCCTGGAGGAATTGCTTGGCTCGCTGGGTACCTACACCACCGGGGTGCTGACCATCCTCCTGGCGACCAGCATCTGGGTGCTATATGCCCTGAGCCAGAAGCAGCTGCTGACGCTGTGGAACTCGCAACAGGTGATGATGGTGCTCTACCTGTGCTGCGCGCTATTGCTGACACCTTGGGTACACCCGCTGCAGGCGTTGCAGTTGAGCCCGTTGCAGGGCTGGCTGCTGCTGGCCTGCTGCCTGAACACGCTGGTGGCCTATGGCGCGTTCGCCGAGGCCTTGGCGCATTGGGAGGCCTCGCGGGTCAGCGCGACCCTGGCGCTGACACCGCTGGTGACGTTCGTCGCGGTGGCGCTGGGCGCCTGGTTGTGGCCGGCTTATGTTCACGCCGAACAGATCAACGCCCTGGGGTATGTCGGAGCGATGACGGTGGTGCTGGGCTCGGCGCTGGTGGCGCTGGGGCCGTCGCTGATCGCGGGATGGAGGGCGAAGAGGGCGCAGGCCCAATAACCCGGCGCGATACCTGTAGGAGCGGCCTTGTGCCGCGAATGGGCTGCTG
>NZ_JBMDJI010000013.1:0-122428 GCF_057809115.1 Pseudomonas sp. FG47
CTTGCGTGGCCGGCGGGATCTCCATTGGCGAAAAGGGCGACGATTCCCGTATGACCTGATCAACAGAGAGACATCCTCATGTCCAAGGACCAACCCGCCTCCGTGCAACCGGCGCGCCGGGCGTTCCTGCGCCAATCCCTGACCCTGATCCCGGTGGCGACCCTCGCCAGCACCGGACTGGGCGGTGCAGTGCTCGCCGACAGCGCCACCCCGACACCCGCTGAACCGGCCCGGCCGGTTACCGCGCGCGCCTACCAGCCGACCTTCTTCACCCAGGAGGAGTGGGCCTTCGTCAGCGCCGCCGTGGCCGTGCTCATCCCCACTGATGCCCTGGGCGCGGGTGCGGCCGATGCCGGCGTGCCCGAGTTCATCGACCGCCAGCTCAACACCCGCTACGGCAGTGGCGGGCTGTGGTACATGCAGGGGCCATTCCACCCCGACGCCCCCAGCGAGCTGGGCTACCAGCTCAAGCTCAACCCCCAGGAAATCTACCGGCTGGGCATCGCCGAGACCGACGCCTGGTGCAAGGCGCAGTTCGGCAAGGCGTTCGCCCAGCTCGATCTTGCGCGCCAGCAGCAGGTACTGGAGGCCCTGGACGGCGGTACGGCGACATTTGCCTCGCTGCCGGCGGCCACCTTCTTCAACATGCTCTGGCTCAACACCCGCGAAGGCTTTTTCAGTGATCCGCTGCACGGCGGCAACCAGGGGTTGGTCGGCTGGAAGCTGGTGGGCTTCCCCGGCGCTCGCGCCGATTTCATGGACTGGGTGGAGCGCGACGAGCGTTATCCGTTCCCGTCGGTCTCCATCAGCGGCGAGCGGGGGTAAGCATGAGCCAGATGAAAAAAGTCGATGTAGTCATCGTCGGGTTCGGCTGGGCCGGGGCGATCATGGCCAAGGAGCTGACAGAGGCCGGCCTGCAGGTGGTTGCCCTGGAGCGAGGCCCGGCCCGGGACACCTACCCGGATGGCGTCTACCCGCAGACCATGGACGAGCTGACCTACAACTCGCGCAAGAAGCTGTTCATGGACATCTCCCGCGAGACCGTGACCCTGCGCCACAGCGTCAACGACGTGGCCGTGCCGTATCGCCAGTTCGGCGCCTTCCTGCCCGGCACCGGCACGGGTGGGGCGGGGCTGCACTGGTCCGGCGTGCATTTTCGCGTCGACCCGGTGGAGCTGCGCCTGCGCAGCCACTACGAGGAGCGCTACGGCAAGGCCTTCATCCCCGAAGGCATGACCATCCAGGACTTCGGCGTGAGCTACGAAGAGCTCGAGCCGTACTTCGATTTCGCCGAGAAGGTGTTCGGCACCTCCGGCACGGCCTGGTCGATCAAGGGCCAGGTGGTGGGCCGCGACAAGGGCGGCAACCCGTTTGCCGCCGACCGCTCCAGCGACTTCCCGCTGGTGGCGCAGAAGAACACCGTGTCGGCGCAACTGTTCGAGAAGGCCGCCCGTGAAGTCGGCTATCACCCCTACAACCTGCCGTCGGCCAACACCTCCGGGCCTTACACCAACCCGTACGGCGCGCAGATGGGACCGTGCAACTTCTGTGGTTACTGCAGCGGCTATGCCTGCTACATGTACTCCAAGGCCTCGCCCAACGTGAACATCCTGCCGGCCCTGCGCCAGGTGCCCAACTTCGAGTTGCGCAACAATGCCCATGTGCTGCGGGTCAACCTGACCGAGGACAAACGCCTGGCCACCGGCGTGACCTATGTCGACAGCCAGGGGCGCGAGGTCGAGCAACCGGCCGACCTGGTGATCCTCGGCGCCTTCCAGTACAACAACGTGCGCCTGATGCTGCTCTCGGGCATCGGCAAGCCTTACGATCCGGTCAGCAACCAAGGCGTGGTGGGGCGCAACTTCGCCTACCAGAACATCTCCACCGTGACCGCGTTCTTCGACCGCGACAGCCACCACACCAACCCCTTCATCGGTGCCGGCGGCAACGGTGTGGCGGTAGACGATTTCAATGCCGATAACTTCGACCATGGCCCCCACGGTTTCGTCGGCGGCTCGCCGTTCTGGGTCAACCAGGCGGGCGCCAAGCCGATCTCCGGCACCAAGGTGCCGCCGGGCACGCCGAAATGGGGCAGTGGCTGGAAGGCCGCGGTGGCCGACAGCTACCGGCACATGCTGTCGATGGACGCCCACGGCGCGCACCAGTCCTACCGCGACAACTACCTCGACCTGGACCCGGTGTACAAGGACGCCTACGGCCAGCCGTTGCTGCGCATGACCTTCGACTGGAAAGACAACGACGTGAAGATGAACCGCTTCATGGTCGAGCGCATGGGCAAGATCGCCGAGGCCATGGGGCCCAAGGCGATCAGCGCGGGCAAAAAGGCCTTCGGCCAGCACTTCGATGCCTCCACCTACCAGACCACTCACCTCAATGGCGGCGCAATCATGGGCACCGACCCGAAGACCAGCGCGCTCAACCGCTACCTGCAATGCTGGGACGTGCACAACGTGTTCGTGCCTGGCGCCTCGGCCTTCCCCCAGGGCCTGGGCTACAACCCCACCGGGCTGGTGGCGGCGTTGACCTACTGGTCGGCGCGGGCGATCCGCGAACGCTATCTTAAGAACCCCGGCCCACTGGTGCAGGCATGAGGAGGCCGGTCATGAAACTCAAGACACTGTTCATCGCCATGCTCGGCCTGGGTGCGAGCACCTTGCTGCACGCCGCCGACGGCGTCGATCCAGCCTTGGTCAAGCAGGGCGAGTACCTGGCCCGTGCCGGCGACTGCGTGGCCTGCCACACCGCCAAGGGCGGCAAGCCGTTCGCCGGCGGGCTGCCGATGGAAACACCCATCGGCACCCTGTACTCGACCAATATCACCCCGCACGCCAGCGGCATCGGCCAGTACCGCTACGAAGACTTCGAGCGCGCCGTGCGCCAGGGCATCGGCAAGGATGGCAGCACGCTGTATCCGGCCATGCCATACCCGTCCTATGCCCGGGTCAGCGATCAGGACATGCAGGCGCTGTATGCCTACTTCATGCACGGCGTGCAGCCGGTGGCGCAGCAGAACAAGGCCAGCGACATCCCTTGGCCATTGAGCATGCGCTGGCCGCTGGCGTTCTGGCGTGGGTTGTTCGCGCCCGAGGTCAAGCCGTTCGAGGCTGCAGGGCGTGATCCGGTGGTGGCGCGAGGTGCCTACCTGGTCGAAGGGCTGGGCCATTGCGGGGCCTGTCATACGCCACGGGCGATCACCATGCAGGAAAAGGCGTTGGATACCACCGACGGCGATGCCTTCCTGGCCGGCAGCGCACCGCTGGAGGGCTGGATCGCCAAGAGCCTGCGCGGCGACCACAAGGACGGCCTGGGCAGTTGGAACGAGGCGCAGATCGTCGCCTTCCTCAAGACCGGCCGCAACGAGCGCACCGCGGTGTTCGGCGGCATGAGCGACGTGGTCGAGCACAGCATGCAGTACATGAGCGATGCCGACCTGACGGCCATTGCCCGCTACCTGAAGACCTTGCCGCCGAGCAACCCGGACGACCAGCCGTTCCAGGCGGACCCCAGCGTGGCCCAGGCGCTGTGGCAAGGCAATGACCGCAAGACGGGCGCGGCGTTGTACGTGGACAACTGCGGGGCTTGCCACCGTACCGACGGCCAGGGCTATGCCCGGGTGTTCCCGGCGCTGGCGGGCAATCCGGTGGTGCAGGGGCAGGATGCCACCTCGCTGATCCACATCGTGCTGGAAGGCGCGACCCTGCCGGCCACGGCGAGCGCGCCGTCGACGTTCAGCATGCCCGGCTTCGGCTGGCGGCTGTCGGACCAGCAGGTGGCCGATGTGGTCAACTTCATTCGCAGCAGCTGGGGCAACCAGGCCGCGGCGGTGACCGCGGGGCAGGTGGCGGCGCTGCGCAAGGCGGCACCGGTGCCGCTCAAGGCGCAGACGCTGATCGGCGATACCACGGGGATTACCGAGCCTTGATCGACAGGCCCGATTGACCGGGAGGTGTTGTGGGAGGGGGCTTGCCCCGCGATGGCCGCTTGGCCAGATCGCGGGGCAAGCCCGCTCCCACCGGTTGCCGATTACGCCGCTGAATACCTCGAAATCACTTCAACATGTTCTAATAAATTACATTTCATATAGCTCATAACCATTTGAATTATATGAATTATTTTTTAGAAACTGCGTGCTGGGTACATTGCTCGTAATACGTCTGCTTGATCGCCGCCGGCTTCAGCCGCGAGCGGCTGTTGTACGTCTGCTCGGTGATCCCGAACGCCGTCATGCGCATCCATGGCTTGGCGAACTTGCGTACCTGCAGCTTCTTGCGCGTGGCGTACAGGGTCACCCCGGAAAGCTTGGCCTGTTGCGCCTCGGCGGCGATCTGCGCGCCCCAGCCGCACACCTGGCGATCGTTCTGGCTCAGGGCCCGGGCCTGGGCGCCGAAGGCGGTCGTGGCCAGCAGGCAGCCAGCCACGGTTGCTAGAATTACGCGCATGTTGCTGTCCTAAGCATCTGAAGGAAAACGAAGTTTGCCCGCGCTTTCGACGCCTGGGGGCCAGCAGTTTGCCGTCAGGCGATGGCCATTTGCAGACCATCGCGGCTGTGCGCGCGCAGCGATTGCAGGGCCAGGGCTGCAACCCACAACACGCTGATGCCGTAGTTGAGGCGCTGGTACAGGCCGAACAGTTCACCGCCTTGCGCGGCCTTGGCCATCAGCACCACGGTGATCATCGCCAGCACCGAGCACAGCAGTGACCACCTTCCCAGCCACGGGGAGCCTGCCACACGTTTGCCCAGCCAGATCCACAACACGCTGGCCAGGGTCAGCGAGAGGAACATCAGCAGGCCGCTGAGGTTGTGCATCTGTTGCGAGAACGACGGCTCCAGCGGCGCGCAGCCCTGGTCGCAGGGGAACCAGCCGGTACCCAGGCTGCCGACAGCGTGCAACAGCACCAGCCCCGCGCTCGACTGAGCCAGCCCCGAGTAGCGCCAGCGCCGCGCCAGGCCCCAGGCGAACAGGCCGAAGAGCAACGCCAGCGGGAAGTTGTTGACCCAGGGCGAGAGGCCATGGGTCGGCGCGCCGACCGCGCCGAGCTGGCTCATGGCCTGCTGCAGATGGTCGTAGCCGGGATAGGCCAGGGCGGTCAGGCCAACGCCCGACAGCAGCCAGAGCGGAATGAGCAGGCCTGTGGCGAGCAGCAGGCGATCGAACGTCTTCATGCGGTTTCCTTCCTTGGAGAGAGCAGGTCGCAGCCTACAGCGCGGGCATGACCGATGGCCAGGCTCAATCGCCAACGAGCAGCATCACCAACAGTACGCAGGCCAGCAGCGCCAGGTAGGCCCGGGCATGCACATGGTCGGGGATGCGCCCCAGCAAGGGCGCGGCCAGGTGCATGCCCAACCAGGCGCCGACCGTCATCACCAGCGCGGCGCGCAGGTCGATCAGCCCGAGCAGGCCGGCGCCAAGGTCAGCCTGACTACTTGGCACCAGGGCATAGACCAGCGTGGCCGCCAGGGCCATGGGCAGCGACAACGGATTGGCCATGGCGGTGGCGGTGCGCATGCTGGCGCCGCGGCGGCGCATCAGTGGCACGGTCATCACGCTGCCACCCACGCCCAGCAGCGCCGCCAGCGCGCCGATGGGCAGGCCGGCCAGGGTCGCGCCGGCACGGCTCATTCCAGCCAGTGCCTGCCCGCCTGTGCGGACGAAGCCCGGGCGCAGCCAGGCATCGAGCAGGCTGAGCAGGAGATAGGCGATGAACAACCCGCGCAGCCAGGCGCTGGTCACGTACAGGGCGGCCCAGGCGCCGAGCAGGGCGCCGACGGCAATGGCCGGCGCCAGGGGGCGTACCAGGTCCCAGCGCAGGCTGCCTGCGCGGTGGTGGCGCCAGGTGGCCAGGGCGCTGCTGAAGATCATCAGCGTGGCCGAGGTGGCCACGGCGATCTGCATGGCATGCTCCGCCACGGCCGTGCCGGCGCCGTGGCTGGTGAGCAGCAGGGCATAGAGCAGCGGCACGGCGAAGAACCCGCCGCCGAAGCCGAACAGCAAGGTGGTGACGCCGGCACACAGGCCGAACAGGCCAAGCAGGGGGTAGAGCATGGGAACAGCCTCAGGGCCAGGACAGGGGCTCTCAGCGTAGGTGCCTGCCCCTTGGCTGGCTTGCGCCAGTTGGCCAATAATCATCGCATCACGGCCAGAGCCTGCTGTCATGCGCAATGTTCCCCTGTCCCAGATCGATGCCACCCCCCGTGCGGTACTGGCCATCGCTACCGATTACCCGCCCGACACCCTGTTGCCCAGGCATGTCCATCGCCGGGCGCAATTTCTTTATGGGATGAGCGGGCTGATGGAGGTGCTGACCGACGATGGCGCCTGGGTCATTCCACCCGGCAGCGGCGTGTGGATTCCTCCCGGCAAGCCGCACCAGGTACGCATGCGCGGCGTGAGTACCCGCAGCCTGTACATCGAGCCGACAGCGCTGCCCCGCTCAGGGCCGCTATGCGAGGCATTGCGCGTCGAACCGCTGCTGCACCAGCTGTTGCTTGCCAGCGCCGAAGTGCCGGCCCTGCATGACGAGGCGGGGCGCGACGGCCTGCTGCTGGGGCTGCTGTTGCACGAGCTGGGCCAGGCCGAGCGCCTGCCGCTGTTCGCGCCGATGCCGAGGGAGCCACGTTTGGCGGCCCTGTGCCAGGCGTTCCTGGCGCAGCCGTTGATCCATGCCCGCGCCGAGGCCTGGGCCCGTCAACTCAACTGCAGCCCGCGCACCTTCAGCCGGCGTTTTCGCGAGCAGACCGGACTGTCGTTTGGCCAATGGCGCCAGCAGGCCTGCCTGATGGCAGCGGTGACCCGCCTGGCGGCGGGCGAGGCGGTGACGGCCATCGCCCTGGACTTGGGCTACGAGAGCCCCAGCGCATTTTCCAGTTTGTACCGCAAGGTCATGGGTCACACGCCCTCGGCGGCGCGCCAGGGCGCATGAAAACCCGCCCGGACGTATGTGATCGTACAACTGCTTGCGCTATCATCGCGCCTGTCTTCCACAACCAGACAGACAGGGCATGACAGAGCAGCAGGTACAGGCACGGGCCCGGCGCAAGCCACGCAGTCTGGCCCAGGAACTGGTCACGGTGCTGACCGAGCGCATTCGCAGCGGCCAGCTCAAGCGCGGCGACAAGCTGCCCACCGAATCGCAGATCATGGCCGAGGAGGGGGTCAGCCGCACCGTGGTGCGTGAGGCCATTTCGCGGCTGCAGGCCGCAGGCCAGGTAGAGACCCGCCACGGTATCGGCACCTTCGTGCTGGACACCCCAAGCACCGGGGGTTTTCGTATCGACCCGGCGACCATCGTCACCCTGCGCGAGGTGCTGGCGGTGCTGGAGTTGCGCATTGCCCTGGAGATCGAGTCGGCGGGCCTGGCGGCCGAGCGTCGCAGCGACGAGCAACTGGCCGGCATGCGCGCCGCGCTGGACGAGCTCAACGAGGGCGCGGCCCATGCCTCGGATGCGGTGTCGGCGGACTTCCAGTTCCACCTGCGCATCGCCCAGGCCAGCGGCAATCACTACTTCGCCGACATCATCAATCACCTGGGCACCAGCATCATCCCGCGTACCCGGCTCAACTCGGCGCGCCTGGCCCATGACGACCAGGCGCATTACATGAGCCGGTTGATGCACGAGCACGAGGCGATCTACGAGGCTATCGCCCGGCGCGACAGCGAAGGCGCCAAGATGGCCATGCGCATGCACCTGAGCAACAGCCGCGAACGCCTGCGCCAGGCCCATGAAGAGGCCGAGGCGCAGCGGGGCTGATCACGTTGGTAGGGGCCGAAAAGCGGCCCCCTATGACGCTTTCAGGGCGCTCAAATCGCCCTGTCGGACCACTGCCCATTAACCAGGCGCCGCACGCCCAGTGGGTTACCGTCGCGCAACGCCTCCGGCAGCAAAGCCTGCGGGTAGTTCTGGTAGCACACCGGCCGCAGGAAGCGATCGATCGCCAGCGTTCCCACCGAAGTGCCACGGGCATCCGAGGTCGCCGGGTAAGGCCCGCCATGGACCATGGCGTCGCACACCTCGACGCCGGTCGGGTAGCCATTGACCAGGATGCGCCCGACCTTCTCTTCGAGCAGCGGCACCAGCCAGGCAAAGGCCTCGAGGTCGTCCGGCTCGCCGATCAGCGTGGCGGTGAGCTGGCCGCGCAGGCCGAGCAGGGCGGCGCGCAACTGCGCCTCGTCGGCGACCTCCACGGCCACCGTGGCCGGGCCGAACACCTCCTCCTGCAGCAGCGGGTCGGCCTCTGCCAGCAGGCGGGCATCGGCCTTGAACAGCTGGGCGCGGGCCTGATCGCCTTGCTGCGGCTGCCCCGCCAGATGCTGGATGCCGGCGTGGGCCTGCAGATGCTCCAGGCCGCCGACATAACTGCGCAGGCCGCCGGCATTGAGCAACGTCTGGCCGGCCTGCTGATCCAGGTGTCGGCCCAACTCGCCCAGCAGTTGGCTGAAACCTGGGGACTGCAAGCCGATCACCATCCCGGGATTGGTGCAGAACTGGCCGGCGCCCAGGCACACCGAGCCTGCCAGTTCGCGGGCGATGGCCTCGCCGCGCTTGGCCAGGGCGCCGGGCAGGACGATCACCGGGTTGATGCTGGACATTTCGGCGAACACCGGAATTGGTTGCGGCCGCTCGGCGGCCATGCGGCACAGCGCGTCGCCGCCCTTCAGCGAGCCGGTGAAACCGACGGCCTGGATGGCCGGGTGCTTGACCAGCCATTCGCCGACACCACCGCCGAACACCATGTTGAACACGCCCTTGGGCATGCCGGTGCGGTCGGCGGCGCGCAGGATGGCGCAGGCCACCAGGTCGGCGGTGGCCATATGGCCGCTGTGGGCCTTGAACACCACCGGGCAGCCGGCGGCCAGGGCCGCGGCGGTGTCGCCACCGGCGGTGGAGAACGCCAGCGGGAAGTTACTGGCACCGAACACCGCCACCGGGCCGACCCCGATGCGCATCTGGCGGATGTCCACCCGTGGCAGCGGCTGGCGCTCGGGCAGCGCCAGGTCGATGCGCGCACCGAGGTAGTCACCGCGACGCAGCACCTGGGCGAACAGGCGCATCTGGCCGCTGGTGCGGCCGCGCTCGCCCTGGATGCGCGCGGCGGGCAGGGCGGTTTCACGGCAGACAATGGCGACGAAGTGGTCGTCGAGTTCGTCCAGTTCGGCGGCGATGGCTTCGAGGAACTCGGCGCGGCGGGCCGGGGGCAGTTGGCGGAACGCGCTGAAGGCGTCGGCGGCGGCGCGGGCGGCGCGGTCGACTTCGCCCTCGGTGGCCTGGGCGAAGCTGTAGGGCAGGGCTTCGCCGCTGGTGGCGTCGAGGCTGTGCAGGCGTTGCGGGCCAAGGGCGCTGCGCTGGCCGGCGATGAAGTTGTGGCCGAGGATTTCGGGCATGGAATGCTCCTGTAGATGAATGGCTGGGTTCAGGGCCTGGGCGAGTGCTACGCACTCGTTTCGCCGGCAAGCCGGCTCCCACAGGGGGCGTGTTGTCGGCGAAGGGCCCAGGCACGCTTCGTCAGGTGATGGGGGCCGGATTGAACAGGGTGATGTCGTTGTGCAGCCGGTGTTGTTCGGCCCAGGTCTGCCTGCGGCCGCTGGCCACGTCCAGGTAGTAATGGAACAGCTCCCAGCCCAGCTCCTCGATGCTCGCCCGGCCGCTGGCGATGCGCCCGGCGTCGATGTCGATGAGGTCCGGCCAGCGCTGGGCCAGCTCGCTGCGGGTGCACACCTTGACCACCGGCGCCATGGCCAGGCCATAGGGCGTGCCGCGACCAGTGGTGAACACATGCAGGTTCATCCCGGCCGCCAGTTGCAAGGTGCCGCAGACGAAGTCGCTGGCCGGGGTGGCGCAGAAGATCAGGCCCTTGCGCGTTACCCGCTCGCCGGGCCCGAGCACGCCCTGGATCGCGCCGCTGCCGGACTTGACGATCGAGCCCAGGGCTTTTTCTACGATGTTGGACAAACCGCCTTTCTTGTTGCCCGGCGTGGTGTTGGCGCTGCGATCGGCGGCGCCCTGCTGCAGGTAGCGGTCGTACCAGTCCATTTCGCGCACCAATGCTTCGGCGACCTCCGGCGTTTCGGCCCGGGAGGTGAGCATGTAGATGGCGTCGCGCACCTCGGTAACTTCCGAGAACAGCACCGTCGCGCCCGCGCGCACCAACAGGTCGGCGGCATAGCCCAGCGCCGGGTTGGCGGTGATGCCGGAGAAGGCGTCGCTGCCGCCGCACTGCATGCCGAGGATCAGTTCGCTGGCCGGCACGCTCTCGCGGCGGCGCTGGTCGAGCTTTTTCAGGCGGGTCTCGGCCAGGGCCATGATCTGCTCGATCATCTCGCCGAAGCCCAGCGTCGCATCCTGCAGGCGGTACAGCCACGGCTCGCTGAGGTCCACGGACGGATCGCCGTCGTGCATCACCTGGCCGGCCTGGAGCTTTTCGCAGCCCAGGCTGATGACCAGCGCCTCCCCGCCTAGGTTGGGGTTGCGCGCCAGGTTGCGTACGGTGCGGATCGGGATGTAGGCGTCGCGGGCGTTGATCGCCACGCCGCAGCCGTAGCTGTGGGTGAGGGCGACCACATCGTCGACATTGGGGTAGCGGGGCAGCAATTCGGCGCGTATACGCTTGACCGCGTGGTCGAGCACGCCGGTCACGCACTGCACGGTGGTGGTGATGCCGAGGATGTTGCGGGTGCCGACGCTGCCGTCGGCGTTGCGGTAGCCCTCGAAGCTGAAGCCGTCGAGTGGCGGCAGGGCGGCGGGCACGGCGTCGCAGCGTGGCAGGCTGGCAAGCTCGGGCGCGGCCGGCATCGCCAGTTGATCTTCCTTGACCCAACTGCCCTGGCGCAGGTCTGCCAGGGCATGGCCGATGACCTGGCCATAGCGGCGCACCGCCTCGCCCTTGCGGATGTCCACGGTGGCGACCTTGTGGCTCTGCGGCACGCCCTCGACCAGGGTCAGGCCATCGGCAAAGCGCGCGCCTTCGCCCAGGCCGCCGTCGTTGACCACCACCACGACGTTGTCGTCGGGGTGCAGGCGCACGTAGCGGGGCGACTCGGAATGTTCGATCAACTGCATGGTCAGGCCCTTCTTGTCTTGTCTCTCAGGCGTGGTGCTGTCGCCGGCGCCGTTGGGCGCCGACGTGTCCGGCTTACTGGCGGGCCAGTTCGGCGTCGGGCGCAGGTTCGCGCTTGGGCGGCTCCTTGAGCTCGATGCGCTTGATCGGGCCGACGATCACCAGGTAGCTGAACACCGCCACCAGGGCGTTGGCGCCCACATATACCAGGGCCCATTTGAACGAACCGGTGGCGCTGATGATGTAGCCGATGACGATCGGCGTGGTGATCGAGGCGATGTTGCCGAAGGTGTTGAACAGCCCGCCCGACAGGCCGGCGATCTGCTTGGGCGAGGTGTCGGCGACCACCGCCCAGCCCAGGGCGCCGATGCCCTTGCCGAAGAACGCCAGGGTCATGAAGCCGACCACCATCCACTCGGCCTCGACGTAGTTGCAGAACACCATGGTGGTCGACAGCAGCAGGCCGCAGACGATTGGCAGCTTGCGCGCGAAGGTCAACGAGTTGCCGCGACGCAGCAGCCAGTCCGACAGCACCCCGCCCAGCACCCCGCCGATGAAGCCGCATACCGCCGGCAGTGAGGCGATGAAGCCGGCCTTGAGGATGGTCATGCCGCGCTCCTGCACCAGGTACACCGGGAACCAGGTGAGGAAGAAGTAGGTGATGGCGTTGATGCAGTACTGGCCGAGGTAGACGCCCAGCAGCATGCGGCTGGTCAGCAGCTGCTTGATGTAGCCCCATTTCGGGCCGTCGCCGCCGCGTTTCTGGTCCATGTCCACCAGGCCGCCGTTCTGCTCGATATGCTCGAGTTCGGCCTGGCCGATGCGTGGGTGCTGGCGCGGGTTGTAGATGGTCTTCAGCCACACCGCCGAGAACACGATACCCAGCGCGCCCATGACCACGAACACATGTTCCCAGCCGAAGGTGAAGACGATCCAGCCCATGATCGGGGCGAACAGCGCGGTGGCGAAGTACTGCGCCGAGTTGAAAATCGCCGAGGCGGTGCCGCGCTCCTGGGTGGGGAACCAGGCCGCGACGATCCGCGCGTTGCCGGGAAACGACGGCGCTTCGGCGAAGCCTACCAGGAAGCGCAGGGTGAACAGCGTGACCACCGCCCAGGCCACCGGCAGCCCGCCGACGAAGCCCTGCAGCAGGGTGAACAGCGACCAGGTGAAGATGCTGAAGGCGTAGACGTTCTTCGAGCCGAAGCGGTCGAGCAGCCAGCCGCCGGGGATCTGCCCGGCCACGTAGGCCCAGCCGAAGGCGGAGAAGATGTAGCCGAGGGTGACCGCGTCGATGCCCAGGTCTTTCTGCAGGCTGGAGCCGGCGATGGCGATGGTGGCGCGGTCGGCGTAGTTGATGGTGGTCACCAGGAACAGCATCAACAGGATCAGGTAGCGTACATGCGTCTTTGGCGTCGCTTGCATGCTGGTTACTCCCACTCGTTATTTTTATACGGGGATTGGTTGTAGGCCGGAGC
The DNA here is from genome assembly GCF_057809115.1 of Pseudomonas sp. FG47. NCBI lineage: Bacteria > Pseudomonadati > Pseudomonadota > Gammaproteobacteria > Pseudomonadales > Pseudomonadaceae > Pseudomonas > Pseudomonas sp. FG47. Next base: position 12,554 of record NZ_JBMDJI010000013.1, read on the forward strand.
GGGGCGTCCCTGCTCCGGCGGCGGCTTTGGCAGGCCGCGGGGTGCTCGCTTATTGCGGGCCCATCTTGTCCATCAGCGCGGCGAGCATCTCGTACTCCTGCGCGGTGAGGTCGGTCAGCGGCGTGCGCACGGGGCCCGCGTCATGACCGGCGAGCTTCGCCCCGGCCTTGACGATGCTCACTGCGTAACCAGCCTTGCGGTTGCGGATGTCCAGGTACGGCAGGAAGAAGTCGTCGATCAGCTTGGCCACGGTGGCGTGATCGTCGCGGGCGATGGCGTGGTAGAAGTCCATCGCAGTCTTGGGCACGAAGTTGAACACCGCCGACGAATACACCGGCACTCCGAGCGCCTTGTACGCCGCAGCATACACCTCGGCGGTGGGCAGGCCACCCAGGTAGCTGAAACGATCGCCCAGGCGGCGACGAATCGACACCATCAGCTCGATGTCGCCCAGGCCGTCCTTGTAGCCGATCAGGTTCGGGCAGCGCTCGGCCAGGCGTTCCAGCAGGTCGGCGTTCAGCCGGCAGACGTTGCGGTTGTAGACCACCACGCCGATGTTCACCGCCTTGCACACCGCCTCGACATGGGCGGCGACGCCGTCCTGGCTGGCTTCGGTGAGGTAGTGGGGCAGCAGCAGCAGGCCCTTGGCGCCCAGGCGTTCAGCCTCCTTGGCGTATTCGATGGCCTGGCGGGTCGAGCCGCCGACGCCGGCGAGGATCGGTACCGAAGTGGCGCAGGTGTCGACGGCGGTCTTGATCACCTGGCTGTACTCGCTGGCGGCCAGGGAGAAGAACTCGCCGGTGCCACCGGCGGCGAACAGTGCGCTGGCGCCATACGGGGCGAGCCATTCCAGGCGTTTGACATAGCCTGCGGGGTTGAAGTCGCCGGCCGCGTCGAAGTCGGTGACGGGGAACGACAGCAGGCCGTGGGAGAGGATGGATTGCAGTTCTTGTGGATTCATTGTTGTAGGCATCCTGTGGCGCTTGGAAGGAGGAGGTACCAAGGTGAGAGGTAAGTTATCGTACAACTTGTTCTGTGACTAGCCCTGTCCATGGATTTTCTGCGGGGTAGTGATCAGATCTGGCCTCAGCGCGCGGCCAGCCCGCGCCTATAGTCATGACGTGACAGCTCTGCCGGGCTGCGGGAGCGGGCTTGCGCTGCGATAGGGGCGGCAAGACGACACGAGATCTTATGAGTCATCGTATCTCTATGAGGGGAGAGGAAAAAAGATCGCGGAGACAGGCACAAGCCCGCCGCCCGCTTCCACGGGAGGTGTTCTGGGACCAGCAGAGGGTGACCGTGGGAAACGGGGGCGACCTTGCGCCGCCCCGCGATCAAAGCTAACGAAGCTTCAGAGGGTCAGGCGGCCTGGTTGCGCTTGACCTGGGACTTGCGGACCTGGGCGCGGCAGGCGTCGCCGAAGGCCTGGAACATCTTGATCGAGTCGGGGTTCTTCGCCGCCTGCCACTCCGGGTGCCACTGCACCGCGAACAGGAAGGGCGAGATGCTCGGGGCGTGGATCGCCTCGACCAGGCCATCCTCGGCATGGGCGATCGGCTCGATGCCCGCGCCCAGGTTGCGCAGGCCCTGGCCGTGCAGCGAGTTGACGCGAATTTCGTCGCTGCCGAGGGTGTCGCGCAGCCAGCTGCCCGGCTTGATCTTCACGCCGTGCACCTGGGCGTACTGGACCTCGACCGGATCTTCCGGGTTTTCCCGGTGGTCGTTGAAGCCTGGCTCGGCGTAGACCTTCTGGTAGATGTCGCCACCGAGGGCCACGTTGATTTCCTGCATGCCGCGGCAGATGCCGAAGATCGGCAGGCCACGCTTGATCGCCGCCTTGACCAGCGGGATGTCGAACAGGTCGCGGTTCTGGTCCTGGCCTTTGCCGGGCGTCTGGTTGTCCTGGCCGTAGAGGGCCGGGTCGATGTTGCTGCCGGCACCGGTCAGGTACACGCCGTCGGCCATGTCCAGGTAGGTCTCGAGGTCTTCGACGCCGCAGCAGGTGGGCACCAGGACCGGGACACAACCGGAGAACTCGACCAGCGGGGAGATGTATTTGTGGGTCATGACCTGATAGTCATGGCCTTTGCGCTCTTGGCTGCCCATGGTCATAAGGACGACGGGTTTGCGCAGGGAAGGTTGCTTGTTGCCAATGTTGCTGTTGGACATATGTCACCTTGGGACAGGTCATGCCTGTCGTTGTTGTGCAGGCGCACGGCCGGGGCCTTGAGTGCTGCCTGAAGCCCCGAGCACTGCCGGCTCGCCATGCAGGCGATGTCGGTCGGGGCCTGACTCATAGCTTGCCAGAGCCGTTCGATATGTCAAACGAGTGGCGGGGTGCTAGGGCGGCGGTTTTCGGGGGCTTGGGGCTGGCGGGGCCTTTGCCGGCAAGGGTTTGGCAGGGGATTGGGTCAATAATATTTAACGATGCAGTCGGGTCTTTGCGTCGCTGCAATGATCGTGTCGGCAGAGGTACGGTTGGCCGAACAGCAGCCTTGGAACTGCTTAAACCATCTCCAGAAACGTAGCCACCACCCGCCGCATCCGTTGCTCTCTCAGGCAAACCAGGGTTTCGGTCAAATGCCGCTGGCAATCGACAATCGGCAACGCGCACACCCGCGCATCGGCGCCGAACTCCGCCGCCGAAACCACCCCGACGCCGATCCCCACCACCACCGCCTCACGCGCGGCCTCACGGCCTTCGACCTGGATCGCCGGGCGAATCCGCAACCCCGCTCGCTGCATCTCCTCTTCCAGGGTCTGGCGCGTCACCGACCCCGGCTCGCGCAGCACCAACGGCGTGTCGTCCAGGTCCGCCAGGTTGATTGAACCGCGGCTGGCCCAGGGGTGCTGATGCGAGACGAATGCCACCATCGGGTCACGGCGGATGGGCACGCAGTGCAGCCGTTCATCATCGACATCACGCCCGAGCAACGCCAGGTCGGCCTGGTAGCTGAACAACCGCGCCAGCGATTCATCGGTATTGCCCGTCTCGATCTTCACCTGGATCCCTGGATAACGCTGGCAGAACCGCGCCACCTGCGGCAGCACATGCACCGGCGCGTCCACCGCCAAGGTCAGGCTGCCGGTGTGCAAGGCCCGGGAGTCCTGCAGCAACTCCACAGCCTCGGCCTCGCAGGCGAACAGGCGCTGGGTCACACCCAGCAGGCGCTCGCCCAGGTCGGTCAGTTGCACCGAACGCTTGTTGCGCTGGAACAGCAACACCCCGAAGCGTTCCTCGAGCTTGCGCACCTGGTCGGACACCGCCGGCTGGGTGAGGAACAGCTTTTGTGCCGCACGGGTGAAGCTGCCCTGTTCGGCAACGGCGTGGAAGGCCTTGAGTTGAGCATGGGAAACCGACATCGAACACTCCGCTTACAAGCTGGGCTTATGTGTGAAATACGATAAATCGATTTTATTTATCAGTCAGCAGCTGTTTCCATGTGTTTCAACCCGACGCCTCTGCCACGAGCAGCGGCATGTCGCCCATGGCGGCACCACCGCCATCTGACCAAGTGACGTCCCTCCGTCACGCAGTGCGCAACACAACAACAAGACAGGCGTTTCTTCACATTCTGCCGGCACACTCAAACAAGAGGTCAGAGTCAAATGAATCAATCCCTGGGCGCCATCAAACGCTGGCGCGTGCAGATTTTCGCGATCACCTGGCTGGCCTACGCCGCCTTCTACTTCACTCGCAAGGCCTTTTCGGTGGCCAAGCTTGGCATCGGCGAAGACCCATCGTTCATGCTCGACAAGGCGGCCATGGCCAACCTCGACGCCATCTACCTGGCCGCCTACGCCGTGGGCCAGTTCACCTGGGGCATGCTTGCCGACCGCTTCGGGCCACGGGTGGTGGTGCTGGGCGGGTTGCTGATTTCGGCCGCCGCCGCCGTGGCGATGGGCAGCTACGCGACTTTCCCGATCTTCGCCACCTGCATGCTGATCCAGGGCCTGGCCCAGTCCACCGGCTGGGCCGGGCTGTGCAAGAACATCGGCAGTTTCTTCCCGGCGTCCCAGCGCGGACGGGTGCTGGGGCTGTGGAGCTCGTGCTACGCCTTCGGCGGCCTGGTCGCCTCGCCGTTCGCCGGCTGGTGGGCCTACACCCTGGTCGGCAGCTGGCACGCGGCATTCTTCTCCAGTGCCGTGGTGGTGGCCGCGGTGGCGGTGCTGTTCTTCATCTTCCAGCGCAACAAACCCGAGGACGTCGGCCTGCCGGCGGTGGAGCCCGAACCGCAGAGCATGGCCCCGGGGGCGAACCTGTGCAGCGTCTGGGCACCGCTGCGCGAGATCCTGCGCAACCGCACGGTGCTGACCCTGGGCCTGGCCTACTTCATGCTCAAGCCGGCGCGCTACGCCATTCTGCTATGGGGGCCGGTGATCGTCTTCGAACAGATGCCCTCGGTGGGCAAGGTTGGCGCGGCGATCATCCCCACTGCCTTCGAGCTGGCCGGGCTGCTCGGGCCGATCCTCATCGGCCTGGCCTCGGACAAGCTGTTCGGCGCCCGGCGCATGCCGGCCTGCGTGATCAGCCTGGTATTGCTGACTTTGACCCTGGCCGGTTTCATGGCGGCGATGCACAGCGGCAGCGTGGTGCTGGTAGTGGCCTTGCTGTTCGTCATGGGCCTGACCCTGTACGGCCCGGACTCGATGATCAGCGGCGCCGCCGCCATCGACTTCGGCACGGCCAAGGCCGGCGCCACCGCGGCCGGCTTCGTCAACGGCTGCGGCTCGGTGGGCGCGGTGCTTGGCGGCTTGCTGCCGGGCTACTTCGACAGCGTCACGGTATTCATCGTCTTCGCCGGCACCGCGCTGTTCTCCGCCCTGGTGCTGCTGCCGCACTGGAACAGCCGTCCGGCAACGGCACCCCAGGCCACCGACGTGGCGCCCAATACCGGCATGGCGATCAAGCCACTGCGTACCTAGAGGAAAACGAGCAGATGAGACCCTTCTGGCTGCAACAGGCCCTGGACCAGGAACAGGCGTCCCCATGCCCACCGCTGGTCGGCGACGCCCGCTGCGATGTGTGCATCGTCGGCGGCGGCTACACCGGGCTATGGACGGCCTTGATGCTCAAGGAACAGGCACCGCAGCTGGATGTGTTGTTGATCGAGGCGGATATCTGCGGCGCCGGGGCCAGCGGGCGCAATGGCGGCTGCGCGCTGTCCTGGTCGGCCAAGTACTTCACCCTCGCACGGCTGTTCGGGGAGCAGGAGGCGCTGCGCCTGGTGCGCGAGTCGGAGCAGAGCGTCGCGGCCATTGGCGCGTTCTGCGCCAGCAACGACATTGACTGCGACTACCGCATGGACGGTACCTTGTATACCGCCACCAACCGCGCACAGCTCGGCGCTACCGACGCGGTGATCGCGGCGCTGGAGCAACAGGGGATCAATTCCTTCCAGCGCTTGCCCCTGGAGCAGTTGCAGCGTCGGGCCGGTTCCGCGCGCCATCTCGAAGGCTGGTACTCGCCGGCAGCCGCCACGGTGCAGCCGGGGCGCCTGGTGCGTGGCCTGCGGCGGGTGGCGCTGGAGCGTGGGGTGCGTATTCACGAGGGCACGGCAATGACCGGCCTGGAGCATGGCGTGCCGGTGCAGGTGCGCACCCGCGCCGGCACTGTTCGCGCCGACCGCGTGGTGCTCGGCCTCAATGCCTGGATGGCGCGGGCCTTCCCACAGTTCGAGCGTAGCGTGGCGATCGTCTCCAGCGACATGGTGATCACCGAGCCGTGCCCCGAACTGCTGCGCCAGATCGGCCTGGACAGCGGCGTCAGCGTGCTCGACTCGCGGATCTTCGTGCACTACTACCACAACACCTCCGATGGCCGGCTGATGCTCGGCAAGGGCGGCAATACCTTCGCCTACGGCGGGCGCATGCTGCCGGTGTTCGACCAGCCGTCGCCGTATCAGCCGTTGCTGCGTGACAGCCTGGCGGAGTTCTTCCCGGCGTTGGCCGAGGTACCGCTGGCGGCGAGCTGGAACGGACCGTCGGATCGCTCGGTGACCGGCTTGCCATTCTTTGGCCGGCTCGATGGCCAGGGCAACGTGTTCTACGGCTTCGGCTATTCGGGCAGCGGGGTGGGGCCGTGCCACATGGGCGGGCAGATCCTCGCGTCGCTGGCCTTGGGGCAGTCCAATGCCTGGACCCGCTCGCCGCTGGTCAAGGGCCCGCTGGGGCGTTTCCCGCCGGAGCCGGTGCGCTACCTGGGGTCGCTGATGGTGCGCAACGCCATCCGCCGCAAGGAGCGCGCCGAAGACCGCGGCGTGCGTCCGCGCGGGCTGGATGTGCGCCTGGCGAAGTTCGCGGCGGCGGCGGGGAAGGCCGACAAGGGCTGAAGCTGATGCGATTTCTTGTCGAACCCGGTGCGCAGGGCGTATAAACTCTCCCCACTTTTTGGCCGGTCGCTTCCTGAACCGGCCGCTGAAACAAAGAGAGTCGATATGGGCGCACAGTGGAAAGCCAAGCATAGAGAAACGGCGGCCAACGCCAAGGGCAAGATCATGGGCAAGCTGGCCAAGGAGATCCAGATCGCCGCCAAGTCTGGCGCCGACCCGGACATGAACCCGCGCCTGCGCCTGGCCATTGTCCAGGCCAAGAAAGCCTCGATGACCCGAGAGACCCTGGAGCGCGCCATCAAGAAAGGCGCCGGCCTGGACGGCGAGGCCGTGCAGTACCATGCGGTCAGCTACGAAGGCTTCGCTCCGCACCAGGTGCCGCTGATCGTCGAGTGCCTGACCGATAACGTCAACCGTACCGTGGCGCAGATCCGTGTACTGTTCCGCAAGGGCCAGTTGGGTGCCAGCGGCTCGGTGGCCTGGGACTTCAACCATGTCGGCCTGATCGAGGCCACCCCGGAAGGCGACGCCGACCCGGAAATGGCAGCCATTGAAGCCGGTGCCCAGGACTTCGAGGACGGTGAGGAAGAGGGTTCGACCTTGTTCATCACCGACACCACCGACCTGGACGCCGTGCAGAAAGCCCTGCCGGAGCATGGTTTCACCGTGACTTCGGCGAAGATCGGCTACACCCCGAAGAACCCCGTGAGCGCTGCCAGCCTGAGCGCTGAAGCGCTGGCCGAAGTCGAGGCCTTCCTCGAAGCCATCGACGAGAACGAAGACGTACAGAACGTCTATGTCGGCCTGACTGACTGAGCCGCGCGTTATCCTCGCGGGGCAAGCCCTCTCCCAGCGCGTCTGTGGGAGGGGGCTTGCCCCGCGAACATTTGCGGACCTGCGCCATGCACCCCACCTTCGCCTCCCTCAGCCTTGCCCACCTGCGCTCCCTCGACTGCCTCCTGCAGTTGAAGAACCTCAGCCACGCCGCCGAGCGCCTGGGTTGCAGCCAACCGGCGCTGAGCCGCCAGCTGGCCAGCCTGCGCGATGCCTTCGACGACCCGCTGCTGGTGCGCCAGGGGCGTGGCTACGTGCTCAGCGAACACGCCGAAACGCTGGTCGAGCCATTGCGCCAAGTGCTGGACGAGCTCAACGCCCTGCGCCAGCCTGCGGCGTTCGACCCAGCGCGCTGCGAGCGGCGTTTCTGCCTGGCGGCCTCGGACTACGTGGCCGAACACATGCTGCCGCAGCTGGTGAAAGCGTTGGAGCAGGAAGCGCCGGGGGTGTCGCTGGAGTACCGCACCTGGCAGGCCGGGCAGTACGCCTTGCTCGCCAGCGGCGAGATCGACCTGGCCACCACGCTGTTCGACGAGTCGCCACCCAACCTGCACGGCCGGCTGCTGGGCGAGGACCGGGCGGTGTGCCTGATGCGCCATGACCATCCATTGAGTATTCGCGCCGAACTGAGCCAGGAAGACTACCTGGCCTTCAAGCACGTGCGGGTGTCCGGTGGCGGCGACAAGGACAGCTTCATCGACCGCCATCTGCGCGCCCAGGGGCTGCAGCGCCGCGTCACGCTGGAGGTGCCGTTCTTCAGCGCGATGGTCCAGGTGGTCGGCAACGGCCAGGCATTGGCCACGGTGCCCGAGCATATCGCCCGGCAACTGGCGCGGTTGCATGGCCTGAGCTGGCGGCCGATGGGCTTTGTCGAGCATACCCAGCGCTACTGGGTGGTGTGGCACCAGCGCCTGCAGGCCTCGGCAGAGCATCGTTGGCTGCGCAATCGGGTGTTCGAGGTGTGGCGCCAGTCGCACTTCGGCGTACAGGGCGGGCATGCGCCTTTGCCATAGCAGCTATGCGCGAAGCGGGGTTCTTTAGCCTGTGAGGGGCACCTAGACTGCGAGGCAATTGTGCAGCCAGGAGACCGCCCATGACCCCCGAACAATTCCGCCAATACGGCCACCAACTGATCGACCTGATCGCCGACTACCGCCAGAGCGTCGGCGAGCGCCCGGTCATGGCCCAGGTCGAGCCCGGCTACCTCAAGGCTGCGCTGCCCCAGGGCGCGCCTCGGCAAGGCGAGCCGTTCGAGGCCATCCTCGCCGACGTCGACAAGCTGGTCATGCCCGGCCTATCGCACTGGCAGCACCCGGATTTCTATGGCTACTTCCCCTCCAACGGCACCTTGTCCTCGGTGCTGGGCGACTTCCTCAGCACCGGCCTGGGCGTGCTCGGCCTGTCGTGGCAGTCCAGCCCGGCCCTGAGCGAGCTGGAGGAGACCACCCTCGACTGGCTGCGCCAGTTGCTGGGCCTCAGTGACCAGTGGAGCGGAGTGATTCAGGACACCGCCTCGACCAGCACTCTGGTGGCGCTGATCTGCGCCCGCGAGCGTGCCACCGACCATGCCCAGGTGCGTGGCGGCCTGCAGGGCCAGGCCAAGCCGTTGATCGTCTACGTCAGCGCCCACGCCCACAGCTCGGTGGACAAGGCCGCGCTGCTGGCGGGCTTTGGTCGTGACAACATCCGCCTGATCCCTACCGATGAGCAGTTCGCCATGCGTCCCGAGGCGCTGGAGGCGGCCATCGCCAAGGACCTGGTCGCCGGCAACCAACCCTGCGCGGTGGTCGCCACCACCGGTACCACCACTACCACGGCATTGGACCCGCTGCGCGCGATCGGTGAAATCGCCCAGGCCAACCAGCTGTGGCTGCATGTAGACTCGGCCATGGCCGGCTCGGCGATGATCCTCCCGGAATGCCGCTGGATGTGGGACGGCATCGAGCTGGCCGACTCGGTGGTGGTCAATGCCCATAAATGGCTGGGCGTGGCTTTCGATTGCTCGATCTACTACGTGCGCGATCCACAGCACCTGATCCGGGTGATGAGCACCAACCCCAGCTACCTGCAATCGGCGGTCGACGGCGAGGTGAAGAACCTGCGTGACTGGGGCATCCCGCTGGGGCGTCGGTTCCGAGCGTTGAAACTGTGGTTCATGCTGCGCAGCGAGGGTGTCGAAGCCTTGCAGCAGCGTCTGCGCCGCGACCTGGACAATGCCCGCTGGCTGGCCGAGCAGGTCGCGGCGAGTGGCGACTGGGAGTTGCTGGCGCCGGTGCAGTTGCAGACCTTGTGCGTTCGCCATCGCCCAGCCGGGGTTGAGGGTGAGGCGCTGGATCGTCATACCCGCGCCTGGGCCGAACGCTTGAATGCCTCGGGTGAGGCCTATGTCACCCCTGCAACCTTGAACGGGGGCTGGATGGTGCGGGTGTCGGTCGGGGCGCTGCCGACCGAGCGCGAGCATGTGCAACGGTTGTGGCAGCGCCTGCAAGCTGTGGTGGCTTGAGCGACTGTTCGCCAGCAGGCTGGCTGCCACGGCAAGCCTTGCTGGCGAACAGCACCATAGTGGCTATCGGCCTGGTTGATGATTGTCTGTTCGCCGCCTGGGTGAAAGAGCCAGGCTATCGCTGTGCAACAGCGCCTCTATTAGACCTCTGGGCAGGCTCGACTAGTCTTTGTGCTGGTCCCGCGAAAAGCCGCTGCGCTCAAGCGCCTGGCGCCGCCGGCCAACCCTGATGAGGAGCAGGCTCACGCCTTGGCCGTGGCCGCTCCAAGACCTGGCAGCGCAACGACAACAACGCCCGGAAATCTGGACAGACCCGACCCAAAGGTAGACACAGATGGCCAACGAATCGAAATGCCCATTCCATCAAACCGCCGGTGGCGGCACCAGCAACCGTGACTGGTGGCCTGACCAGCTCAACCTGAAGATCCTTCACCAGCATTCGTCCAAGTCCGACCCCATGGACCCGGACTTCGACTATGCCAAGGCGTTCAAGAGCCTCGACTTCCAGGCCCTGAAGCAAGACCTGACCGCCTTGATGACCGATTCCCAGGACTGGTGGCCCGCCGACTTTGGCCACTACGGCCCTTTGTTCATTCGCATGGCCTGGCACAGTGCCGGCACCTACCGTATCGGCGATGGGCGCGGCGGCGCCGGTTCCGGCCAGCAACGCTTCGCCCCGCTCAACAGCTGGCCCGACAACGTCAGCCTGGACAAGGCCCGGCGCCTGCTGTGGCCGATCAAGCAGAAGTATGGCAACAAGATCTCCTGGGCCGACCTGATCGTGCTCACCGGCAACGTGGCCCTGGAGTCGATGGGCTTCAAGACCTTCGGTTTCTCTGGCGGGCGCTCCGATGTGTGGGAGCCGGACGAGGATGTCTACTGGGGCTCGGAGAAGGTTTGGCTGGGCGGCGATACCCGCTACGGCAAGGCCGAGCCGGCGGGCAAGGGCGACCTGGTGGCCGAGCCTGCCAAGCGCCCCGAGGAGCAGAGCCGCAACTTGGCGGGCGAGCGCAACCTGGAAAATCCCCTGGCCGCAGTGCAGATGGGGCTGATCTACGTCAACCCAGAGGGGCCGGACGGCACGCCGGACCCGGTCGCATCGGGCAAGGACATCCGCGACACCTTTGGCCGCATGGCCATGAACGATGAAGAGACCGTGGCGCTGATCGCCGGCGGCCACGCCTTCGGCAAGACCCATGGCGCAGGCCCTGCCGACAACGTCGGTGCCGAACCGGAGGCCGCGGGGCTGGAGCAGCAGGGGCTGGGCTGGGCCAACAAGTTCGGCACCGGCAAAGGCGGTGACACCATCACCAGCGGCCTGGAAGTAATCTGGACCTCGACGCCCACGCGCTGGAGCAACGAGTACCTGAACAACCTGTTCAACTTCGAATGGGAACTGACCAAGAGCCCGGCGGGTGCCCATCAGTGGCGGCCCAAGGATGGCAAGGGCGCAGGTACGGTGCCGGATGCCCACGATGCGTCGAAACGGCATGCGCCCTCGATGCTCACCTCTGACCTGGCGCTGCGCTTCGACCCGATCTACGAACCCATCGCCCGCCGCTTCAAGGACAACCCCGAGCAGTTGGCCGATGCCTTCGCCCGCGCCTGGTACAAACTGATCCACCGCGACATGGGCCCGCTGGCGCGTTACCTCGGCCCGGAAATGCCCAACGAGGAACTGCTCTGGCAAGACCCACTGCCCAAGGCCGGCGCGCAGCCCAGCGGGGCTGATATCGCCGCGTTGAAAGCCAAGGTCCTGGCCTCGGGCCTGAGCGTGGCCGAGCTGGTTTCCACTGCCTGGGCCTCGGCTTCGACCTTCCGCGGTTCCGACAAGCGCGGCGGGGCCAATGGCGCGCGTCTGCGCCTGGCGCCGCAAAAGGGCTGGGCCGCGAACCAGGGCGTGGACAAGGTACTCACGGCGTTGGAAAAAATCCGCGCCGAGGGTGGCAACAAGATATCGCTGGCCGACCTGATCGTCCTGGCCGGTAGCGCGGCGGTGGAAAAAGCCGCCAAGGACGCCGGGCATGACCTTAGCGTGCCGTTCCGCCCGGGGCGGGTGGATGCTTCGCAGGCGCAAACCGACGTCGAGTCGTTCGCCGTGCTCGAACCCCTGGCTGACGGTTTCCGTAATTTCAGCAAGGCGCGCTACAGCGTCAAGGCCGAAAAACTGCTGCTGGACAAAGCCCAGTTGCTGACCCTGACCGCGCCTGAGCTGGCGGTGTTGGTTGGCGGCCTGCGGGTGCTGGGCGCCAACCATGGCGCCAGCAAGGAGGGCGTGTTCACCGACAAGGTCGGGGTGCTCAGCAACGATTTCTTCCGCAACCTGTTGGACATGGGCGTGGAGTGGAAGCCGACCACGGCGGACAACGAAACCTTCGAGGGCCGCGAGCGCAAGACCGGGCAAGTGAAGTGGATTGCCAGCCGGGTCGATCTGGTGTTCGGCTCCCACGCCCAGTTGCGGGCCATCAGCGAGGTCTACGGCAGCGGTGACGGCGGGCAGAAATTTGCCAAGGACTTTATCGCCGCCTGGGTGAAAGTCATGGAACTGGATAGGTTCGATCTGTAGCCGGTTCCACGCACCGCGTTGCCTGCTTCGCCAGCAAGGCTGGCTCCTACAGGACGTAGGAGCCGGCTTGCCGGCGAACACCGGCGCAGCCGGTGCCATCCACCGCGGGCTGAAATGCCTAGTGAACCGCTTCGCTCGCCACCTCACCTTGCGCTGTATCGCCGGGCTCGTCATGCAGCGATATCCGCGACGTCTCCGGCAACGCCAACCCCCCTAGCAATGCCAGCAAGGCGATTGCCACCAGGTAGAACGCCGGCGCCAGGCGGCTGCCGCTTTGCTCGATCAACCAGGTCGCCAGCAACGGTGCAGTGCCGCCGAACAGGGTGTAGGCCAGGTTGTAGGTGATCGCCGAGGCGGTATAACGGCTGCGGGTCGGGAAGCACTCCGACAGCAGGGCCGCCGTGACCACACCACTCATCAGCGCGCCAACGGCCAGCAGGATCACCCCCAGCAAGGCCCCGGCCAGCGAACCGGAGCTGGCCAGCCAGTAGGCAGGCAATACCGCGAACATCACCCACAGGCAGGTAAAGCCAATGGTCCGTCGACGCCCGACCCGGTCGGAGAATGCCCCGGCCAGCGGGCAGCCAACGGCGGCGAACAGTAGCGCCGCGGTGGACACCAGCAAGGCTTGGGCCCGGCTGAGCTGGCCGACGGTTTGCAGGTAGGTGGCGAAGTAGGTGGTGAACATGTAGAACGACAGCGCCGTCAGCGAGATGAACGCGCCCAGGTTGCGGATCGTGCGGCCATGGTGACGCAGGGTGTCGCCCAGCGGCGAGTGCGCATGGCGCTTGCCCTCGGCCATGGCCTGGCGGAAGGCCGGGGTTTCCTCCATACGCCAGCGCAGATACAAGCCGACCAGTCCCAGGGGCGCGGCGATCAGGAACGGGATGCGCCAGCCCCAGGCGCTCATCGCCTCGGGCGTCAGGCTCGCCTCCAGGGCGTAGGCGATCACTGCCGCGCAGGCGAAGGCGCTGAAGGTCGAGACCGGCACGAAGCTGCCATAGAACGCACGCCGCTGTTGCGGCGCATGTTCCATCAGGTAGGCGCAGGCCCCGGCGTACTCGCCGCCGGCGCTGAACCCCTGCAGGCAGCGAGCCAGGGTCAGCAGCAGCGGGGCCAGCACCCCGATGCTGGCGTAGGTGGGCAGCAGGCCGATCAAGGTGGTGGAGCCGGCCATCAGCAGGATGGTCAACGACAGAATACGCTTGCGCCCAAGGCGGTCGCCCAGGGCGCCGAACACGATGCCGCCCAAGGGGCGCAGGGCGAAGGCCACGGCGAACACGGCGAAGGTCTTGAGCAGGGCGACGCTGGCGTTTTCACCGGTGAAGAACTGGCTGGCGATCAGCGTGGCGAGGAAACCGTAGACGGCGAAGTCGAACCATTCGACGAAGTTGCCGATGGCCGAGGCGGCGATCACCCGTCGCAGGGTCGCGGGCGGAACCTCATGGGGGATGGACATGGACGTGCTCTCCGGTGGTCTGGCAGCCTGGACGAACGCACCGCGCTCATGGCGCGCCGTCGTTGTTGTCAAGGCAGTAGACAGGCCAGCGGCAGAGGGTGTTGTGTCGAGGGCGACACCGGGATGCCTATTAGGGCCTGGAGGGGCAGGGCACAAGCCCGTGCCCATGCATCATTCCCGATCACACCCCGCCGTTACCGGCCAGGTATGCATCGGCCGCAAGTCCTTGACCAGGTCGGGCACATCGATCGGCGCCTCGCCCGCCCCAAGCAGCGCCTCTATCTCATGCACGCTGCGCAGGTATGGGTCCAGGTTGGTGCCCAGCCCAGCCTCGTGGGGAATCCACCAGCCGATGACCTGGGGCTGGCCCTGGTCATCCTCGGTCAGCAGCACTTTCCAGAATGCCTCCGGGGTCGCGATGCCGTGGGAAGCGACGAAGTGATCGTTATCCGGCGCCTGGCCCGAGTGCCCGAACACCACGCCGCCGATCACCGTCACCGGGTGCCGGTCGCGGTAGCACTCGGTCAGCAGCTCGGTCTGGTACCAGGTGCGGCTGTTGTGCGCGGCCAACTGCGGGACGATGTTGCTCATCAGGTTGGAGGCGTCCATCGCCGCGCGATCGTCGTCGAAATGGTTGTTCGCCGCCAGGTGACCACGGTGATAACCCTTGGGCGATGAATAGGCCTTGGCTGAGTGTTGGCCCTTGCAGCCCGCGGGCAGGCCGCGGTCGATGCGGAAGTTGTCGATACGCGGCAGATGGCCTTCGTCCCGGCCCAGGGTAAAGGCGAAGCGGTGCGGCTCGCCGCGCTGGCAGTCGTACCAGAGCTGGAAGCGACCCTGGTCGAGCAGGGTGAGCGCTGTGAAGGCGGGCGTTGGCGCCGGAGGCGATGGCAGGCGCGGTGCGCAGGATGTGAGGCTGAGCAGGAACAGCAGGAACAGCAAACGCATGCCGCGTCATCCATGAGAAAAGCGGCGAATCCTACAGCATGGCCGGGGCGATCTGTAGCCTGGGGCGCGACCAGGCCTAGGCCGCCCGTTCAAGCACATCCAGCAGCTCGACGAACTCCCGCGTCAAGCGATGCCGGGGAGCCAGGTGCACCAGGGGCACCGCCGCCTCGTGGGACTCGCGCATCTTGATCGAGCTGCTCAGGTATATCGGCAGTACCGGCAGGCCCTCGCCGCGCAATTGTTCGACCAGGGTCTGGTGCATCGCCGTGCGCCCGGCGAACTGGTTGACCACCACGCCCTCGACCGCCAGCCCGGCATTGTGCGCCTGGCGCAGTTCCTCGACCTCGGCCATCACCTTGTGCAGGGCCTGGCGCGAAAAACTGTCGCAATCGTAGGGGATCAGCAACCGTTCGGCCGCGATCAGGGCACTGAAGGTATAGAAGTTGAGCGCAGGCGGGGTGTCGATGTAAATGCGTTCATAGTCGCCCGACAGCGCCACCAGCAACTTGCGCAGCTTGTTGATCTTGAACTTGCTTTGCAGCTTGCCTTGCAGGTCGGCCAGGTCGGGGCTGGCGGTGACCAGGTGCAGGTTGGCGTAGCGGGTTTCGGTAATGGCCACCCGATGGCGCTTGCCGCTGGCCGGGTTGGGCGCCAGGGTCTGGCGGAAGAAGTCGGTGATGCCCGCCGGGATCGCGCCGGCACTGAGACCGGTGAGGTAATAGGTAGCATTGGCTTGCGGGTCAAGGTCCACCAGCAAGGTCCGGTAGCCTTCTGCGGCGCTGGCAGCGGCCAGGTTGCAGGCGATGCTGGACTTGCCGACCCCACCTTTCTGGTTGAACACGACACGACGCATGGCAGTCATCCTTGAATGGAAAATGTCAGAGCGCGGTCAATCCTATGACTGTAACGTGACAGTTTTAAGACAGTGCTTGTTACATTGCCCCCCGAGTATCAGGATGGCGGCTCACATCAGCGCCAGGAGGCAACCATGGGCATGCGCGGCAACGACCGGCAGATCGACAACATCGAGTTCAACGTGGCCGATATCGCCCGCAGCAAGGCGTTCTATGGCCAGGTGTTCGGCTGGACCTTCACCGACTTCGGGCCAAGCTACACCGAGTTCAGCGATGGCCGCTTGACAGGCGGTTTCACTACCGGGGAGCCGGTACGCCCCGGCGGGCCGCTGGTGATTCTTTATGCCGATGACCTGGCCGAGGCACAGCGCCGCGTCGAGGCGGCGCAAGGGCGGATCAGCCGGGCGGTGTTCGCCTTTCCAGGTGGGCGGCGCTTTCACTTCATCGACCCGGATGGCTACGAACTGGCGGTGTGGTCGAGCAGTTGAGCTTTACTCGCCGGATGCTTCGGGGCCTGCACTGCCGACTTGATTGCGACCGTTCTGCTTGGCCATGTAGAGGGCATCGTCCGCACGCTTGAGCACGGCTGATGGCACTTCATGTTCGGTGGCGAGCCAATGGGCCACGCCCAGGGATATGGTCAAGCGTCCGACTGGTGCGAAAAACGTTTGCTCCACTGACAGGCGAAGACGTTCGGCCACGTTGCCGGCTGCTGTCAGGCTGGCGCCGGGCAACAGCATCAGAAACTCCTCGCCGCCGGTGCGGCACAGCACATCGCCTTCCCGGCAGGCGCCGCGCATCAGCTCGGCCAGGCGTCGCAGCACGGCGTCGCCAACATCGTGCCCGTGGGTGTCATTGACCTGTTTGAAATGGTCCACGTCCAGCACGATGGCGGCGAACGGCTGCGCCTCGGCTTGCCAGTGGCTCAAGGTGGTGGCCAGCCCGCGGCGGTTGACCAGCCCGGTCAGCGGATCGGTCTGGGCGTCGCGGTTCAGGCGGCCGATGCGCTCCTGCAGCAGGTTCAGGCCGAACAGCAGGGCGCGCTTGAGCTCGGCGGCTTCGAAGTACCAGGCGCGGACCCGGTGGATGCGCTCGGCGGTGCTGGCGCGGTCCAGGCTGCGTGCGGCCGCGGCCAACTGCCACAGCGGGCGGACGATGATCAGCGCCAGCCACCACAACAGCAGACAGCCGAGCAGCGCCAGCGGCGCGGAAATACCGATCACGTTGAGAATCAGGTGGTGCATCGGTGCGACGGTCGCCGCCAGCGGCTGCTGCGCCACCACGCTCCAGCCGCTACTCGGCACGCTGGCGAAGCCGGCCAGCATCTCCACGCCCTGGCTGTTGATCACCCGCCGGGTGCCACTGCCCAGGGTGGCCAGTTCATCCACCAGGCTGTTACCGGCCACCAGCGTGCCGACACGGTCGCTGTCGGGGTGGTACAACAGGCGGTGGTTGCGGTCGACCACGTAGAGGTATGAGCCGTCCTGGTAGAAGTGCTCACCCAACAAGCCCTTGAGGATATTGCGCTCACGCAGGTACAGGCTGCCGCCGACATAGCCCAGGTAGTGCCCTTGGGCGTCATAGATTGGTTGCGACAGGGCCACCACCAGGTTGTTGGCCGCTGAAAGGTACGCCGGGGACACCAGCGTGCGCTGTTCGCGCAGGGCTTGCAGGGCGCCGGGGGAGGTGGAAGGGGTACCGATGAGGTGGCGCAACGAGGCGGGTGAAATTGCCCGCAGGGTGCCCCGGGCATCGACCATGAAGGTGGAGTTGAAGGCGCTGCTTTGGCGCAGCACGCGTTCGGTCTCGGCCTGCAAGGCCGCGTCGTCGTTCAGTTGGCGGCCTTGTACCTCGGCGCTGAACGCAAGCTGTTGCAAGGCATTGCCCAGGGACGTCTCGGTGATGGCGGCCAGCTTGGCGGCATACACGCGGTTGGCCTCCAGCGCGTGATCGATCAGCAACTGGCGCTGCACCCGGTAGCTGGCGAAATAGCTGCTCAGCAGCATCACCACGGCGGTCAGCGCGCAGAGAACGAGGATAAGCGTGCGCAGGTCCAGGCGCAGGCCATGCTTGGCGTGTGGCAATCCAGGTCTCACCGACGGTAAAAGGGGATCAACCTTACTCGTTTACCTCTTGGGGAACCATGGGCGACCCGCGCTTTTTCTGCAGGAAAACGCCTCAGCCCAAGCTGCGCTCTATAGCGCCTTGTACCAGGCTTTGCATCAGGCTCAACCCTTCGACCTCGCTCAGGGCCCGTGCGCGCAGCATGCCCGGCAGCTGGTTGAGCAAGGTCGCCAGCACATGCCCGGTGGCCGCCAGCGCTTCACCGCTGCGGCGCGCTTGCGGTGCGACCAGGCGTAGCAGGCCAGCCTCGTAGCGTTCGCGCAAGGCGCCCAGGCGTGCCTGTTGCTCGATGCTCAGGCAGCAGAAGTCGCGTTCGGCCAGGCGGAACTGCATCGGTCGTTCGGCCTGCAACTGCCAGTGTGCGCCGATCAGGCAGGGCAGTACCGGACTGCCCTGGGCCCGGGCCCGGCGGCCTTGCTCCAGGGTGGCCTGCAGTTCCTCGTAGAGCTCCTCGATCAGGTCGTAGAGCAGGTCCTGCTTGCTGGGGAAGTGGTGATACAGCGAGCCCGCGGTCAGGCCCACGTGCGCTGCCAGCTCACGCATGCTGACCTGGCCGAAACCCTTCTCGGCGAACAGGGCCATGGCCCGGTCGCGCCGTTCCTCGAAATTGGCGCAGCGCAGCGCCGCGTTGACCGGGGGCATGGCCTGCGCTCCTCAGTAGCTGAAGAAGCCGCGGCCGCTCTTGCGCCCGAGGTAGCCGGCGGCGACCATCTCCTTGAGCAGCGGGGCGGGGCGGTACTTGCTGTCGTTGAAGCCCTCATGGAAGGCCTCCATGATCGCCAGCAGGGTGTCCAGGCCCACCAGGTCGGCCAGGGCCAGCGGGCCGATCGGCTGGTTGCAGCCCAGGCGCATGCCGGTGTCGATGTCCTCGGCGCTGGCCAGGCCTTCCTGGCGCACGAAGATCGCCTCGTTGATCATCGGCACCAGGATGCGGTTGACCACAAAGCCTGGGCGGTTGCCGGCGGTGATCGGCGTCTTGCCGAGCTTTTCGGTCACCAGCAGCGCCTGGGCGTAGGTGCTGTCGCTGGTCTGCAGGCCGCGGATGATCTCGACCAGGGCCATCATCGGCACTGGGTTGAAGAAGTGCACGCCGATGAAGCGCTGCGGGTTGTCGATGCTGGCGGCCAGTTGGGTCACAGACAGCGACGAGGTGTTGGTGGCGATCAGACAGTCGGCGCTCACGTTGGCCGCCACCTGCTGGAGAATGCGTTGCTTGAGGGCCAGGTTCTCGGTGGCCGCCTCGATCACCAGTTGTGCATCGGCCAGCTTCGCGTAATCGGTGCTGGTGCGGATACGCGCCTTGGCCGCATCGGCCTTGTCGGCCTCGACGGTGCCTTTGCTGACCTGGCGCTCGAGGTTCTTGCCCAGGGTGGCCAGGCCCCGCTCCAGGGCCGCCTCGGCCACGTCCACCAGCAAAACCTGGTAACCGGCCAGGGCGCAGACCTGGGCGATACCGTTGCCCATGGTGCCGGCGCCAATCACGGCGATCTGTTCGATAGTCATCCTGCTGGCTCCTTAAACGCGTTCGAAGACGATGGCGATGCCCTGGCCGCCGCCGATGCACATGGTCGCCAGGGCGTAGCGGCCTTGGGTGCGGTGCAGTTCGTGAATGGCCTTGGTGGCGATGATTGCGCCCGTGGCGCCGACCGGGTGGCCGAGGGAGATGCCCGAGCCGTTGGGGTTGACCTTTTCCGGGTCGAAGCCCAGCGTGCGGGCCACGGCGCAGGCCTGGGAGGCGAAGGCCTCGTTGGACTCGATCACGTCCAGGTCGGCCACCTTCAGGCCAGCTTTTTCCAGCACCTTCTGGGTCGCTGGAATCGGCCCCAGGCCCATCAGCGCCGGCTCGACACCGGCATGGGCGTAGGCCACCAGGCGCGCCAGTGGTTTAAGGCCCAGGCGCTGCACCGCATCGCCCGTGGCCAGCACCAGGGCGGCGGCGCCGTCGTTGATGCTGCTGGCGTTGCCGGCGGTGACGGTGCCGTCCTTCTTGAACACCGCCTTCATGGCGGCGAGTTGTTCGGCGCTGGCGTCGGCGCGCACGTTCTCGTCCACGGCGAACTGCACGGTGCCTTTGCGGGTTTTCAGCTCGATGGGCACGATCTGGCTGTCGAAGCGGCCTTCGGCGATGGCGCGGGCGGCCCGACGCTGGCTGGTCAGGGCCAGTTCATCCTGCATTTCGCGGGTGATGCCATGGGCCGCGGCGACGTTCTCGGCGGTGATGCCCATGTGGAAGTGTTCGAACGGGTCGTGGAGGATGCCGACCATGTAGTCGATGCCTTGCAGGTCGCCCATGCGTGCGCCCCAGCGGGCTTGCGGCAGCAGGTACGGGCCGCGGCTCATGGATTCGGCGCCGGCGGCCAGGGCGATGTCGCTGTCGCCCAGCAGCAGGCCCTGGGCGGCCGAAACGATCGCCTGCAGGCCCGAGCCGCACAGGCGGTTGACACTGAACGCCGGGGTTTCCTTGGGGATGCCGGCGTTCATCGCCGCCACCCGGCCCAGGTAGGCGTCGCGCGGTTCGGTGGGGATCACGTTGCCCATCACCACATGGCCGATCTGCTCGGCGGGCACGCCTGAGCGTTCGATGGCGGCACGGCTCACCTGGGTGGCCAGGTCGGCCAGGGGCAGGTCCTTGAGCGAACCGCCGAAGCTGCCGATGGCCGAGCGTACCGCGCTGACGACGTAGATTTCTGTGCTGCTCATGAAGGGCTCCGTGTGCGAAGGCATGGCGAGGTGGGGCGAGGCTCTGCGACAATGCGCGCCAGCTTCTTGCAACCCCGTGGGTGGGTCGAGTCTAGGCAATGGCCCGCCAGTGGCCTATGCCGGATCTGCTCAGCCAGCCTGGCATTTTTTGCCACTCAGTCCAGACAGCGAGCTACTTGGCGATGCGCGATAGCGATACGGTCGCGGTGTACTTTCTCAATGCCATGCTGCATGCCCTGCGCGAGCGCCCGGCGGCGCGCGACGCGCACCTGCGCGCGGTGGGTATCGACCCGGCGGTGCTGGCCCAGCCCCAGGCGCGGGTGCCGGCCAAGGCTTTCGCCCAGCTGTGGCTGGCGCTGATCGACCAATTACACGACGAGTTCTTCCACCTCGACCGCCACGGCATGCCGCTGGGCAGTTTCGCCCTGATTTGCCGCGGGCTGATCCAGGAGCCGGACCTGGGCAAGGCCTTGCGCCAGTGTCTGGGCAACTTCGGCCTGTTCCTGCGCGACCTGCGTGGCAGTGTCAGCGTGCGCGGCGCCCGGGCGGTGATCAGCGTGACCTCGAGCATCGACGATCCCTTGACCCGGGTGTATGCCGAGGAAACCTACCTGGTGCTGGTGGTTGGCCTGCTGTGCTGGCTGGCCGGGCGGCGTATCGCCATCGACCGTACTGAACTTGCGTTGGCGCGCCCGGCCCAGGAGGACGACGCCCTGCTCTGGGGGCCGGACCTGCGCCTGGGCAGCGGGCGTACCGAGGTGGAGTTCGACAGCGCCTGGTTGCGCCTGCCGGTGGTACAGGACCTGGCAGCGCTGAAGACCTTCTTGCGCAGCGCGCCGCAGGGGCTGGTGATCCGCTTTCGCAACCAGAACGGCCTGGTGGCGGAGGTCTACCGGCACCTGCGCGCCCGCCACTACGGGCAGTGGCCGACCCTCAACGCCATGGCCGAGCGCCAGCGGCTCAGCGCCAGCAGCTTTCGCCGGCAACTGGAGCGCGAAGGGCGCTCGTACCAGCAGATCAAGGACGAGGTGCGCCGGGCCATGGCCTTCGAGCTGCTTCGCGAAGGGCGCCTGAGTATTGCCGAGATCGCCGGGCAGACTGGCTTCCAGGAGCCGAGCGCGTTTCACCGGGCGTTCAAGAAGTGGACCGGGCAGAGCCCAGGCAGCTACCGGGCACGGGTGTCAGCCGGCGGCCAGACGCCTTGACGGCTGGCCGTGTCAGGCCGGCACCATGGCAAAGCCCACGCCGAAGCGGTTCCAGGCATTGATGGTGGCGATGGCCAGGGTCAGGTTGGCGATTTCAGTGGCATCGAAGTGCTCCAGCAACGCCGAGTACTCCGCCTGCGGCGCGCCGCGTTCGGGCAGGCGGGTCAGGCTTTCGACCCAGGCCAGGGCGGCCCGTTCACGCGGGCTGAAATAGCGGGTTTCGCGCCAGACGCTCAAGGTCTGCAGGCGCGCCTCGGTTTCGCCGGCCTTGCGCGCATCGTTGGCATGCATGTTCACGCAGTAGGCGCAGCCGTTGATCTGCGAGGCGCGCAGGCGCACCAGCTCCAGCAGCGAGTGCTCCAGGCCCGAGCTGACCAGCGCTTGCTCGAGGCCGACCATGGCCTTGTAGGCCAGCGGCGAGTGTTTGGCCCATTCGATTCGGTCGTGCATGTCCAGGCTCCAGTGATTGAGGGTAAGTGGCGTTACCTTAGCGCCAGCGCGGGCGACGCCGAATAGCCAATGCAGCGCTTTATCGGGAGGCCAATGCCGCCATTCAGGTGGCCACTGACAGGCATCCAATCTCTTCATTTCTGCCCGGGCGGTGGAGCCGGGATAATGGCCAGGTCTTCACTGGAGTAACGCTGTATGCCCACCGAACACTTCATGCGCGAAGCCATCGACCTGGCCCGCGCCAATATCCAGGCCGGCGGCCGCCCATTCGGCGCGGTGCTGGTGTACCAGGGCCAGGTCGTCGCCCGGGCCGTCAACGAAATCCACAGCACCCAGGACCCGACCAGCCACGCCGAAATGCAGGCCATTCGCAAGGCCGCCCAGGCCCTGGGCCGCGCGCGCCTGGGCGGCGCCGAAATCTATGCCAGCGGCCATCCGTGCCCAATGTGCCTGGCAGCCATGCACCTGTGCGGCATCGAGCGCGCCTGGTTCGCCTACGACAACGACGAGGGCGAGCCCTATGGCTTGTCCACCGCCGCGGTGTACGCGCAGATGGCCAGGCCTGCGCAACAGCAAAGCCTGGCGTTGCGCCCACTCAAGCCTGTCGGCGAAGCGGGCCTGTACGCCGAATGGCAGCAGGCCCGCCAGGCATGAGAAACGCACTGAACCTGCTGTTGGTCATACTGCTGGCACTGAACCTGCGGCCGATGCTCACCAGCATCGGACCGTTGCTCGAACCCATGCGCCAGAGCACCGGGTTGGGCTACCAGCAAGCGGCGTTGCTGACCGCGCTGCCGGTGCTGTGCATGGGCCTGGTGCCATTGCTGCAGCCCTGGCTGCGGCGCTGGTTGAGCGAACATGGCGGCATGCTCGCGGGCCTTGCGGCCATCGCCGCGGCCTGCCTGTGGCGGTTGCAGCTGGACAGCGCCTGGGCGCTGATCGCCAGCGCGGTGATCGCCGGCTTGGGCGTGGCGCTGGTGCAGGGCATGATGCCGGGGCTGGTCAACCGCTGGTTCCCGACCCGCCTGGCTGCGACCATGGGCCTGTATTCGGCGGCGTTGATGAGCGGTGGTGGCCTGGCAGCGGTCTTGGGACCATCGATCACCGCCTACAGCGGCCAGTGGCAGGTGGGGCTGGGGGTATGGGCGTTGCCCGCGCTGCTGGCCCTGCTGGCCTGGCTTACCCTGCGCCCGCGACATGACCTGCCGACGTTGGGCGGCACCACTGGCGGCCACTGGTTCGGCAACCGCCGCGCCTGGCTGCTGGCGCTGTACTTCGGCTTGATCAACGGCGGTTATACCAGCATGGTCGCCTGGCTGCCGGCTTATCACCTGGAGCACGGCGGCACGGCCCAAGGCGGCGGCGA
Source organism: Pseudomonas sp. FG47 (assembly GCF_057809115.1). Classification (NCBI taxonomy): domain Bacteria; kingdom Pseudomonadati; phylum Pseudomonadota; class Gammaproteobacteria; order Pseudomonadales; family Pseudomonadaceae; genus Pseudomonas; species Pseudomonas sp. FG47. The sequence continues at coordinate 35,895 of NZ_JBMDJI010000013.1, forward strand.
GCTGGTCGGGCTGATGACCCTGTTCCAGGTTAGCGGTGCCCTGGGGCTGCCCTTGCTGTTGCGCCGCCTGGCCGATCGCCGCCCGGGGTTGTGGCTGGCGCTGGCGATCCAGCTGGGTGGTTTCCTCGGCCTGTTGCTGGCGCCGGCCATGGCCATGGGGCTGTGGGTGGCGATGATCGGCCTGGGCCTGGGGGCCTGCTTCAGCCTCAGCCTGACCTTGACCCTGGAGCACCTGCGCACGCCGGCCGAGGCCGGCAGCCTGGCGGGGTTCGTGCAGGGGGTGGGCTTCATCATCACCGGGACCGTGCCCTACATCACTGGCTGGCTGCGTGATGTCAGCGGCGACTTCCAGGCCTCGTGGACAGTGCTGACCTGCACCGTGCTGGCCATGTTGCTGGTGACCCTGCGTTTCGCCCCGCGCGGCTACGCCAAGGCCATCGCCCGGCCCGGCCCGGCCGGCGCGCCAGCGGCGCTCAACTGAGGCGCTGCAGGGTATCGCAAACCCGATCCAGGGCCGGGTCGATATCCAGCAGCTCGATGGCGCCGAAGCCCAGTAGCAGCCCTGGCCTGACCGGGGCCTCGCTGAAGAACGGCGCCAGCGAGTACAACCCCACCTCGACCTTGCGCGCCAGGGTGATCAGCAGCTCCACATCCACCCCCGGTTTGGCCAGCGCGCTCAGGTGAAACCCGGCACTGGCCGGTACCGCGTCGAACCAGGGCGCCAGGTCGCCGTTCAGGCGCGCCAGGATGCGTGCGCGACGGGCGCTGTACACCTCATGGCTGCGGCGGATGTGCTTGTTCAGGTGGCCTTCGCCGATGAACCTTGCCAGTGCCCATTGCTGCAGGGTCGGGCTGTGCCAGTCGCTCAGGTGCTTGGCCACGCAGGCTGCCTGCAACACGGCCGGCGGCAGCACCGCGTATCCCAGGCGCAACTCCGGCAACAGGGTCTTGGAGAAGGTGCCGACATAGGCCACCAGCCCGTGGCGGTCCAGGCGTTGCAGGGCCTCGGCGGCGGGGCCCTGGTAGCGAAACTCGCAGTCGTAGTCATCCTCGATGACCAGCGCGCCCAGCTCGGCGGCCCGGGCCAGCAGCGCCTGGCGTCGTGCGTCGGCCATGGGCATGCCCAGCGGGAACTGGTGTGACGGGGTGACGTAGATCAGCCGGGTGCCATCCTCGATCTGCGCCACGCACAGCCCTTGCTCATCCACCGGCACCGCTTGCAAGCGGGCGCCCAGGGCCAGGAACAATTGCCGAGCCGGTGGGTAGCCGGGGTCTTCCATGGCCACCTTGCAACCTGGCTCGATCAACACCCGGGCGATCAGGTCCAAGGCCTGCTGGGCACCGTTGCACACCAGCACCTCGGCAGGGCTGCATTGCACGCCGCGGGCGAAGGCGATGTGATGGGCGATGGCCTCGCGCAGTTCGGGCAGGCCCTGGGCCGGGAATTGCCGTTCGTTGTGGCGCTGGCTACGGCGCAGGGCATGGTTCAGGCAACTGCGCCACTGGTCGTAGGGGAACTGCGCCTTGTTCGAGGCACCGCCGACGAAGTCGTAGCGCGAGGGCGCATCCAGTGCCCGTTGGCCGAGGATCGTCGCCCGTTGGCGCCAGCGCTCCAGGGTGGCAGCAGCTGCCAGTGGCGCGGCATCGGCGTTATCGGCGCGCAATGGCAGGCGCGGGGTGATGAAGGTGCCACGGCCGACCACGCCGCTGAGCAGGTTGTCGTAGGTCAACCGTGAATAGGCCTCGGCCACGGTCTTGCGCGACACGCCCAGTTGCTCGGCGAGCAAGCGGGTAGGCGGCAGTTGGGTGCCGGCGGCCAGGTGACCGCTGTCGATACCGGCGCGCAGTTGCTGGTAGAGCTGGTCGGCGAGGCCTTTGCGGCCATCGAGGCGGATGTGCAGTTCCATGGGGGTGTGTCCGAAGCGCGGGGATGGTCAAGCTTCGGGGGTTGCGCGGGAAGGTGCAAGAGGGGCAGGTTTATTGGCGGGCCGGGTAGGGCTTGCAGGTGTTCATCGCAAGGCCATCGGCGAATCCCCTCAAAGCCGCGCCGCACTGATGGTGATATACCCCTTGTCAGGCAGCGCGATGCGTATCACCGTTTCGTCCTCGGCCACCTTGCGCTTTTGCTTGATGCACACGCCATCGATGGCGGCATCGCGCATGCGCGCCACGATAGCGCGCCCATTGGCATCGAAGAACGCCTCGCTGGCGAGCAGCTCGACCTGCTCGATCAACTGCCGGGTATGTTCGTCGGTCGCACAGAAGAACCGCACGCCCGACAGGTGCGGGTTGTCATCGGGGTTGCTGACCTCATGGGCCAGCAGCTGGCGCAAGGTATGGCGCAGTTCACGGGTAGGGTGGTTGTCGTTGGGCATGGCATGGCCTCGTCTGGCAGGGCTGCCGCGGTGGGCGGTGGTGGCGTCTCCAGGCCGGATGATGGTTTGCCGAAGGTGGGGCAACAATCACGAAGCGTCCGTACTTGTGGTAGGAGGTTTCCGAAAATAAAGGTAGCGGCCTGAACTGTGCCTTGATCCCCGTCAGCCACGCGCCAGGTACGCCGCACTTTTTCGCTCAGGCTGGCGTGCAAGGCCGGTGCCTACAGGGCGGCTTCGACAATCTCGATCCAGTGCCGCACCGGGGTGCGCCCAGCGCCGCCGAGGTGCAGTTGGCAGCCGATGTTGGCGGTGGCGATAAGGTTCGGGCTGCCACTCTCCAGCGCGGCAAGACGGTTGTCGCGCAATTGCCGCGACAGGACCGGCTGGGTCAGCGAGTAGGTGCCGGCCGAACCGCAGCACAGGTGGCCGTCGGGCACATCGGTGAGGTGAAAGCCCAAGCGCGTCAGCAGGCGTTCGACCGCGCCGCCGAGCTTGAGCGCGTGTTGCAAGGTACAGGGGCAGTGCACGGCCAGGCGTTGCTCGGCGCACAAGCCTAGCTGTTCAACCGGCTCGGCTTCGAGCACCTGCACCAGGTCACGCGACAGCGCACTGACACGGGCGGCCTTGGCGGCATAGCCGGGGTCGTGCGCCAGCAGGTGAGCATAGTCGCGCACGAACGCGCCACAGCCGCTGGCCGTTTGCACGATGGCCTCGGCGCCGCCCTCGATGGCCGGCCACCAGGCGTCGATATTGCGCCGTGCCCGCGCCAGCCCCTGGGCCTGGGCGTCCAGGTGGTAGTCTACGGCGCCACAGCAGCCGGCCTCGGTAATCGGCTCGACACTGATGCCCAGGCGATCGAGCAAACGGCTGGCGGCGGCATTGGTGCTGGGCGCCAGCACCTGTTGCACGCAGCCTTCAAGCAATAGGACGCGCCGGGGGTGACGGGGCGCGGGGCGTCGCCCGCCAGCGTTGGCCGGTAGCTTGGCCTTGAGGCTGCTAGGCAGCAGCGGCCTCAGCGCTTGGCCGGCGCGGACCAGTGCCTTGAACAGCGCCGGCCGCGGCACCACGGCGCGCAGGCTGTGGCGCAGCAGGCGCTGGGCCAGTGGTCGGGCAACCTGCTGGTCGACCACGGCGCGGCCTATGTCCAGCAGGTTGTGGTACTCCACCCCCGACGGGCAGGTGGTCTCGCAGCTGCGACAACTCAGGCAGCGGTCCAGGTGACGTTGGCTGCTGGCCGTGACCGTCGCGCCTTCGAGCGCCTGCTTGATCAGGTAGATGCGCCCGCGCGGCCCATCCAGCTCGTCGCCGAGCAGTTGGTAGGTGGGGCAGGTGGCGGTGCAAAAACCGCAGTGCACGCATGTGCGCAGGATGCGCTCGGCTTCCTCGGCGCGGGGCAGTTGGCGGGCGGCGTCGCTCATGTGGGTTTGCATGGTGGGGCCTCACAGGTCGGCATACAGGCGGCCCGGGTTGAACAGGCCCTGGGGGTCCAGTCGCGCCTTGAGTGCCTGGTGATAGCGCAGCAGGGCCGGGGCCAGTGGCGCGCTGCTGTGGTCGCCTGGGGTATAGGCGGTGGCATGGCCACCGACCTTGGCTAGCCGCTGGCGGATCAGCGCGGCCGGCGCGGCGGACTTGAGCCAGCGCTGGGCGCCGGCCCAATCGAGCAGTTGTTGTCCGGGCAGGTCCAGCAGCCCGGTACCTATCGGCAGCGACAGGCGCCACAGGGGGGCCGGGTCGTCGAAAAACGCCAGGCGCTGTTCGCGCAAGTGTTGCCAGAAGTTATTATCGATCACTTCACCGCCCAGCCGCTCATGGGCCGAGCGGACCGACCCCGGCCCGCCTTCGAGGCGCAGGTGCAACGCCTCGCCGGCATGGCAGGCGGCGCTGATCGGCAGTGGCTGCTGGCCCCACTGCGCCAACGCGGCCAAGGCCTGCTGCGCCGGCATCGGTAGGCGCAGGCTCAGGCACCGGCGTGGCTTGGGCAGTACCTTGAACGAGACTTCGGTCAGCAGCCCCAGGCAGCCGAAGCTGCCGGCCATCAGCCGCGAGACGTCGTAGCCGGCAACGTTCTTCATCACTTCGCCGCCCACACGCAGCAACTTGCCGTGGCCACTGATCAAGCGTATACCCAGCACCAGGTCGCGGACCGCGCCGGCCCAGGGCCGACGCGGCCCCGACAGCCCGGCGGCGACCATGCCACCGAGGGTGGCGTGCGGTCCAAGATGCGGTGGCTCGCAGCTCAGCATCTGCCCGGCCTGCTCCAGCGCCGCCTCGATTTCCCGCAGCGGCGTGCCCGCGCGGGCGGTCAGCACCAGTTCGCTCGGATGGTAGCTGAGGATACCGCGATGGTCGCGCAAGTCGACGATTTCGCCGGCCACCGGTCGGCCCAGCATGGCCTTGCTGTTGCCGCCCTGGATGCGCAGTGGCGTGCTCAGGTTCAGCGCCTGGTTGACTTGCTCCAGCAGGTGTCTGCTGTGGTCGGCATCCATTAGAAACGCTCCAGGTCAGGGAAGGGCAATTGCCCCTGATGCACGTGCAGGGCGCCGAATTCGGCGCAACGCTGCAGGGTCGGGATGTGCTTGCCGGGGTTGAGCAGCCCCTTGGGGTCGAAGGCGGCTTTTACCGCGTGGAACAGGCTGATCTCGTCGTGGTTGAACTGGACGCACATCTGGTTGATCTTCTCGCGGCCCACGCCGTGTTCGCCGGTGATGCTGCCGCCCACTGCCACGCACAACTCGAGAATCTTGCCGCCGATGGCCTCGGCGCGCGCCAGCTCGCCCGGCTGGTTGGCGTCGAACAGGATCAGTGGGTGCATGTTGCCGTCGCCGGCGTGGAACACATTGGCCACCCGCAGCCGATACTGCTCGGCCAGCGCGGCGATGCCGCGCAGTACCCTTGGCAGTTCCCGGCGCGGGATGGTGCCGTCCATGCAGTAGTAATCCGGCGAGATCCGCCCGACGGCCGGGAAGGCATTCTTGCGCCCGGCCCAGAAGCGCGCGCGCTCGCTTTCGTCGCAGGCCAGCCGTACTTCGCGGGCGCCTGCCCGGCGCAGCACGGCATCGACCCGCGTGCAATCGTCGTGCACATCGGTCTCGACGCCGTCCAGCTCGCACAGCAGGATCGCCGCGGCGTCCAGCGGGTAGCCGGCCTGGATGAACGCCTCGGCGGCACGGATCGCCAGGTTGTCCATCATCTCCAGCCCTGCGGGGATGATGCCGGCGGCGATGATCTCGGCCACCGCGCGGCCGGCGTCCTCGACACTGGCGAAACTGGCCAGCAGCACCCGCGCCAGCGGTGGACGGGGCAGCAGCTTGACGGTCACTTCGGTGACGATGCCAAGCAGGCCCTCGGAACCGGTGAACAGCGCCAGCAGGTCGAAGCCGGGGCTGTCCAGGGCGTCGCTGCCCAGCTCCAGGCGTTCGCCCTCGATGGTGAGGATCTGCACTTTGAGCAGGTTGTGCACGGTCAGGCCGTATTTCAGGCAATGCACGCCACCGGCGTTCTCGGCGACATTGCCGCCGATCGAGCAGGCGATCTGCGACGAGGGGTCCGGCGCGTAGTACAGCCCATGGGGCGCCGCTGCCTGGGAGATCGCCAGGTTGCGCACCCCAGGCTGGACCCGGGCGAAGCGCCCTTGTGGGTTGATTTCGAGGATGCGGTTGAAGCGTGCCATCACCAGCAGGATGCCCTGGCTCAGGGGCAGCGCGCCGCCGGACAGGCCAGTGCCGGCGCCGCGGGCAACCACCGGCACGCCGCGCTGGTGGCACAGTTGCAGCAGCGCTTGCACCTGCTCCAGGCGTTCGGGCAGCACCACCAGCAGCGGTAGCGTGCGGTAGGCTGAGAGACCGTCGCATTCATAGGGCTTGAGCTCCTCGTCGCGGTGGAGGATTTCCAGGTCGGGCAGGGCCGCGCGCAGGGCCGCCAGCAACGCGGGCTTGTCGACCACCGGCAGCGCGCCGTCGATGCGCTGGTCGTGGAGGATGCTCATGCTGTTGGCGTGGCTCACTGCCCCAGCGCCCGAATCAGTGCCACGCTCAAGTACAAGCGCGGCGCCACGCTGTCGACTTCGATGTACTCGTCGTCGCCGTGCAGCCCGGCCCCTACCACGCCCAGGGTTTCCAGCACCGCCGGCTTGTCGCTGCCCGGCACGTAGGCGTAGCCGGCATCGGTGCCGAAGCGCATGGCGATGGGCTCGAGGCTGCGGTCGATCTTGCGGTAGAGCTGGTGCGCCGTGGCTGCCAATTGTGTCGACGCTGGGTTCTGCGCCAGCGGCGGCCGGCCTTTTTCCAGCACCAGGCTGACCTGGGTGTCGGCAATCCGCCGTTGCCCGATGATCCGTTGGGCATCGGCTTGCACCCGCGCGGTCTCGGCCAGGTCGGTGTAGCGCATGTCCGCTTCGGCGCTGGCCAGGGCCGGGATGATGTTGGCTTTTTCACCGGCCTTGGCCAGGGTCCAGTTGACCGTGGTGCCCTTGGCCTGGTCGCCCAGCGCATCGAGTTGCAGCAGCTGGTTCGCCAGTTCCAGCAGCGCATTGCGCCCCTCTTCGGGGGCTGAACCGGCATGTGAGGCGCGCCCCTTGACCTCGAGTTTCAGACGGTTGATGCCGTTGGTGGCCACGGTCACGGCGTCCTTGTCGGGTGGCTCGTAGGAAAAGACGAAATCATGCTGGCGCGCCAGTTCGCCGATCAGTGCCTTCGAGCCCGCCGAGCCCATTTCCTCGTCGGGGTTGAACAGCACGGTCAGGGTGCGGTAGCCCTTGAACTGTTGGGTCTGCAACAGATTCAGCGCATGCAGGATCATCGCCACGCCCCCCTTGGCGTCGGCCACGCCGGGGCCATAGGCGCGCGCGCCGTCCAGGCGCAACGGGCGCTTGGCCGCAGTGCCGGGGGCGAACACCGTGTCGTAGTGGACCATCAGCAGAAAGTCCTTGCTGCCGCTGCCCTTGAAGGTGCCGACGATGTTGTCGCCCACCGAGGGCGTGGCCGCTGTGGCTTTCACCTCGGCGCCCAGGGCCTCGAGGCGTTTGGCCAATTCGGCGCCGACCTGCTTGAGGCCGGCTTCGGTACCGGTGCCGGTGTCTACCGCGACCAGGTTCTTGAGGGTTTCCAGGTAGTGGGATTGTTCGGCCTGGGCCTGCTTGAACAGGTCTTGTGGCGTGATGTCGGCGGCCTGGGCGCTGGCCAGGGCAAGGCTGAGGGTGGTGGCTAGCAAACGCATGGGCAAGGCCTCGGTCCATGATGAATGGCGTGGTCATGAACCGTTCAGCGTAGACCCTGAACGCCCGGTGGGGGCCAGTTTGCAGGCGAGTCAGTGGCCGCAACGGCTACGAGGGCGTCCAGGGCAATACCGAAAAAGCCGGGCCAGCAAGCTCGGCGGGACGCATCAATCCTGCGAGAGCAGGGCGCGGGCCAGGTCTTCGTCGCTGATCTGCATGCCCGGGTGCGCCTGGCGCGCCTGATCCAGCGCCGACTCCAGGTAGGCCCCACGAATGGCACCGCCGCTGGCGACGAAGGCCGCTAGCTCGTCGCGGGCGGGGATGATGCGTTTGTCGTCCTTGAAGGTCGAGTACAACGAGGCGGAGACCCCGGCCGAGGTGGCGACGTCACCGGCATCGACGCGGGCCAGCGCGGCGCCGGCAGGGAGCAGCAACAGCGAAGCAACGAGCAGTAAACGGCGCATGGTGAGTCCTCCAGCAGGGTGAAGCCCAAGGGAATTACTGCATGTTGTTAAGAACCTTAGCCTTGCCCGGGAGTTCCCGGGCCCCTCGCGGGGCGCCCCACCTAGTATTTTTACCAGTAGGTTTGCCGCGCTCCAGGCACTAATTTGTACCCAAAGCATTTGGATGCCTGCCCTGTGTAGGCCTGTGCACATTGGTGGAGGCACGGTGGTGGAAAAAGCTGACAACAATCGCAAGGAATCGGTGGTGGGGCGTGTGCTGAATACGCTGCCTGGCCTGCCGGACACGTTGGATAGCCAGGTCCTCGTCCAGGACTCGATGTTCAATTGGCAGCGGGCAGACCTGAGATACTTGATGGCTCGCCTGCCAGGGCTCGACGCCAAGCAGGCCAAGCAACTGAGCGAGCGCTTGAATGTGACGTTCTTCGCCCTGATGCGCAGGTTCAGGGAGGCGCGCCTGAGCGCAGGCAGCGGCCAGGCAGGGGACCAGCGCAAAGGTCTCTTGGCGCAGCCAGGCGCGCCGGTCCTGGAACAGTTGCTTGGCTACGGGTGGAACGGTCAGGTCAAGCCTAGTGCTATGGAAAGTACCGATTCGCCGACGGCCTGGCTGGTCGATCTGCAGTTGCTCATGCGTGAGCTCGAGAAGCGCGCCAACCCGCGCACCGCTGTGACGTTCGCCCAGCGTCGGCCTGATGTGCTCAGCCTGGTGCTCGATGAGCGCGCAGTCAATCGTGTGGTCACCCAGGTCGAGGTGGTCATCAACATGCTCAAGTATGCCATCGCCGGCAACTCGGATACCGGCACCTACGACCCCATCGCGGTACAGGACAAACTGCTCGCGGTGCGCCACCCCTACCAGCGGTTTCCCTATGAGTTCTATACCGAACAGGTCAAAACCGTACTGGCGCACAACCAGTTGCATATCAGCGACCTGGAGGCAGTGGGGGACATCGACTTCCCTTATTTCATTCACTCCGGCGTGCATGCGCGGTGGTCGGATACGGCGTTGCAGCAATATTCGGGCCTGGGGCCGATCCTGCGAGGCATGCTGCTTGACGATCCGTACTTCGGTGAAGGTGTGGCGCTTCATGAAGATCAGGCGCAGGCGCAGGCCGATGGCAGATTTTTCAAGGAAAATTTTGGCATCCAGAGCTATGCGGACCTTCAGACAACGCAGGGCTTCTGCCAAGTGCTGAACATGGACGAAGACCAGATGAACGCCGTGTTCGCGCTGGCCGAGCATACGCCCATAGTCTCTGGCAATCTGCGGCCGCCGCCCACGGTGAAGGCCTCGATGCAGTTTGGCGCACGCTTCATCAACAGCGATGGTGCAGATCCTGTCGCGGTGGCACGCCCCATCAAGAAGGAGGAGGACAGCAATGACAACGACAACCACTTCCTCGGCTTGACCCCAGCACGTTGCGATCGTCTCAACCGCCTGATACGGGTGGCCAATGCCATGCAGCTGTCACCCGCGCAGGCGGACCAGGTGCTCTGCGCGGTCATCGATGCGCAACGACGTGGCGAACCCACGAGGCGCCGAGCCCGGGTCGAGGCCACGCCGTTGCGCATTGGCACCGCTAGCCTTCGTGCCTTGGGGCTGTTCCAGTACCTGCGGGAACAGTTCGCTTGCACGGCAGAGGACTTCGCCACCTTGCTTGGCGATATCGCGGTGTACGGCCCAGGCGAAACACCCAGCCATTTCGATCGGGTCTTCAATTTCGACGACAGCGTACCGCTGGTGCTGGACGACGAGCCGTTCAGCCTGGCGGGCAGCGACGACGACAGCATGCGGACTGTGCAGCAATTGTGCCGGGGCCTGCGCTTGAACATGGAGGCGTTCCGCTACCTGGCGCGGGCGATCATGCAGTTCCATGAGGGATCGGTGTTGAAACGCTCCGTGCAAACGGTGAGCACCTTCTACCGGGTGACCTTGCTGGCCCGCTTGCTCGGTATCAGCGTGATCGAGCTGCTGGCCTTGCTAGAAGTGCTTAGCCCTGATGGTCGGGTCCTCAAGCAGTTGACCGGCCAGGTGCATAACACCCCGTACCAGTCTTCCTCGCACACCGACACGGTCAGTGTCATTCATGCAGTCAGCCAATGCGTGCTGTGGTGTCGCGAGGAAGGGTTGCAGGTTAGCTGGCTGGTGCAGCAGCTCATGCCGCTGGAAACATTGGATGTCATTCCGGTTGAGGTCAGCGAGTTGCTCATCGAGTTGGCCAACCAGGTGTCGCCGTTCACGGATATTGACAAGCTGTTGTTGGAGGCTGGCGTTCCAGCACTGGAGGGCAAGCGTTGGCAAGCCCAGCTGGAAAGGGTCGTCGATGCCCTCGGCCTGGTTATCAGAAGCGGTCCTGGGACGCAGGATTTCGACCCGGTCCTGTACGAGAACTTTGCCAAGCGGGAAATCCAGGTGGTGGTCGAGCTCGAGCTGGGTGACGAAGATAGCGAGCGGGTCGTCGAGCTGATCCTGGGCGTTGTGTTGCGTGTTCGCACGCAGCAGTGGGGTTTGGTACAGCAGAGTGTTTCCCAGTTGCTTGGCGTTGACCCGACCTTGGCGGTGCCGATCCTGTATTGGGCCGCTGGTACGGTGCATGAGCTGTTGGCCTTTGCGGTCGAATTCGTCCCCACGCGCCGCATTTCCGAGACGATGAAGGACATTTTACCGTTGGTGCGACGGATGCAACGGCTGGCACAGGTCGTTGTGCAGTTCGACTTGAGTCCGGCAATGCTCACCAGCCTGCTGACACGCCAACAGCGTACGCACTTCAGCCTTCTCTCCCTCGACCTGACCCTGCACACCCTGTACTTCCTGTCACGCTATACCCGCTGTGTGCGTCAGGCACGCAAAAGCGAAGACGCTGTGCTGGACTACTTCAGGTTGATCGAGGAGCTGGGCCCGCTGAGTGGAAACGAACTGCGCTTGGTGCGCGAGGCTGCCGCCGAGGAAGTGGCTGCCTTGCTGGGCTGGGGTATCAACGAAGTGTTCGACGTTGCCAAGCAGGCCAGCGACGATGGCATCGTGCGCAATGTGGCGCAGTTGTGGATGGTGGCGCGTATCCAGCAGTTTTGCGCAAAGACCGGCCTGAGCGCCGCGTCGGTGATGAAACTGAGCCGGCTCGGCATGCATGACAACCACCAGTTTTACCGTGAGGCTGCGCAAGAAATGCTGGTGAGCCTGGAACGCCCGGTCAGCGCAGCGGTTAACGACGCAGAGTTGCGTCAAAGCCAATTGCCGTCCTGCAAGCCCTGGCAAGATTATCTCATCGCCAACCCTAAGGTGACTGCCGCCACGCAAATCACTTTCAGCTTGCTCGACAGGGATGGGGTTCCGGTCTCGGGTGTTCGTGTGAACTGGGCTACCAACCTGGGGATCTTGAAGGACGACTTCAGCTACACCGACAGCGATGGCGTAGCCAAAGTCCTGTTTGAGGCCGGTAGCAGGATGGGTGTAGCCACCATCACCGCGACGTACCTGCTGGGTCGGCAGGTGAGCACTGCGGTGACCGTTGGCTACGATGCTGACAACCTGGTGCTGGATGATCTTGAGAGTCGTCCCCGTGAGCCCTGGCCACTGGCAGGCAACCGGGGCACTCACTTGCTGCGTGTAAGAGTGATGGACATACACGCAAACCCGGCGGCTGACCAGGAAGTCATCTGGACCACGCAAAGGGATGACTGGACGTTCCGCGATAGCACCGGGCGCACGCTTACGGATCATGAGGGCTTCAGTACGGTCAGGGTGAGGGGCCTTGGCAAAGGGACAGGGGGCGTTCTCTACCATTGCCCGGCTATCGAAAACTCATTGCAGGAAGTCACCGTGGGTTTTGCCGACCAGCCGTATGTAAGCGTGTTCAAGCTGAACACCCATGCCGTTGTTGGCGAAGACATAATGGTTCGGGCCATGCTCTCTAGCCTGGATGGTGAACCGGCCGTGGGAATAGTCGTCTCCTGGGATGTGCCGGCGGGTATGACTATCAAAGACGCGCGCAGTGAAAGCGATGCCTCGGGATGGGTTAGCGCAACGCTGGTCGCCAGCGTTGCCAGTACATTGACGGTCACCGTAAAACCTGAAGGGGGCCACGCGGATTCGGAGGGCAGTCTGGCGATAGACGTCTTGAAAGACGTCGCGCAGATCGATTGGGTTGATCCGACAACATGGCCGGTACGCGAAGGCGATGATGTTGTCAGGTATGCCGTGAAGGTGTTCAGCTCTGATGGCCGGCCAGTGGTCAATTTCCCCGTGATCTTTTCTACTCGTGGCGTAGGTGCTGTCAATGCCGTGGTTGGCCCCGATGGTTATGCCCACGCACAGTTCATTGCACGTCGAGAACCGGAATTAACGCAGGAGATGGGTGGACACCTGCGTGAGTGGGGTTCGAGGCCCGATTATAGTTTCCCGTCAATTCCGATCGTGCCTGCCCTGGATGATCAGATCGAATGGTTCAAAGGAGAAGAGCCGGCCGGCGAAGGCCCGTCGTTCACCCTCCATGAGCCGGAAGGGGGCATCCAAACCTACTACCTGGACTTTATCATGCCCCATAGGCATCGGTTGCTGGAGCTCGGGGAGCGCGTGCGCCTTGCATCCGGAGAAGGCCCCTCCGCCGGGTCGTTGGGTCTGGAATTCGACAAGGGCTTTGGCGAATGGCTTGAGCTCGAGAAGGGCAAGCCCGGGCTACGCTGGAAAATCGAAAGCAAAAACGTGGATTTGGAATTCACCACCACGACGCGCTTCGCCATCCGCTTCGAACATGCCCAGAAGAGCATCCCGTGCCAGATCACGGTGATACCCGCTGCCGAGGCGCCTGCAACGGCGCGCCCCCGCTAAGCCAACGTTGCAGCATCTTGCGAGGTCACAAATGGACACAGCACTGCGCAATCTACTGAACGAGCAAGAGCGGGATGCCTTGTGCGATCTGTTTATGCACCATTACATGCCGGACATTCTGGGCGTATCGGGGTTGAATATGATCACGCCCGATCATCTGGACCGTTATTTCAAGACCGACACCCAAGCCACGTCGGCGGTCACCACCAGTTTCGTGGCCGAGGCACAGGCCTGCACGGTCAGCCATATCCACTCGATCTTCGACAATATCGAGCCCGGTTACGACGCGGACTTCCCTGCGGAACTGAAAGTGTTCTGGGAACAGGCCATGTCGAATTACTCGATGTGGGCGGCGTATCAGAAACTGGAAGATTACCCAGAAAACTACATTCGCTACGACCTGCGTCTGGATGCCACGGAGTTGTTCAAGCAGTTGACGGTCGATCTAGGCCAGGGACGCCTCAAGGACGAGACGATCTACACTGCCGTGCGCACCTACCTTAAAGGGTATGAACAGCAAAACAGTATCCGTGCCCAGTCCGGTTTCATCGACTATCGGGGGGGCTACCAGGATGGCGACCACTATACCGGCTATACCTTTGCCAACTCGGACTATTACTTGCTGGGCAGCGACAACGCCAGCCCGCCTCGTTACTACTGGCGCAAGGTCAAGGTACGCTTGGATCGGAGCTCCACGCATATCCTGCCGGATGCCTGGAGCGAATGGCAGGAGATCAAGGTGGCCACGGGTGGCACGCTGCTCGAGGCACGGCTGCTGTGGTTTGCTGGACGGTTGCAGTTGGTTTGGCTACAGCATGATGCGCGTGTCGAGGTGCCGGTGGAGCCGCCTGAAGATCCGCCAAAGGATCCGCCAAAGGATCCGGACAAGCTCTGGCGTTACCCGCTGAAGCTGCAGCTTATCTATGTGGGCCTGGACAAGCAGTGGTCCGCGCCGGAGGTGCTGTGGGCGCGTGATGAGTTTGTGACGGTAAAGCAGAAGGACGGCGAAGAGCTGGCGCCCACGTTCGTCACGCAACTCGTGGCCACGGCGGTGGAGCGCGTTCGTGGCAGTGATGACCAGATGTTCGTTGCCCTCAAGTTCGGTGTTAACGTCGAGATGGCTAACGCCACGGAAGTGTTCAGCCTTCAGCGTGATGTGCTCAAGCGTGTCATATCAGGCGACGCGTTCGGGGTTGGTGCCAGGAACAAGTTGTTTGACTACTTCTTTCCCTCGAGTAAAACGCACGCCGGCAAGCGCTACCTGCAGCGTCGTTTTGCGGACGCCGACTATGAGCTTACGTCCCTCAAGCGCGATCCTCCAATTGATCCATTGAAACCTAGAAACCCCTACCTGAGCCTGGAGGCTTACCTCGAACAGCGCGGCGCGAAGCACTGGCTGTCCTTGCGTGGCCGCAGCAGTGAAGTACGGACAGTTCAGCAGCCGGCATGGGTGTACCTGTCTCACGTCACAACCCTTGAGGACGGCAATCAGGTGCGCGTTGAAGTCAGCACCGGTCCGAACAATGAGCTGCGGTTCAGTTGCGCCCTTGCCAAGGAAACAGAGGGGTTGGCGGTGGTGCTCAAGCACGCCGAGTTGGCAACCGAGCTGATCCTGGACGAATTCAATGGCACCGCTTATGGCTGGTCGCAGTCCCAGAAGCCGGTCAAGCTGAAGAACCCGCGTCAGCTTGCCACCTATACCTTGCAGCAAATCAAAGACGGTGCGGGTTTCACGTTCAAGGTCGGCGGCGGCGACTGGACACCGCTGGTCAACGGCAACAACTTCATCACGGTGCACCCGCAAAACGATTCATCCGAAAAAATGAAGCTGAGCATAGGCTCCAGGCAGTGGGAAAATGAGCTGAAGCTCAACGGTGCCGCGGCCACGGACTGGTTGGAATATGAAGTCTCGCAATTCGGGTCACTCAATGTCACCTGGAGGCCCAGCGCAGACAACAGCCCGGATAACGACTTCAGCGTGACCGTGGCCGTCTATACAGACCCCACAGGCGCCTGGGTGCCCTATCTCGAATCGCAGGGCAGCGGCGTTGATTTCCTGGTCTTCGACAATCTAGGCAGTTCGGCAAACAAACTGACCGTTCGCCTCAACTCGCAGCAAGTCACGGACTTGATCAATCGAGCCGAAGTCTCGCCCCAGGCAGTGTTTGCCTGGGAAGCGCAACACCTGCGTGAGCCTGTCTACAAGCCAACGCTCCGGGGGGATACCTACTTGGGCTGGCAGCGTAGCGACGAGGATCCTGCCCTGGGTTATTTCGATGCCTACGGTCTTTACCTGCGCGAGCTGTTTTTCTATGTCCCCCATGCCATCGCCTCGCGTTTGCAGGAAGAACAGCGCTTCGCCGAGGCCCGTGACTGGCTGGGGCTGATCTTCAATCCGCAGCGCCGGCAGCCACCAACCGAAGTGGTGGGCGTCGACTACTGGGGGTGTGCCTGGTTGTTGCACGACGATACCGACGCCCCCGGCCTCGAGCATCAGCTGGTCGATCCCCACGTCATTGCCTTGCACGCGCCCTCTCATTACCGCAAGGCAGTATTCATCCAGTACGTGCAGTTGCTGATCGATGAAGCGGACCTGGAATACCGTCAGCAGACGCGCGCCAGCCTGGCCAGGGCCTGGGACCTGTATCGCCGAGCCTCGGACTTGATGGGCGAGACCCCTGATGCCCGAACGATCAGCACCTGGGAACCGCAAACGCTCGCGCAACTGCTCAAGGCCGGGCTCGATGAGCACGCGCTGTTGCGCCACGAACAGGCGGTGCAGCCCGCGGACCTGCCCAAGCGCCTGGACACCTTCCTTTGGGTTGGCGCAGCGGCGCATCCTGCGTTTCGGCTACCCATCAACCAGCAATTGCTGGATGTATGGCAAGTGCTCGACCATCGTCAATACAACCTGCGGCATTTCCTCAGTATCGACGGCAACCTGATGCAACTGCCGTTGTACGACCCGGTGGCCAATCCCTTCGACCTGTTGTTGGCGCGCATGGGTGGTGCTGGTGGCCCCTCGCACCTGCAAGGTCATCGCATGCTGGTGCCGCCGTACCGCTTCCGCGTGGTGGTTGCCAAAGCCCAGGAGACCGTGACGGCGCTGATGCAGTTCGGCGAGCAACTGCGCGGTTTCATGGAGATGGAGGAGCGCACCCAGCTCGAAGCCTTGCAGTTCGAGCATGCTGCGCAGATCGCCGGTTATGTCATCGGTATTCAGGAGCAGCTCTACGAACAGCAAGCGAAAACCCTGGAGGCCCTGGAAGCACAGCGCAGTGTTGTTACAGTGCAACGCGATCATTACCAGGCCCTGCTCGAAAAAGGCTTGAGTGCCCAGGAAATCGCGGCGATGGTCCTGACTGGCCACGCCCGGTGGACGTCTACGGGTGCTGGTGTGTTGCAGTCGGCCGGGCAAATGCTGACCATGGCGCCCAATGTATTCGGGCTGGCCAATGGCGGGATGAATTTCGGCGCCGCCTTGATGGCCTTGGGTTATGGCGGGCAGATCTTGGCGGGCGCCGCGGACGTTGCGGCGGGCATACTGCGCGAAACGGCAGGCTACCAGCGTCGTGAGCAGGATTGGCGCTTGCAACTGCGCCTGGCGGAAAAGAACCTGCAGGCCATCGACAAGCAACTGCAGGTGCAGAAACACGCCGCCTTGGCTGCCAACCGCGCGCTGTTGCATAGCCGTCAGTTACTGGCACAGGCCCAGCAGCTTCACGAGTTCTATCAGAACAAGTCGACCAGCGCGTCGCTTTACAGTTGGCTACGGGCGCAGGCCTCTGGTTGGTATGCGACCTGTTTCGATGTGGCCGTCAGCCTGTGCAATGCCGCCGAGGCCTGTTGGCAATTCGAAACCGGTCGCTATGACACGCGGATCCTGCGTCCGGTGGTGTGGCGCGCCGACCGCTACGGCCTGAATGCCTTCGGCGACCTGAAGATGGACCTGGAGCGCTTGCTGCAAGAGTGGTTGATGCGTAATGAGCGGCAACTGGAGATCCGCAAGGACGTGTCGCTGCAAGCATTGCTCCAGGAGGGCTTGGTGTGCGATGAGAACGGTACGGCGTATGACCCGGCAAAGGACACCGTGCAATCGATCCTCACCGGCAAAGGCGAGTTGTGGTTCACGCTGTCCGAAGACCTCTACAACCAAGACTACCCCGGTCATTACCAACGCCGATTGCACAGTGTGGCCTTGAGCATGCCGGCATTGCTGGGCCCCTACGAGAATGTACGCGTCGAGTTGCGCCAAAGCCAAAGTCGGTTGTTGATCGAGGCGGATATCGACGGCGTGAAGCACCTTTCGGCAAAAACTCCAGACCCGGGTGACGATCGCTACGTGAGGCTGAGCCTGCGTCCGGGGCAGCGTACCTGTCACTCCATGGCAGACCGTGACACCGGAATGTTCAACTTCGACCCGTCCGATGAACGCTACCTACCGTACGAGGGCTGCGGGGCAGTGTCGACATGGCATCTGCACTTGCCGCTGCATGACCGTCAAGGCGGCATGCTCGCGAGTCTGAGCGACGTCATCGTCCATGTCGCCTATTACGCTTTGCGTGGAGATAGACAATTTGAACAGGACGTTAAACAGTTGCTCGAGACCGTGTCGCCGAGGGTAGCGAGTGATTCTGCGGCTTATTGAAAAGTACCAGGTTCGGCGCTCCAGTTGGCGCGAACAAACCGGCGATGACGGATTGGGAACAAGGGAACGGACATGTCCAACATTAATGAACTGCAAGGCGCCAACAACGTCGATGATGCTGCGAAAACACCGGGTCACAATATTGTCCTGGCGCCTAACTTCCCACCGGACAGCATTGACTGGCTGGGCGCATGGTTCATGCGCGTGTTGCGCTTACTCCTGGACTTGGGGTCGTTCCGCTCACAACGGCAAACGGCCGCGAACAAACCCTGGTTATGCAAGAGCTCGAGTTTCTCGACCGGGCCAGCCGACGATCCCTACATCAGAATTGGCGCGGATACCTGGGTTCGACAGGATATCGATCTGCCCATTGCCTATGAGCCCGGGGCCCAGGCTCAACCTGTGTACTACTTTGGCTGCAAGTACGATGTCGAGCGTTTCGACACCTGCTACGTGACCGTCTGGGCGCTAAGGGGCGATGCAGTCGGCGAGCAATTGTTGCGTCAGCCCTTGCAAGGCCTTGGCACGGCAGGAGAGCGGGAACAGGCACGTGATTGGCAAAGGCTGACGCCATCAGCCTTGGATACGAGCAAGGTAACGGAAAAGCTAGAACGTGTCCGGGTACAGTTCGAAACACCCCGTCAAAACGGTGCGCCTTATCTGTACCTCACCGATGTGCAATTGCATGCGCACCTTGGCGAGCTCCGCCTGGAGAAACTGACGCTGCGCACCGATGACCCTGACGCGGCCGTGCCTGATCAGACCAAGGCACCTTATCTGCTGTGTCATGGTACCTCGTCGATCTTGAGCGTACAGGTTGCCAAGGATGATGCCTGGGAAGAACAGGGCTGCAGTTTGCAATGGCTGGGTGAGAGCAGCTTGCCACCTGAGCGCTATGGCGTGACGACGAGCCCATTACTCAATGTCAACGACGCCGATAAGCTCGACTCCTACCAGCCGTTGTCCGCTGGCGCGGATACAGATTGGCAACTCGAGCTGAGCGACGGATCTTGGCTGCAGTCCGGTGCGACCACCCTTGGCTTTGGCAGTTATTGGGTGGCCCCCAAGCATTCGTTTGCGGTGCAGATCGGCCACTTCCGACATGCCATCGGCAAGCTGGATGCCAGCAATGCCGCGCTGGTAATCGACCAGGGCGATAAAGCACAAGTGACCGCTAGGGTGAAGTCGCCATTTTCCGACGCTGGCCTGGCAGGTATCGAGGTGCACTGGAAAATCAATGGCAGTGACTACACAACGATCGTCACAGACGACAAGGGACAGTCGCTATTTGAGTACCCGCCGACCCGCGAGGATATCGATAGCAACGGCCAGATGGTGATCGAAGCCGAGTGTACCGATGTCTTCGGCCTGCCAAGCAGAGCCACTCATGTATTCAATGTTTTCGAGACCAGTCCATGGCCTGCGCAAATGGAGTTCCTGCTCGATGGCGAGCGGATCGAAGCGTTCGAATGGGGGAAATTGCAGTTGATCTGCGGGGAGCAATACACGCTGACGCTGCGCCCCAAAGATAAAGAAAAGGACTTCCTTGGGAAGAAGGTGTGGCTGGACTGGGCGGAGGGTGAGAACCTGGGGATCGACCTGGGCTCCAATGAGCCACGGGAGATGCTTACGACCGGGTTGGAGTGGACGATTACGGCTGGCTCGACTGAGCGTGGCATCTTTACGCTGCAAGCGCTGGTTGAAGATCTGAAAGTAGGCTTCGGGCTCAAGGGCGTGCAGATGCGTCCGTTGGCGGAGGAGCTCGAAGCTTTCGCCGCGCCGGTCTGTCGCAGAGGTGTTGCTTATACCCTGACGTTGCATGCCTTGGCTGATAGCCCGTTGACCCAGTTGCCACTCGAGGCGCGCCTGGTGTTCGAAAAGGATGGTGCGTTGGATGCCGGGGATATCAAGCCCGATTCCGCATTTACCACGTGGGCTCCGTTCGTGGCTGGGACTGCCGAGTGGGCGCTTACCGGCGAACCGAAAAGCGGTTGGTTCAAGTTGCACATCGAGACCATGGGCCTAGGTTCGGTCACCTTGCCGCGTTGCGCGATGATCTCGCCGCGTCTGGAGGATGAGTTCGTGATCACGCTGGGCGAATCGTCCGCCACGAAACCGTTCATCCTCTGGTATGGCGACACGGCAAGTGCGCAGACCTTGAGCATTACGGCCAGGAGCGACAGCCCGGTGGCAGGGCTGGGTTTCGATTACCACCTGCAATTCGACGAACAAACCGATACGACGCGCAAAGAACATGTCGAAGCGATCCCCAGCTATGAAGTACCGCAAAGGTTGACGGAGGATGCCGAGCAATGGCGCGCGCAATGGCAATTGACGGGTAAACGGGGAGCTGGAGTACTGCCGAGCGGTAAGTATAACTTAATCCTGGGCAGTGACGGGTTTGTGCAGCCCTGTGTGGTGCGCGATGCGATCCTGATGTCTGAAGATCTGGCGGACGAGGCCGGCTTGACATCGGCTGGTGACAACATCAATGGCATCGATATTTACTGGAGCAAGGAAGCCAGTGTGCTGACATTGAAGGCCCGTCCTGAAAGCCCATTGGCTGTGGCGGGGTTGGAGGTGGCGCTCGAGTTTGTCAAGAGCGGCGACCTTGTTGCGGCAGACGTGAGCGCGGATCCTGATTATACCATTGGTAGAACGCTAGGCAACGACGAGCTGGCCTGGAAAATTACCGGGAAAGAAAAGGGCGGAAAGTTTGGGCTGTCGGTCACGATACCGCAGTTTAAAAAACCACTGCTGTGGGAAAAATGTGCGGTGGTGGCCAAAAACCTGGGGGAGGAAGGTCAGCTGCTGGTGACCGGCTTTGAGGCCTTGGCAGGCGGATGTTTCTGGCTGGAAGAAATGGGCGAGATTAAGTATATCCCCCGCAAAGGTAGTGCGCTTTATGAGTTGGGCCTCAAAGCGAAACTACATTTTGTCAGCGTAGCGAATGGTGGGGTGCGCAGCGGCGATATAAAGCCCACGCCAGGCTATGGCAGCGACAATGCGATTGAATTAAATGGCGTGACATGGAAAATGCAACCCATGACACAAACGGGTGGAATTTTTAACTTGGAACTCGAACTGGAGAAGTTTTCGCAGCGGCTCAGGTTACCCGTGGCGGTATTGATGTCGAATGACTTGGCGAAAGAAATAGAATGGGTGCCTGATTATGAACCTCTTATCAGCCATCTGCCTCGCGATCTGCTCGTCAAGCATAAGAAGAATTCGCCTTTGGCAGCGCTTAAGTTGAGCCTGGTGCTGACAATCAAAGATGACAAGTACCCGACGAGTTGGAAGGCGGTGCCAGAGCTTGGCGGGAACAATGCAGTGGATGCGACAAAGGATTCTACCCTGTGGCGTGTGACTGGCACGGCACATGGCGGGAAGGGGGAGTTGAGCTTTAGTTGTTCACTGTTCAAAACACCGATCAAGGCTGGGACTCTTCATGTGCTTTGAGGCGCGATTGTATCTCCTTGGCGCATGCCTGCGCTAAACGCTGTTCATTACCTTGCCTGTGCTGGAGTCGAACATGCTGGAACCAGTGAGCGCCGTAGCCCCTGTCGCGGATGAGCGTGGATTTTCAGGTTCATCCACACTTGCCTTGCCCAAAGGCGGCGGCACCGTCTCCATCGGTGGCGGCATGTTGTCCGCCGGTGGCCCCGACGGTGCCGTCAGCTGGCAATTGCCGCTGCCATCGCCCAAGGGGCGGGCCTTGTCCGCCGAGCTGACGCTGCAGTATTCCTCCGGGGGCGGCAATGGGGCCTTCGGTGCGGGTTGGAACTGCCCGTTGCCCGCGGTCCTGCACATGACCCGCTTCGGTTTCCCGAAGTACGACGGCAACGATCGAATGTTCGGGCCCAATGGCGAGGAGATCCTGCGCGCAGGTGACGGCAAAACGAGGCAGTTACCGTTCTGGCCGGACTCACCGGACTTCACTGTCACCCCTTGGCGGGCGCGTACCGGCGGCCCAGCACAGTGCTTGGAGCATTGGGTGGCGAAAGACGTGGCTCAGGATCCGGGCTTCTGGTTGCAAAGATCGCCGGACGGCAGCCTGTCGCTGTATGGCTGGTCGGACACCGCGCGCCTGCGTGACCCGCAGGCGGCTGCACGTGTGGCCGGCTGGTACCTGGAGGAGGCCGTCTCGGCTGTCGGCGAGCACGTGGTGTATCGCTACCGCCTGGAGGACGAAGAGGGCTGCGACGCCGACGAGCGTGCCGCCCATCCACAGGTTCGCCATGTCTACCTCGATGCAGTGTATGCCAAGCCAATTTCCCCGTCGGACGCCTTGTTGCTGCCACAGAACGCCTTCGACCCAGGTCAGTTCAAGGAATTCACGCTGTTCGATTACGGCGAGCGCGGCGCCGATACCAGTGCGCCACCCTTGCTGGAAACCGACCAGAAGTGGCCGGTGCGCCAGGACCTGCATTCGTTCTGGCGCTATGGCTTCGAGGTGCGGATCCGCCGCCTGTGCCGCGACGTGCTGTTGTGGCGGCGCATGGGCACGACGCCGTATGAGGAAGGGAACACCCCGGTACTGGTTGAACGGCTGCACCTGAAATACGCCGAAGGCAGTGTGACCAGCTTGCTGGAATCTGCGCAGCAGGTCACCTACGACGCCCATACCCGGATGCCGCCGATGGAGTTCCAGATGATCCTCCCAGGCCGGGGGGCGCCTCGCTGGGAGGCCATGCCGGCCCTGGAGGGGTTCTGGGAGCAGGCCTGGCAACTGGTGGACTTGTTTGGTGACGGTGTACCGGGTCTGCTGTACAAAGGCAGCGGTGCCTGGATGTATCGTCGGCCGCAACGCCTGAGCACGCCAATCTGGCGTGGATTGACACCCGTGCGCGACGTTCCGTGGCGCTATGCGACCTTTCAGCGTTTGGAGGCGCGTGCGTTTGCTCGGTGGTTGGCCTCCAAGCCTGGCAGGGTGGAGCCCAAGGACGCGATCACTTGGGGCCCACCACAGCTGTTGCCGCTGCACCCCAGCATGAACGGCACCTTGACCGATCTGGATGGCGATGGTCGGCCGGAGTGGCTGGTCACCGGTAGCGTCCGTGGCAGCATCACCTTCAATCCGGACGGGCAGTGGAGCGCGCTGACCTCGCTGAAGGTGCCCGCGGAACTCGGCCACCCCCAGGCGCGGCTGGCCGACCTGACCGGCAACGGCCTGCAAGATGTCGTGCTGCTGCCGTTAGGCCCCCGGACGGTGCGGGTTTACCCCGCCAATGGCAAGGCTGGCTGGTCTGCCGCAGTCACCCAGCAGTACCAGGGCAAACAGCGCTTGCCGTCGCTGGCCGCATCCGAACTGCAACTGGTGGCGTTCGCCGACCCGTGCGGCAGCGGCCAGCAGCATTTGCTGCGGATCACCGGCGAGGGGGTGACCCTGTGGCCGTCGCTGGGCCACGGCAAGTTCGCCGAAGCCGTGGCGATTCCTGGTTTCGCCGTGGCCAAGTTCAATGCCTCGCGGGTATGGCTGGCTGACACCGACGGCGCCGGTACCACGGATATCCTGTATCTGGAGCCAGACCGCATCCGGGTGTTCGTCAGCCAATGTGGCAACCGCTATATCGAAGGTAACAGTATCCCGGCCCCGGCCGGGGTGAGGTTCGATGCGACGTGCCAGTTGCAAGTTGCCGATATCCGCGGGCAGGGCACCGCCGACCTGCTGCTGACCGTGCCCCATGGCGGACCTGGCCTGCGGCCACGCAGCTGGTTGTTCCGCTTCAACGACCGGCGACCCTGGCTGCTCGAGCAGGTCGTGGACAATGCCGGTTCGCGCACCTTGCTCGAGTACCGCAGCTCGGCACAGGCCTGGCTGGACGAAAAGGCAGCGGCCGGCACGGGCACGCCTGCGGTCAGCTACCTGCCGTTCCCTGTTCACACCGTCCGCCGCGTGACCACGGTCAACGACATCACCGGGCTGTGCCTGGGCAGCGAGACCACCTACCTGGGCGGTGTCTGGGATGCCGAGGAGCGCGAGTTCGCCGGCTTCAGCCGGCTGGTGCAGGTCGACAGTCATGACCGGGCAAGCACCACTGCCGCCGAGCTGTCGCCGCCGATGCGCACCTGCACCTGGTTCTACACCGGCCTGGAGGCGCACGACGGCAGCGCACAGGGGGCTTTCACCGACATGGAGAAAGACTTCGCCCCTGACACCGTGCGTTTCACAAGCTGGACCCTGGAGGGCGAGCAGGATGATGTACCTGTCCCGAATTCGGCCTTGCGGGCCTGGCTGTACCGGGCCGTGCGCGGCCAGGTGATGCGCACCGAGGTGTATGGGCAAGATGGCGCTGAACGCGCCGACCGGCCCTACAGTGTCACCCGCCAGCGCCTGCAGATCCGCGCCTACGCGATGCCCGACACGCAACGTCCTGCGGCGCTGGTCAGCACCGTGCAAGCGCTGTCGTTCGCCTGTGAGCGTATCACCGAGGATCCGCAGATTACCCAAACCCTCACGCTGAAGGCGGATGAATACGGCAACCCGCTGCAGAGTGTCGTCATTCATTACCCACGGCGGTTGACCGAGAAGGACCTGGCAGACGAGGAGCGTGACCGCAAGATCTATCCGAAAGACCTACCGCAAGGGCTGATCGTCGACAGCATCGATCCCCAGCAATACATCTGTTGGCTCAACATGACCCGGGCCACGGTGCACAATCTGGTGTCGAGCGACGACTTCGTCATCGGCCTGCCGGGGGCGACGCGTCGAGATGTGGTTCGACTGGAAGTGGCTGAGGTGCCCAAGGCAGGCTTCACCGTGGAAGGGTTGGCTGATTTCAAGTGGGATGATCCCAGTCGCACCAGCTTCGCCGGTTATGAAAAGGTCATCTGGCGCAAGGCCGATGGCACGGGCGTGAGCAGTACGCCATCGCGCCAGGCGCTCAAGGCCTACACCCGTACCGCGATGCTCGACAAGGCCGCGCTCGACGTGCTGCGGCCCACCTTTACCCAGACCTTGCGACAACTGGTCAAGGATGGGCTGGACAGGTCGGACACTGCCATGGACATGCTCGAGCGGATGCGCCTGCGTGTGCCCCGCCCACAGCCTGATGTGTTGTACGCGCTGGTGGCCGCCTATGCGCCAGTAGGGGCGCAGGATGAAGCGGCTTGTCGGGCGCTGCGCGGCGCACTGAAATCAGCCATTTCAGTGCAATCCTTGCAGCAACTGTTGCTCGAGACCGAAGCGCAAGAGCTGCCACAAGGGCTACAAGCGCGCCTGCGCGGGACTAGTCGCGTGCCGGATGATGCGCTATGGGCAGTAGTGACCTGGTACCTCGACCAGGAAGCTGGTGTGCGAGCGGGAATCGAAGCCCACCTCGATCTATTGGCTGGCGAACCGGACGAGGCAGAGCACCTGCAAACGTTGCGCGCCACGCTGTCCAATCGGCTGGCGCAGAGTTACGCCAGCCAAGAAGGTTTTCTTGCTCAATTGGACAACGCGCTCCAAGCGCCAGAGGTATTCTGGCCGATCGTGCTCTGGGTGTCGGAACGGGCGGATGCCGACCTGCAAGCGCAGGCCAGAAGCTGGCTGGACGACGTTGCGCAGGTGCTGGATAGCCGAGTGCAGGAGGAGTCGCTGGAGGCGTTGCTCAAGCGTGGCGGCTATGTCGCCATGAACCGCCCGCCCGAGGATGGGGAACTGGAAGATCCCCATGACCCAGACGATCGCGGCGCACCGGGCATCCCCTGGGGGCCTGCGATCGAGGAGGCTTATTGCGGCCATCACGATATTACCGGATACCTGCCTGCTGAGCGCTTCTGGTTGCCAGCGCGCACCCAGGGCAGCACCCAGGTCGGCCCCAGCGAGTTGCGCTACAGCACCCACGATATAGCCGTGCAGGCAGTGATCGATGCGGCAGGCCTGACGACCAGCGTCGAGGCGTACGACTGGCGCTTCGTCGCCCCGGTGCGGATCAAGGATCCCAACGACAATACCCATGAGGTTGAGCTGGACGCATTGGGTCGGGTCATGTCGACACGGTTCTACGGCACTGAAACCCCAGCGGGTAGTGATAAGCCTGTCGAGGTAGGTTACAGCAAAGATGTTGTGTTCCTGGCGCCGCTCACCGTCGACGCCGCGGTCGCGTTGAACGACAGCAAGCAGGTCCCGGTGGCCGAGGCGTTTACCTATGTCGCCGATACCTGGATGCCATGGGCGCTACGCGCAGATGGCAGTATCGACCGTGAGCGGCGCTATGGTGCACTGGCCTGGCAACGCGATGCACAGCGCCTGCGCAAGGATCGCATCGTGCCACAGATGAGCGGGCAAGCACCGCCTCATGTGATCCATGTCCAGACCGATCGCTACGACCCCGACCCCGAGCAACAGGTGCGTGTGGCGGTGCTGCTCAATGGTGGCGGGCAATTGTTGCAGACCGCTCGGCTCAACCCACCCGGCGAGGCCTATGTGCGCACCGAGACAGGCGGCCTGCAACAGGATGCTCAGGGCCGCGCGGTGCTGGCGAATACGCCTGTGCGTTGGGCCGTCAGCGGCAAGACCGAGTACGACAACAAGGGCCAGGCGGTGCGCCAGTGGCTGCCGTTTTACCTGGATGACTGGCGTTGGCTGCGTGATGACAGCGCGCGTGAGGGGATCTACGCCGACACCCATGTGTATGACGCCCTGGGGCGCGAGACCAGGGTCGTGCGCGCCAACGGCGAACAGGTTGGCGAAACCTGGGTGAACTACGAGTACCGCACGCGGCTGTATCCCTGGTTCACCGTGGTGTACGACGAAAACGACACCTGGGCCGAGGTCATCGAGCGAGCGGGAAACATATGATCACCGCCAAGGGCCGGTAACAACGGTCGAGTACCTGGTGGCCGGGAGCTGGGCACCTTGGACGTTGCGTGGCGCATGCTGGGCAAGGGTTCCCTCTGCTCAGAAGGTTTGCGCGGTAATGCAATGCAAGCTCCCTTTGACGGAGATTTGCAAATGTACCCGTACCAACGCCTTACCCCATGGGCACGGGGCCTGCTTGGCCTGACGTGGGTGTGCATAAGCGCCGTTTCCCAGGCTGGCGCTCTATCAGCAGCGGATCCTTTTGACCAGGCGCTGCAGGCGCGCATGGACCAATGTCAGCAACGCTTGGCCATCCTCGAGCGATCGATGATCGAGTTCCTCGAGGATATCGAGCAGCGCTTTGGCGCCGAACTACGCCGCAAGGCGCAGTTGCAACATTTGGAACGTGACATGCTGGAAAAAATCAAAGCGGCGAAGGCCCTGTATGGAAATCCACCCAACCGACCCGAGCATCGTCTGTATATTCAAGGCCTTGAAAGCGAGCACAGTCAGATCCAACGTAGCTTGCGCGCGGCGCTGGATGCCGAGAAACGGGTGGCGGCAGTCAAGCCCTGGCAAAGCTTGGCGCGGGTGCGCAGCCATGGCAATGGTACGGTACTGGACGATTGGGGCTTCGCCGTCCAGCAATGCGCCCGTCAGCCGAGCAATCAAGCGCGCTGCCGCGTCCAGGAAGTCCAGCCGTTGCAACAGCAGCTCAGCCGTGCATTGAGCGAAAGTTACCAGCTGCTCTATGACGCCGAACCGCCGCTGCGCCGCGTGGCTTTCCAGTTCTCCTCGAGCTGGCCCAACGATTGCGGTGCCGTCACGCCTTGAGCTCAGCGCCCGCCGTGGATCCTGCGGCGGGCCCTCCTATCGCCGCACAGTCTTTCCCGCTGGCCGGGGCACCGGTTATTTGAGGGCCGCCTGCTGATACCGCAGCTTGGGGCCTGATGTCGTTTCGTCTGTGTTTTTCGCCGCCTTCCTACGCCATGCGATCGGCACCACCTACGCTTGATGGGATTCATTCCCGCTTAATCAAAAGGTTAGCCAGCGCGCACAGTGGCGCTGCCAAGGGGCAGTCAGCAAACACGAACTGCATAGCCTGGCAAGCTGGCCGATGCTTGGGCTATCGCCTGAAGCACGCTCGATACCCTACTTAAAAGGAATGATCTTATGTCCGAAATTGTCTCTTACGCCAACCGCAACATCCTGCTGGAAAGCCAGATTGATGAGCAGGTCGAGGCCCTCGCCCGCGCCAAGCCACTGCAGTTGCCAGCGGCCAACGCACCGTTGGTTGCTACCTTCAAGAAAAAGCTGGAGGGCAACTACGAGATTGCCCGTGCCAAGACCGATACCGATCACGCAATCGAACTGCTGTATATCGCTTATAACACCACTCCTCAGGAACAAGGCGCCATCCGTGTCAGAATCGCGAGGATCATGAATGAGCTGATCCGCGCACAGCAGGACAGCGAGCGCACCATCAAGGGCGCCGCACGCATCGCCGCACGCATCGGTCGATTGCTCAACGATCAGTTGCCGGACTGGCTGGATGTGCGCGAAGAGGCTGACGCGGCAGAAATCCGTGCCTTTGTCAGCGGCGATCTGCTCGAGCTGGCCAAGGGGATCGTCGATGATGCGGCGACCGTGCAGTCCAGCCTGGGTACCATTGTCGACCGCTACGAGCAAATTCTGCGTGATGTAGAGGCGGTGATGGCCGATAGCGAGCTGGCCCTGAGCGAGACCATCGAAGCCAACCAGCGGATCAAGAAGGAGATCGTCGAATCGACGGCCAAGCGTGAACAACTGGACAAGCTGGTCAGCGAGCTCAAACAGCAGGTCGACAGATTCGAAAAGCTGGCCAGCCAATATGGCGCGCAAGCCGACAGCGCCGAGAAGAAAGCATTCTGGGCCTCGCTGCTGAAAAACCTGACCCAGGTATTGGCTGCCGTGGTACCGCTGGCTGCCATTGGCGCCTCGGGCGGAGCGGGCGCGCTGATGGGGGCCGCCACGGTCGGCTCGTTGGGCCGTCAGTCCAATGGCAGTGTCGACCCCGGCAAACTGGTGGAAAAGGCCAGGCTGGAAGGCCTGCGTGATAGTCAGGCTGATATCGTCGAGGCGTTGTCGCGTAAAGTCGACGAGCTGAATGCGCAGCGCGAGGCAGCCACCAGCGAGTTGGAGAGGGAAACGTTGGACAAGAGCCTGGCGCAAGCACGTGCCGAGCTGGAGGCGGCCAAGAAGAAACTGGGTGGCCTCGAGCAGCAAGTGGCCGGACTGTTGCGTGAGCTGTCGGACGCCGCCGCCGATTTTGGCGAGCAGATGAAAGAGCAGGCCATGACACTGCGTGAGCTGGAGCGGCAAATGCTCGACAACGTGGAGAAATACGAAAACGCGAGGCGCGAGCAGGCCGCCGAGCTGGTTCGTATCACCATTCTGCTCAATGGCCAGCGCGACGAGCAGCAGAGCATCGAGTTGGCGGTGAAGTCGCTGAACCTCAGTGTTGCGGCGCTCAAGCGCAGCAAGGAAATCGTCGAGGAAATCGCCTTCTTCTTCAAATCCTTCGCGGACTTCATGCAACTGATCATCGATGACGCGCAGGAGCGTGTGGACGATTATGATCGGGCGGGCAGCAGTGAATCGCTGCGTCGCAACCGCCTCAATCAGCTGATTGCCACCACCGATCGTTTCTTCGTCACCCAGGCAGGCCAATGGCATGCGGTCGGCGCCGTGTCTGCCGAGTTCGCGCAAATCTTCAACGACGGCTGGAGCAAGTTGAACAAGCTGTCGGGCAGTTACATCACGGGCGACGAACTGAAGGCTTATCTGGTTCAGGCCTCTCACCAGCTCAAGGTGATTGCCGAGGATCGAGAGGCGGCCAGCAACCAACGTATCGCCTCGCTCAACGACTACCGTGCTGAGTTGGAACGCAGGGCTTCCCAGGGTTGAGGGCCTGTGGGTCATCGAGAAACCGCCTTCGAGGCGGTTTCTGTTTTTTCACGTCGGGCTTGCGCAGGCCTGTTTCAATAACGCAGTTCCACGCCTACATACGCCCCGATCCCATCCCCGGGCCAGAACGATGCAGTGTCTTGCCCCTGGGCGTTGTACACCGGCGTCACCGCCGTGACGTAGGCCTTGTTCGCCAGGTTCTTCAGGTCCAGCGAGACTTTCCAATTGCCCTTGGGCGCTTCATAGCCCAGGTTCGCCCCCCAGATTGTGTAGGACGGCGCATACAGGCTGTTGGCATAGTCCACCGCCGTGCGTGACGCCGACTGCACATTGATGCCGGTGTACCAGCCGCTGTGGTCCTGGTACTGCAACTCGCCCTGGTAGATGTGCTTGGGCACGCCAGGCAACTGGTTGTCGCCGAAGGTGGTGTCGTGCCGGTAGTAGAAGTCGTTGTAGGTGTAGGCCTGGCGCCAGCGCAGCAGGTCGCCCTGGTCGTTTTCCCACAGTCGTGTGTTGAGCCCGGCCTCGATGCCCTGGTGAATGGTCGGCGAGGCGTTGAACGCGCCGGTGACCGCGGCCGAGGTGGCGCTGGCGGGGATGATCTGCACGTTCAGCAGTTCGTCGTGGATCCACGAACGGTACAGCGCCAGGCTGCCGTCGAAGATGCCATGAGAGCCCTTGATGCCGACCTCGAAGGTGTTGGCCTTCTGCTCCACCAGCGGGCGCACGTAGGGCAGGGTCGGGCCGGAGCCGGAGTACTCCCAGGTGGCGGGCGGATCGATGCTGCGGCTGAAGTTGCTGAACACCTGCAGGTTCGGCGCGAATTCGTAGCGCAGGCCGATGCGCGGGGCGACGCTCCAGTTGTCGTAGTCGACGTGCTGCGGGAAGTCGGTGCGGTTGGCGTTCACCGCGTAGTCGATGTCGATCTTGCGCCGCACATTGATGAACGACACGCCGCTGGTCAGCCACAGGCCGTCGACCAGGTTGAGGTCGTTGCCCAGGGCGATGACCCGGTCGAACGAGTCGGTGTAGTCGACTTTCTTCAGCGGCACTTTGTCGCCGGTGGCCGAGTTGACCCCGCCGCGCAGGTGCTGGGTGGAGGTGAAGGCGATATTGCTGCGGCTTTCATGGCCGAACAGGTAGTCGGTGCGGTCGTAGCCCAGCAGCAGGCCGAGGTCGTGCCAGTCCCAGTAGCTGGGGTTGCTCGGGCTGCGCGGGCTGTTGGCGTGGCGGTAGTCGTGGTAGGACAGGCCGACGGTCAGGCGGGCGTCGTCGTCGAAGGTGTAGGTGGTCTTGCTGCCCAGCCAGATGCTGCCGGGGCGGCGGGCGCCGTTGCCGCTGCTTTCGGCGGTGGCGCTGGCACGGCGCGGGTGATGCAGGGCGGCATCCAGGGTGGTGGCGCTGGGGTCGTTGTGCACTTCGTCGCGATAGCGCAGCAGCACGCGGGTCTCGAGTTTCGGGCTGAAGCGGTAGCCGGCGTTGGCGACGATGCCAGAGCTTTGCGACAGGCTGTAGTCGCGGTAGCCGTCGTTGCGGTAGTTGTCGGCCTGCAGGTAATAGTCGAGGTCGCCCTCGACGCCGCCGTAGCTGATGCTCTGCTTCTGGTAGCGGTAGCTGCCGGCCTCGGCGCGCAGGCGCAGGCCGGGGGCGGTGTAGCCGCTGTGGTTGACGAAGTTGACCGCGCCGCCGAGGGTCAGGGCGCCGTACTGGAAGGCGTTGGCGCCGCGCAGGATTTCGGTGTAGTTGACGCCGCTGGCGTTGAGGAACTCATAGGGGGTGCCGCCGGGGCCGGTCAGCGGCAGGCCATCGAAGAGGAACTTGAGCCCTTCGCGAAAGTAGCCCGGGGAGGTGTTGGCGCCCGAGCCGCGCACCGAGATCTTCGCCGCGTCGTTGCCGCCGGTGGATTGCACGAACACACCGGGCTGGTAGGCGAGGGTGTCCTGCAGGGTGGCGGTACGGCCTTTGCCCACTTCTTCGCTGTCGGCCACGCTGGTACCGCCGGGTACCTCGGCCAGGACGCTGCTGGCTTTTTGTACTTCAGTCTGCTTGGCGCCTTGCACCGTCACCGTGCCGAGGGTCGGGTCGGCGGCCAGCACCGGGAGCGGTGCCAGCAGCGCGGTGGTGGCCAGGGCGGCGCGGCGGATCGCCAGGCGCAAGGGGAGGGGATGGATCGCACGCATCGTTGTATTCCTTGTAAAACATCGTAGGTCCTCGGCGTTCTATGGGAATAGTCAGGCCAGTCGGAGAAGGTACAGAGCAGTTTCTGTGCCAGATGAGTGGCTGCCCTGAAGTTATGGGCAGTCACCCTGTTGTCGAACAATAAGCCTGAACAGTCAGCGACGAATTGTTGAACGAATGTTGTTTGGCGAACAGCCGCGGTTATATATAAATGCCCAAATCGTTCGCGGTCTTTTTTTGCCATTTCTGGTTTTCTGTCGTGCCATGAAAGTATTGCCATAGAGCGGTCTGTGCGGGTGATTTGGATGTTGGCCAGGCAACACCGACTGAACAGTTTGTCGTGTTTAAAGATGGTGTGCGCATCGCCTGATCAATAAATAAGGCTTTTTAACCCTGGCACGACTAGTGCAATACCCCAGCTGTCGATCAGCGAAAGTGTGGGTATTACATGAGGCACTTTATTCATCGAGCCACATTGGCCAGTCTGTTCTGCCTGGCCACTTGCTCCCCCGCCACGCCAGCGGACACCGCCGGCGGCCTGAAGGGCGAGGCGGTCAGCGAGGCGAGCGGCGTGCTGCGCTATCCCGCCAGCGACTTCGTCGAACAGCGCCCCGGTGTGCGTGGCGGCACCTTGCGCGTTTCCGCCGCCAGTGATGCCGGCAGCTTCGATATCCATGCCTTGTCCAACGGTAATATCCAGTGGCTGGGCCGCATCCTGTTCGACTGCCTGGTATACCAGGCCGAGGACGGCAGCCTCACGCCGTGGCTGGCGAAAAGCTGGGACATCAGCGCCGATGGCCTGACCTACACCTTCCAACTGCGCGACGACGTCACCTTCAGCGACGGCGAGCGCTTCAATGCCGAGGCGGTGCGGGTCAACCTCGAGCACATGCGCGACCCACGCACCAAATCGCCCCTGACCGCCGCCTACATCGCGCCCTACCTGAGCGGCCGGGTGATCGATGAATACACCTTCGAAGCGACCTTGCGCGCGCCTTATGCGCCGTTCCTCGATGTGCTGGCCCAGGCCTGGCTGGGGATGATCTCGCCGCGGCAGATCCTCGAGGCGCCAAAGACCATCGCCAGCCAGCCGATCGGCACCGGGCCGTTCGTGCTCGGCGCCTGGACCCGCGACCAGGGTGCGCGCTTCGAGCGGCGTGAGGGTTATCGCTGGGCGCCCGCGGCGATCAACCACCCTGGCGAGGCTTACCTGGACCGCATCGAGCTGAGCTACGTGCCCGAAGCGATGATCCGCTATACCGCGCTGGAGGCCGCCGACAGCGACATGGCCCTGGACGCCCCGGCACAGAACGCCGCCGCGATACGCGCCAACCCGGCGCTGACCCTGCGCAACCGTATCCGCAAGGGCAATCCGTCGCGCAGCATCACCTTCAACGTCGAGCGACCACCGTTCGACGATGTACGGGTACGCCAGGCGGTGGCCAAGGCCATCGACCGCGACGGGCTGGCGTGGATCTCGGGCTTTGGCGAATACCTGGCCAAGGGCGACTTCCTCGCCGTCAACACCCCGGGCTACGACCCGGTGGCCCGCGATGCGCTGGCCTACGATCCGCTGGCCGCCGGCCGCCTGCTTGATGCCGCAGGCTGGACCGGACGTGACCGTGAGGGCTTTCGTACCCGTGACGGCCAACGCTTGCGCGCCACCTTGCTGACCTATGACAACCCGGCGTTCCCGGCCAATGTCCCGGTCGCCGCCCAGGCTGATTTGCGCAAGATCGGCTTTGACCTGCAAATCGAGCTCCTGCCCATCTCCAAGGTCATGGAACTGCGCTATGCAGGCCAGTTCGACGCCTTTGGCGGCGGCTACTGGCATACCAACACTGCCGATGGGCTGTTCATTCTCTACCACAGCGATTCGATTCCCTCGGCACGGATGCTGGGCCAGAACGTCGGCCATTTCCGCGACGCCAGCCTCGACCGCCTGCTCGGCGAGGCTCGTCGCAGCACCGATCCGGCGCAACGTCGCGCGCTGTATCGCCAGGCCCAGCAGCGCCTGGGCGAGACCGTGCCGGCGGTGCCCTCGGTGGAAAGCCAGATGCTGGTGGCCTACCGCAACGCGGTGGGTGGCGTGCTGTTCGACGGTTCGCACAACGTTCCCCTGTTCACCAGCGTGTGGCTGGCCAAGGAGCAACCATGAACGTGCTGATGATGTTGCTACGCCGCCTGCGCGACGGCGTGATCGTGCTGTGGGCGGCGGCCAGCCTGACCTTCCTCGGCGTGCAGCACAGTGGTGGCGACACCGCGCTGGCCATCCTCGGCGGCCCGGATGCCATGCCCACCCCAGAAATGCTCGCCCAGGTGCGCGCCGAGTACGGCCTCGACCAACCGCTGTGGGTGCAATACGGCCGCTACGTGGCGCGCCTGGCCCAGGGCGATCTGGGCGAGTCGTACCGCTTGCGGGTACCGGTGGGCCAGGCCATCGGCGAGCAGGTCGGCGCGACCCTGGCCCTGGCCAGCAGCGCGGCATTGCTCGCGGTCTTGCTGGCGCTGTGCTCGGCGCTGCTCACCGCCAACCGCGGGCGACGTCTGCGCGCGCTGGTCTCGGGTATCGAGCTGGTGCTGTCGTCGGCGCCCAACTTCGTCATCGGCACGCTGCTGTTGCTGGCGTTTGCCTTCCACTTCCACCTGTTGCCGCCGTCCGGCTCGCGCGGTTGGCGCTCGCTGGTGCTACCCAGCGTGGCCCTGGCGCTGCCGATCGCGGCGGTGCTGGCCCAGGTGCTGCGCCAGTCCCTGGAACAGGTGCTCGAGCAGCCCTTCATCACCCAGGCCCGCGCCCGTGGCATGGGCGACACCGCCGTGCGCCTGCGCCATGCCCTGCGCCACGCCCTGGTGCCGCTGGTGACCTTGGCCGGTTTCGTCTTCGCCAGCCTGCTCGGCGGCGCGGTGGTGCTGGAGCTGCTGTTCGGCCGGCAGGGCATTGGTCGGCTGATGCTCGACGCCACCACCAACAAGGACGTGCCACTGGTGCTTGGCGTGACCCTGCTGGCGGCGACCCTCTACGTGCTGGTCAACCTGCTGGTGGACTTGGCGACCCAGGCCATCGACCCGCGCACCGCGCGCCACTGATTTCAGACAAAGGAACCCCCATGAGCCAACTTGCCATTACCGACGTCGAGCTGGATGCCCGCTTCGCGCCGATCTACCAACGTATCGCCGAGGGCGCGGTGGCCCGCGAGCAGCAACGCAGCCTGGCCCACGAACCCGTGGCCTGGCTGCGCCAAGCCGGTCTCGGCGCGATCCGCGTGCCGCGCAGCCACGGCGGCCTGGGCGCGAGCCTGCCCCAACTGCTGCGCCAACTGGTGCGCCTGGGCCAGGCCGATTCCAACCTGCCACAGATCTTCCGCGCCCATTTCGGCTTCGTCGAAGGGCGTCTGGCCGCCAACGACGCCGCCTCCCAGGACTACTGGTTCGCCCGGGTGGTGGCCGGCGAGCTGTGGGGCGCGGCGATGGCCGAGCGTACCGACAGCACCGGCAATAGCGTGCAACTGAGTGATGACGGTGACGGCTACCGGCTCGATGGCGAGAAGTTCTACTGCACTGGCACGCTGTATGCCGACTGGGTGGCGGCGGTGGCCAACCACGGCGATGAGTTGGTCAGCCTGGCGGTGTCGACCCGGGCGCCCGGGGTGGAGGTGCTCGACGACTGGGACGGCTTCGGCCAACGCCTGACCGGCAGCGGCACGACGCGCTTCAAGCAGGTCCGCGTGCCGCGCGAGCATG
Organism: Pseudomonas sp. FG47; assembly: GCF_057809115.1. Lineage (NCBI taxonomy): Bacteria > Pseudomonadati > Pseudomonadota > Gammaproteobacteria > Pseudomonadales > Pseudomonadaceae > Pseudomonas > Pseudomonas sp. FG47. The sequence continues at coordinate 71,069 of NZ_JBMDJI010000013.1, forward strand.
TGCTGCGGCGCTTCGCCAAGGGCGAGCTGCGTGCCGAGTCTTACCTCACCGCCTTCTACCAGGCCGTGCACCTGGCCACCCTGGCGGGCATTGCCCGGGCCGTGCTGGCCGATGCCGTGGCCTTTGTCCAGGGCCGCAGCCGTGCCTTCGGCGTGCCGGGCCAGTCGCGACCGGCCGCCGATCCCCTGGTGCAAGCCGTGGTCGGCAACCTGTCGAGCCTGGCCTTCGCCGCCGAGGCCCAGGTTGCGGCCGTGGGCCAGGGCCTGCAAGTGGTGTACGAGGCCGGGCAGCAGGGCGCGGTGCCCGAACAGTTGTATACCGATGCTGAAATCCAGGCGTTCCAGGCGCAGCAGATCGTCCTGCCGCAAGTGCTCGAAGCCAGCACTTTGCTGTTCGAAGTGGGCGGCGCCTCGGCCATCAGCAACAGCCGTCGCCTCGATCGCCACTGGCGCAACGCCCGCACCCTGGCCTCGCACAACCCGACGATCTACCGCGAACAGGCGCTGGGCGACTATTACCTCAACGGCATCAGCCCGGCCCAGGCCTGGCGTGCCCGGCATGCCGCGGCCAGCGAAGGGCAGGGCGCGGGCGACGAAGCCAGCGCGGTCTGAACAGGAGAATCTGAATGTCTGACCAACAGATGAGCCTGGGCATGAACATCCTTGGCTTCGGTGCTCACTCCGGTGCCTGGCGCCAGGGCGAGGCAGCCTTGGATGCCTATATCGATGTCGGCTATTACCGCGATATCGCCCGGTTTTCCGAACGTGGTTGCCTGGACGCGATCTTCCTCGCCGATGGCCCGGCGCTGCCACCGGACGTCGCCAGCCAGCCGGGCGGGCGCCTGGAACCGACCGTGTTGCTGACCGCGGTGGCCGCGGCCACCGAGCGCATCGGCGTGATCGCCACCTGCTCGAGCACCTACAACGAACCCTTCAACCTGGCGCGGCGCATCGCCTCGCTGGACCATGTCAGCGGCGGGCGCGCGGCCTGGAACGTGGTCACCAATGCCGGCGACGCGGCGGCGCAGAACTTTGGCCTGAGCGGCGCGCCGTTGCATGTGGATCGCTATGGCCGCGCCGAGGAATTCGTCGATGTGACCCTCAAGCTGTGGGACAGCTGGGAGGACGACGCGATCATCGGCGATCGCGCCGCTGGCCGCTTCGCCGACCCGCGCAAGATCCACACCCTGGACTTCCAGGGCAAGCACTTTCAGGTCAAGGGACCGCTGAACCTGCCGCGCTCGCCCCAGGGGCGGCCAGTGCTGGTGCAGGCCGGTTCGTCCGAAGGTGGCAAGGCGCTGGGCTCGCGCTACGCCGATGCGATCTTCACCACCCAGACCACCCTGGCCGATGGCCTGGCGTTCTACCGCGAGATGAAAGCCCGGGCCAAGGCCTGGGGGCGCGACCCCCAGCACCTGAAGATCATGCCGGGCCTGTCGACCGTGATCGGCAGCAGCGAGGCTGAGGCCCACGCGCGTTTCGACGCGCTCAATGCCTGGCATGGCGAGCATGGCTTGCTGCAGCAGGTGGCCGGGCGCATCGGTATCGACGCCAGCGAGCTGGACCCGGACGCGCCGTTGCCCTGGGCGCGGATTGGCGCGGTGGCGGAGTTCGAGCGGGGCTCGCATGGCTTTCTCGAGGCGCAGCTGAACCTGGCGCGCCGCGAGAACCTGAGCATTCGCCAGCTGTCGCGGCGCATCCTGGTCGGTCATCGCCTGGCCGTGGGCACCCCGGAGCAGGTCGCCGACACCTTGGCCGAGTGGTTCCTGGCTGGCGCCGGGGATGGCTTCAACATCATGCCCGACATGTTTCCCTCCGGGGCGCGGGTGTTCGTCGAGGAGGTGGTGCCGTTGTTGCAGAAGCGCGGGCTGTTCCGCACCGAATACACCGGCACCACCCTGCGTGAGCACCTGGGATTGCCCAAGGCGCAGAACCAGTTCGCTGCCCAGCAGGCGCCGCTGCGCGAGCCCTTGTAGGAGCGGCCTGGTGCCGCGAAAGGGCTGCGCAGCAGCCCCAGGGCCTCAAGCCCAACCCCCATTCATCAGGAGGCCTCCATGCACTACCGCTCACTCGGCCACACCAACCTCCAGGTCAGCCTGCTCAGCCTGGGCAGCATGACCTGGGGCCACCAGAACACCGAGCAGGATGCCCACCAGCAACTGGATGCCGCCCTCGATGCCGGCATCAACCTGATCGACACCGCTGAGATGTACCCCACGCCCACCCGCGCCGACACCTGGACCACCACCGAGCGCTACATCGGCACTTGGCTGGCCAGTCGTGGCCGGCGTGACAGGCTGGTCCTGGCCAGCAAGATCGCCGGCCCGTCCCGCGAGCCCGGGGCCCAGGCACATATTCGCGATGGCCTGTCGCACCACGACCGCAAGAACATCGTCGCGGCCCTGGACGGCAGCCTGCGCAGGCTGCGCACCGACTATCTGGACCTCTACCAGTTGCACTGGCCCGACCGCAGCAGCAACTTCTTCGGCATCCGCGAATACCCCTATGTCGATGACCACCCGCAAACCGCCGCCATTGAAGAAACCCTGGCGGTGCTGGATGAGCAGGTCAAGGCCGGCAAGGTGCGCCATATCGGTGTGTCCAACGAGACGCCCTGGGGCGTGGCGCAGTTTCTGCGGCACAGCGAAGAGAGGCACCTGGCGCGTATCGCCAGCATCCAGAACCCGTACAGCCTGCTCAACCGCCTGTACGAAAACGGCCTGTCGGAGTTCAGCCATCGCGAGGGGGTCAGCCTGCTGGCCTATTCGCCACTGGCCTTCGGCGCGTTGACCGGCAAGTACCTCGATGGGGCCAGGCCGGAGGGTTCACGGTTGTCATCGGTGTACCGCACGTTCAACCGCTATGGCAGCGACGAGGCCAACAGCGCCATTAGCGGCTATGTGCAGATTGCCCGCGCGCATGGGCTGACCCCGGCGCAACTGGCGCTGGCCTTCGTCATTCGCCAGCCGTTCGTGGCCAGCGCGATTACCGGGCAGACCAGCTTGGCGCAGTTGCAGGAAAACATCAGTGCACTGGATGTGCAGCTCAGTGACGAGGTGCTGGCCGAGATCCAGGCCGTGCACCAGCGCATTCCAAACCCGGCTCCGTAGCCCGCTGCCACAGGGATCTCACCGGCTCCGGGCTGGTGGTGATCCTGTGGGAGCGGGTTTGCCCGCGAAGAGGCCGGAACAGACAACCCAGAAGGACCGTCATGAACGCGATCATATCGACACCCAGCACCTTGTTCAGCAGGCAGGGTTTGCAATTGCGCCCGGGCCTGTTATTGGCCTGGACCACTCTGGGCCTACTGCTGCTGGCAGTAGCCTTCCCCAACTGGCTATCGCCCGTCGACCCCCTGGCCGCCGACGCGCGCCTGGCCTACCAGCCCCCAAGCCCGGCGTTTTGGCTGGGCACCGATGAAAATGGCCGCGATGTCCTCAGCCGCCTGATCCATGGCGCCCGGCCATCGCTGTTCATCGGCCTGGCCGCCACCCTGGTCGGCCTGGGCGCAGGCACGTTGCTGGGGTTGCTTGCCGGTCTCGCGCCGGCCTGGCTGGACAACCTGCTGATGCGCGCCGTCGATGTGCTGCTGGCGTTCCCCGACCTGCTGCTGGCGCTGGTGATCATCACCCTGTTCGGCCAGGGCACCAGCAACCTGATCCTGGCCGTGGGCATCGCCTCGGTGCCGCGCTATGCCCGGCTGGTCCGCGCCCAGACCCTGAGCATCCGTCACGCCGGCTTCGTCGAGGCCGCGGTGACCCTGGGCCGGCGGCCACTGGCGGTGGTTGCCTGGCATGTGCTGCCCAATGCCGTGCAACCGGTGCTGATCCTCGCTTGCCTGGGCCTGGGTGGCGCGATCACCGCCGCCGCGGTGCTCAGTTTCCTTGGTTTCGGCGCGCCGCCACCGGCGCCGGAATGGGGCGCGATGATGGCCGTGGCACGCAACTTCATGGCCAACGCGCCCTGGCTGATGGCCTGGCCTGCGTTGGCGATCACCCTGACCGTCATTGCCATCAGCGTCATTGGCCGTGACTGGCTGCGCCGTAGCGAGGGCAGAAGCCTATGAGCATCTTCGAGAACATCCCGGCACCGCTGGTGGATATCCAGGACCTGCGGGTGAGTTTCCACGGCGTGCCGGTGGTGCATGGCGTCGACCTGCAAGTGCAGGCCGGCCAATGCCTGGCCCTGGTCGGTGAGTCGGGTTCGGGCAAGAGCGTGACCGCCCGGACCCTGGTGGGGCTGACCGGGGCCGGCGCCCAGGTTCGGGCCCGCCACCTGGCGTTTGCCGGCCAGGATTTGCAGGGGCTGTCCGAAGCCGCCTGGCAGCGGCTCAGGGGGGGGCGTATCGGCTTCGTCATGCAGGACGCCCTCGGCTCGCTCGACCCGTTGCGCCGAGTCGGCGCCGAAGTCGAGGAGCCCCTGCGGCTGCATACTCCGCTGGGGGCCGAACAGCGGCACCAGCGGGTCCTGGCGCTGTTGCGCGAGGTGGGGGTGCCCGAGCCCGAGGTTCGCGCGCGACAGTATCCGTGGCAGTTGTCTGGTGGCCTGCGCCAGCGCGCGCTGATCGCCTCGGCGATCGCCTGCCAGCCGCGCCTGCTGATCGCCGACGAGCCGACCACCGCGCTCGACGCCACGGTGCAGGCGCAGATTCTCGACCTGCTGGAGCAGCTGCGCGAGCGCGACAACAGCCTGTTGATGGTCAGCCATGACCTGGCGGTGGTCGCGCGCCTGGCCGACCGGGTGCTGGTGATGCGCCATGGCCGAGTGGTGGAGCAGGGCAGTGCCGAACAGATCCTGCTGGACCCGCAGGACCCCTATACCCAACGCCTGCTGAGCGCGGCGCGGGTGGTGCATTTCCAGCGCCCGGCGGCGCCTGTGCTGGCGCTGGTGGAGGACGCTGTGGAGGAACGACCGGTGGTGCTGGAAGCGCAAGGCCTGAACAAGGCGTTTGTCGGGCCCGATGGCCAACCGCGACCTGTGCTGCAGGATGTGTCGCTGCAGCTGCGGGCCGGGCAGACCCTGGGCGTGGTGGGCGAATCCGGGTCCGGCAAGAGCACCCTGGGCCGCATCCTGCTCGGCCTTGAGCGTCCAGAGCAAGGCCAGGTGCGCTTGGCCGGGCAAGACTGGCTGGCGCTCTCGGCGGCGCAGCGCCGGCAGGCTCGGCAAGGTATCCAGGTAGTGTTCCAGGATCCACTGGCCTCGTTCGACCCGCGTTACACCGTGCTCAGGGTGCTGGCCGAGGCCCTGGCCCAGGTCGGCGTGCCTCGCGGGTTGCGGCGGACCGAGGCGGCCGCGCTGCTGGAACGGGTGCAGTTGCCGGTGGCCTTGCTCGACCGCCGGCCGCTGGAGTTGTCCGGTGGCCAGCGGCAACGCATTGCCATTGCCCGCGCCTTGGCCATGAAGCCCAAGGTACTGGTGCTGGACGAGCCAGTGTCGGCGCTGGATGTGTCGGTGCAGGCGCGGATCCTGGCGTTGCTCGCCGAACTCAAGGCCGAACTGAACCTGGCCTGCCTGTTCATTTCCCATGACCTTGGCGTGGTCGAGCAGGTCAGTGACCAGGTGCTGGTGATGCAGGGCGGACGGGTGGTGGAGCAGGGCGCGGCGCGCCAGGTGCTGAGCCAGCCGCGGCATGCCTATACCCGCGCGCTGCTGGAGGCGGTGCCGCACCTGCCCGCGGCGCGACCGGCCTGGGCCAGCAGGATCGCGGTATGACCACCAAGCGCGATCCCTGTGGGAGATTGCCCAGCCCTTTGGGCTGCGTTGGCGCACAGGGAGCAGTCCCGCTGTAGGAGCGGCCTTGCGTCGCGAAAGGGCTGCGCAGCAGCCCCCTGCAATTTCGAGGGTGGCTCGGAATCTGGGGCCGCTGGGCGCCTCTTTCCGACCGGCCCGCCCTCCCTACCAGCCTCAGCGCTTTCACCAACTCCAGCCAATGGACAGAACATGACCACCTTCCAACGTTTCCCCAGCCAACCGCCAGCCCCCGACATCAATGCGCTCAAGGCGCGCATCGTGGCATTGCTGCCCGACATCGGCGCGGGCGCCGCCCAGCGCGAACGTGAACGCCAGCTGCCTCACGAAGCCATCGCCCGACTCGCCGCCGCCGGGCTTTACACCGTGCGCATTCCCAAGCGGTACGGCGGCCCTGGCGGCAGTGTCAGCGATGTGATCGAGCTGCTGCTGCAGATTGCCGCGGTCGATTCCAACATCGCCCAGGCCCTGCGCCCGGGTTTCGCTTTCGTCGAAGGGCTGCTGGTGGCGCAGGACGAGGGCGCCGAACAGGAACGCGAGCGCTGGTTCGCGCGTTACCTCGACGGCGTGGTGATCGGCAACGCCGGCTGGGAGCTGGGCGGTGCCAACGGTGTCATCGCTGCGCGCCTGGTGCGCGAAGGCCGGCACTATCGCGCCAACGGCAGCAAGTTCTACAGTACCGGCGCGCTGTTTGCCGACTATGTCAGTGCCGTGGCCCTGGACGAGGACGAGCAGCCGGTGTCGTTCGTGCTGCCGCGTGATCGCGAAGGCCTGGAGCTGGTCGACGACTTCGATGCCATGGGCCAGCGCCTTACCGCCAGTGGCACCACCCACTTGCGTGATGTGCGGGTCGAGGCCAGCGAGATTCGCACGCGCACCGTGGAGGAGGGCAAGCGCACCCTTGTCACGCCATTCCTGCAACTGTTCCTCGCCACCGTGCTGGCCGGTATCGCCCGCAATGCGCTGGACGACGCCACGCGATTCGCCCGCGAACATGCCCGGCCCATCAAGCACAGCACGGCCAGTCGCTCGGTGGATGACCCGTACGTGGCGCTGGCGGTGGGCGATATTGCCGCCCGTGCCTATGGCGCCGAGGCGCTGGTGCTCAAGGCCGCGGCCAGTATCGACCGGGCCTGGGCCGCGCAATTGGCCGAACCTGCGGTGGAGCAGGCCGCCATCGAAGTGGCCCAGGCGCAGTACCTGGTCGCCGAGTTGGCGCTCAAGGCCGCCGAGACCTTGTTCGAGGTCGGTGGCGCCTCCACCACCGGCCGCCAGCACAACCTCGATCGCCATTGGCGCAACGCCCGCACCGTGGCCAATCACAACCCGCGCCAGTGGAAGGCGGCGGTAGTCGGTGCCTGGCAACTCAAGGGCATCCGACCACCTGTCTCGGGGCTGTTTTGACCGCCCAGCCGGCGCCCTTCGCCGGCCAGGCGCAAAGCCCCAAGGTGCCGGTGATCGTCGGCGCGGCATTGTTCATGGAGCTGGTCGACGGCACGGCGGTATTGACCGCCTTGCCGCAGATGGCCCGCGATTTCGGCGAGCCCGGGCTGCGCATGAACCTGGTAGTGTCGCTGTACATGCTCGCCCTGGCGTTGTGCGTGCCGCTCAGTGGCTGGGCCGCCGAGCGTTTTCGGCCACGTCGGGTGATGCTCGTGGCCATGGCACTGTTCACCCTGGCGTCGCTGGCCTGCGCCCTGGCCGGATCGCTCTGGCAACTGTGCCTGGGGCGCATGCTGCAAGGGGCGGCGGGGGCGCTGATGACCCCGGTGGGCCAGGTGATCATCCTGCGCTGGTCGAGCCGACAGCAACTGCTGCAGGCCATGTCCTGGCTGGCCTTGCCGGCGCTGCTCGGGCCCTTGGTCGGGCCCTTGCTGGGCGGGCTGCTGGTGACGGTGTTGTCATGGCACTGGATCTTCCTGATCAACCTGCCGATCTGCCTGCTGGGCAGCTGGCTGATCCTGCGCCATGTGCCGGACTACCCGGCACGCCCAGTACCGCCATTGGACCTGCGTGGCCTGTTGCTCAGCGGCGGCGCCCTGGCGCTGCTGGTGTTCGGCCTGGAATCGTTGGGCCTGGGCCAACTGCCTTGGCCCTGGGCGCTGGCGCTGGTGGCCGGCGGCGTGGCCTGTGCGCTGGGCTACCTGCTGCATGCCCGCGGCCATCCCGCGCCGTTGCTCGACCTGACGCTGTTGCGCCTGCGCAGCTTTGGCGTGGCCCAGGCCGGTGGCGGGTTGTTTCGCCTGGGGTCCGCCGCGCAGCCCTTCCTGCTGGTGCTGTTGCTGCAGAATTGCCTGGGCATGAGCCCGCTGGCGGCCGGCTGGCTGGTGGTCAGCGGCGGTGTCGGCGCGTTGCTGATGAAACTGTTGGCGGTGCCACTGGTGCGCCGTTACGGCTATCGCCGGGTGCTGAGCTGCAACGCGCTGTTGAGCGGCCTGGGGATCGCCGCCTGCGCGGCCTTCGACCAGGACACCGCGCCCTGGCTGATGGCGCTGGTGCTGTTCGGCGCGGGGCTGGTGCGCTCGTTGCAGTTTTCCACCTTGGGCGCTGCCAGCTACCAGGACGTGCCCGGCGAGCGCTCGGCGGCGGCCAGTTCGTTGTCGGCCATGTCGGTGCAGTTGACCATGGCCATGGCGGTAAGCCTGGCGGGGGTGCTGCTCAGTGTCCTCGCCGGCCTGGACGGGCGCGGTGAAACCTCGGTGGGCGACATCACCACGGTGATGCTGCTGTGTGCGTTGCTGTGCGGGGCCTCGGGGCTGGTGTTTCGGCGCCTGGCGGGCTGATTACCGCCGGGCTGCGCAGGCACGGATTCAAATCGACAAGCGCACCACCCGGCTATCGAGGGCGGGTGGTACTTCTGCCCGGCGCTTGTTCACCACCAGCTCGCCAATGGCGATCAGCCGGGTGCGCGTGACATTGCGTGACAGCCCGAGCAGCTGCGCGGTGTGCACCTGGTTGTAATGGCAGAACTGATACGCTGAACGCAGCAGCGCCTGCTCGACCTTTTCGTATAGATCGCCCGGTTGTTCCTCGTACAGCCGGCTGAAAGCTTGTTGCAGCAGGTCTTCGACGGTGTTGCCGGTACCGGCGGGAGTGTGCTGGCGTTCCAGGCGCAGGTTGGACAGGCGCAGGTCCTGGGCGTGGATCACGCCAGCGGCGCAGGTCAGCAGGCTGTGGTGGATCACGTTCTCCAGTTCGCGGATATTGCCCGGCCAAGCGTAGTCGACCAGCTTGGCCTGGGCGCCGGCGCTGAGCTCCACGGCCCCATAGCCCAGGCGCTCGCTGTAGCTGCGAATGAAATGCCGGGCCAGTGGCAGGATGTCGCCGGGGCGATCGCGCAGCGGGTGCAGGCGCAGGCTCACCACATTCAGCCGGTAGTAGAGGTCCTCGCGGAAGTGCCCGGCGTTGATGGCTTTCTCCAGTTGCACGTTGGTCGCCGCCAGCACCCGCACATTGATCGGCAGGCTTTTGCGCGAGCCCAGGCGTACCACCTCGCGCTCTTGCAGTACGCGCAGCAGCTTGACCTGGATGGGCAGTGGCAGGTCGCCGATCTCGTCGAGGAACAGCGTGCCGCCGTTGGCCTCCTCGAACCAGCCGGCCTTGGCCGCCAGGGCGCCGGTGAAGGCGCCTTTCTCATGGCCGAACAGCTCGGCCTCGACCAGCGACTCGGAGAACGCGCCGCAATTGACCGCGACGAACGGGCCGTTACGCCGACCGCTGAGGTTGTGGATGTGGCGCGCGACCAGCTCCTTGCCCGTGCCGGTTTCGCCGATGATCAGCACGCTGGCCTCGCTGGGCGCGACCTGCTGCAGGTGGGCGAGCAGTGCCTGCGACCTGGGGTCTTCGAAGACCTGCGCGGTGGCCCTGATCGAGGTGGCCAATGACGGCGACGGGGGGAGGGTCAGCAGTTGCATGGGCAGTCCTTAGGAATAGAAAGAGGGGACGGGGCGCTTGCCGCCGAGGGCCCATTCACCGAGCTCGTGGATGCGGTAGTCCACCGGGTCGTGCAGGGTTTGCGTCCTCAGGTTGCGCCAGTGGCGATCGAAGCGCAGCGAAGCATGGGTGGCGCGGGCGCCGGTCACCTCGAACAGGCGGTTGCAGATATCCAGGCCGTGACGGGTGGCCGCGACCTTGGCGGCGCCGATGGCCAGGGCCAGGTCGCCGCGGGCCTCGGCACCCAGGGCATGCTCATGGGCCCAGGCGGCGTCCAGTTGCTCGAGGGCGCGCTCGAGCAACAGGCGCACGCTCTCCAGGCCGACCCAGAACTCGCCATAGTGGCGCAGCACATAAGGGTCCTCGGCGCTGCTGGCGGCGTTGGAGCGGAACCACGGCCGGCTTTCCTTGAGCGTGTATTGGCGGGCTTCGTCGAAGGCGCCCTCGGCGATGCCGAGGAACAGGTTGGCGAAGTGCAACTGGGCGATCAGCGGGCGCAGGGCGGCGAATGGCGTGCTCAGCGGGCCAGGGTCGAGCAGCAACTCGTCGTGTTCGACCCGGACCCGTTCGAAGCTGGCGCTGCCGCTGTCGGTCTGGCGCTGGCCGATGTTGCGCCAGTCGTCGTGCAGGGTGATGCCGGTGCGTCCGCTGGGGATGGCGGCGATCAGCAGCTTGCCGCCGGCGCGCTCGTCCACCGCCGAGGCGATCAGCATTTCCGAATCGCTGGCGCCGGAGCAGAAGCTTTTCTTGCCGGAGAACTCGCACCAGCCGTCGAAATGCTTGACCAGGGTGCGGGTGTCCAGCGGGTTGAGGGCGTTGCCCCAGAACCATTGCTTGCGGGCAGTCTGCTCGAACCAGGGTTGCCACTGTTCGGGGCGGGAGAACAGGCGCACGGTGGCCAGCATCAGGTGGTGAAAGCCGAACACATGGGCGATGGAGCTGTCGACGCGGGCGAAGGTACGCACCACTTCGAAGGTGTCGCGCCAGCTGGCGCCCTGGCCACCCTGGGCCTGGGGAATGGCCAACGACAGCAGGCCGCTGGCGCGCAAGGCGTCGCGCTCGGCCTTGGGGGTGCCGCCGCGTTCGTCGCGTTCCACGGCGCTGGCGGCGAACTGCCCGGCCAGTTCACGGGCAACGACCAGTGGCGGGCGTCGGGTTGCGGTCACAGGTGCGTTCATGATCGCTCCTCAGGCGCTCTTGCGCAGCGCATGGTGGGCGGCGAAAAACGGCACGGCGCGTTCGGCGGCCAGGCGCAGTTGCTGCTCCACGGTATCGGGCAGCTCGCCACGCCACAGCGCGGCACCCAGCGCTCGGGCGATATCGCCCAGTTCGATCAGCTGCGGCTTGATGTGCAGGTGCTGGCCCAACTCGGCGAGGAAAGCTTCGGTGTGGGCCAGGGTGCGCGAGGGGCGGGCAGTGCCGCCGGACAGGGCGACGACGTTCAACGGGGTGCTCATGGGGCAGGTCTCCGGTTCTTGGTGAGCGGGGGACTTTGCTTGAGCAATCGTCGTGCCGGGTTGTTATTGCTTTATGGATCAAAAGGTTGCGGTCTTCGGCTGGCGACCGCTGTAGCCGGGTGGGCGTTGCCTGTTGAACAAGTGTTGCGCTGCGAACAGTTGACCGGGTGTTGGCGGCTGTACAGTTACAGACGTTATAGAGGGTTTGTTGATCGATAAAAAAGAATAAGAATTTATATTCTTATATGTTTTGATTTAGGTGTGCGGCACGGCATGGGCCTGCGCCGCACCGGCATACTGCGCTTTCAGGCGCCCTTGCTCATCCAGCAGGTAGGCATCCATCACCTCGCGCACCACCGGCCCGGCCACCCGGCCACCGGCCTCGCCGTTCTCGATCATCACCGCCACCACCAGCGCCGGATGCTCGGCCGGGGCGAAGCCGACGAACAGGGCGTTGTCGCGATGCCGCTCGAGGGTCTTGTCGCGGTTGTAGCGTTCACCCTGCTTGATGGCCACCACCTGCGCCGTGCCGCTCTTGCCGGCGATGCGGTACTGGGCGCCGGCGGCGGCGGCGCGGGCAATGCCGCGCGGGTCGTGCATGACCATCTGCATGCCCTGGCTGACCTGGTCCCAGGCGTGCCTGTCGTGCAGCACGATGTCCGGCATCGGGTTGGGGTCGACCGGCTTGGCGCCGCCGACGGTCATGGCCAGGTGCGGACGGTGCCAGGCGCCCTTGCTGGCCAGCAGGCTGGTGGCTTGGGCCAGTTGCAGCGGGGTGACCTGCATGTAGCCCTGGCCGATGCCGAGGATCAGCGTCTCGCCGGGGAACCAGGCTTGGCGCCGGGTGGCGCGCTTCCAGGCCTGGGACGGCATCAACCCGGGGGCTTCCTCGAACATGTCCAACGACACTTTCTGGCCCAGGCCGAACTCGGCCATGTAGTCGTGCAGGCGGTCGATGCCCAGCTTGTGCGCCAGGTCGTAGAAGTAGGTGTCGTTGGAGCGCATGATCGCGCTGTACAGGTCGACCCAGCCATCGCCGCTGCGGTTCCAGTTGCGGTACTTGTGGTCGTAGTTGGGCAGCTCGTAGTAGCCGGGGTCGAACACCCGGCTGCCGGGGGTGATCACGCCGCTGTCCAGGCCGGCGATGGCCACCTCCGGCTTGACCGTCGAACCCGGCGCGTACAGGCCGCGCAGCACGCGGTTGAACAGCGGTCGGTCGATGGAGTCGCGCAACGCCGCGTATTGTTTGTAGCTGATGCCCTTGACGAACAGGTTGGGGTCGAAGCTGGGGTTGCTGACCATCGCCAGTACGTCGCCGTTAGCCGGGTCGAGCACCACCACCGCGCCACGGCGCTCGCCCAGGGCCTTTTCGGCGGCCTGTTGCAAGTGGGCGTCGAGGCTCAGCACGATATCCTTGCCCGGCACTGGGGCGTGATGGCGCAGCACGCGCATCACCCGGCCCTGGGCGTTGGTCTCGACCTCCTCGTAGCCCACCTGGCCATGCAACTGTTGTTCGTAGAAACGTTCGATGCCGGTCTTGCCGACCGACTGGGTGCCCCGATATTCAGTGCTGTCGAGGGTCTTGGCTTCTTTCTCGTTGATGCGCCCAACGTAACCCACCGAGTGGGCGAAATGCTCGGCCAGCGGGTATTCACGGATGAACTGCGGCTCGACCTCCAACCCAGGCAGGCGGAACTGGTTGACCGCGATCAGGGCGATCTGCTCCTCGCTCAGGCCCACCAGCAGGGTGACTGGTTCGAAGGGCTTGCGGCCTCGGCGCAAGTCTTTGTCGAACTGCTGACGATCGTCCTCGGACAAGCCGAGAACCTGTCTCAGACTGTCCAGCACCTTGGCCGAGTCGCCGGCGCGTTCGCGGGTCATGGTGAGGTTGAAACTGGGCTTGTTGTCGGCCAGCACCACGCCGTTGCGGTCGTAGATCAGCCCGCGTTCGGGCGGGATAGGCAGCACGTGCACGCGGTTGTTTTCCGACACCGCGCTCTGCTGGTCGTGTTGCAGCACCTGCAGCACATAGAGACGCCCCACCAGCACCGCGCACAGGGAGATCACCAGGATGGCGCAGGCCAGTAGCCGGCGGTTGACCAGGTGCTTTTCCGTTTCGTGGTCCTTGAGGGGGATGGGTTGGGGCATGGGGGCTCGTGAGGTCGCGCCTGCCCGCTCCAGAAGAGGCACGGGCGTTGTTCGGGGCGGCGATGCTACGCAAGCCGGTGCGCCGGCTCAAGGCAAGCCGCCCTGGGGGACGGTGGCTTGCCCTGCTTGCGCCCCGGCTGACCGGGGGCTTTGGCCAACATGAAAGTTCCTTCACCTTCCCGGCGGTCATTATTCTTGCGGTTCTGCCGGCAGGTCCCGCGCCACTTCGTCATGCTTGCCGAACCAGACCTCGATCACGCCTTTGGAACCTTTGAAGGCGCTGGAAAGTGGCTCCAGGCGCCAGCTGACGCCTGACTCCTGGTTCACCCGCTTGACGATGGCGTCCGCGCAGGCGGCCCCTTGCGAATCGTGGTAACGCACGGTCGTGGTCTGGACCTGCGCCGGTGCGGGCCGCGCGGCACGGTAGGCCGTGGCGGTCACGTCCTCGATGGGGGGCACACTGGCTTTCCACTTGCCATGCCACCATGGCCTGAATGCGCGTACCTCATCGCGCATTTCAGGTCCGTAGATCTGCATGTAGATGGTCGTGTCCTTGCAGATGTCGCTGGCCTCGATCTGATAGCGAGGCGCAGGCGCAGGCGCAGGCGCAGGCGCAGGCGCAGGTGCAGGTGCAGATGCAGGTGCCGCCGGTTCGGCTTCGCTGCTGCTTGCCATGGTGATGGTGCCAGGTAGGGTAGCATCGTCGGATCTTTCTCTTTCCGGATCACGGCATCCCGCCTGTAGCTCAGCCAACTCCTTCGCTGAATGCGAGTCATCTGCCACGATCCAGTAGGTTTCGCTGAAGCTCTGGTTACGTTCTACCATCTCATTGCGCCGAAATGCGCAGGGGTGCAACCTTTCCCAAAGGCCCTGCACGCTGTAATCGTGCCCCCAGTACACCGCAGGTGAACGCGGTGGCGCCTGGACCAGGCAAGCTCCCGCATCCAACGATTCCAGCCCCGCTCGGGCCTCGACCAGTGCCTGACAGGCGCGTCCCATGTTCTGCTTCAGTGCCGAGCAGGTCGCGACCACATCCTGGATTACCCGCTTGCCCAACTCGGACTGGATGAGCCAGCCAGCCTCGCCCTTCATGCAATACGCGTCCGCGTTGCGCAGCAGCTCGACGGCAAGCCGGTTGGCCGTGCTGGCGCTGTCCGCATGCTGTTCACCGCGAGGCAGTTGGCCCCAAAGTCGCGAGATTTCCTGCAGCGCCTGGCGCTCGCCGGCGAGACGTGCGTTCAGCGATGCGCGGTAACCGTCATAGGCTTGCCAGCCAGCGACTGCCAGCGACAGCACGACACCGGCGCCGACGGTCGCGCCGACAGTGCCGACCTGACGTCCCCAGATGCTTCGGGAGGCTTGGTCGGCCAGTGACTTGCCGGGTACGCTTGGATGCGAGGTGATCTTGCTGGGGTCCAGGTCGAACAGCAATTTCAGGTGCAGCTTGAGCAGTGTGAACAGTTCGCTCGAGAGGTGCTTGCCCAGGTCGCTTCCCAAGGCGAAATAGGACTCCCACTGGCTTTCGCTGAAGAACTGGTCGCCCGTGGTTTCTTGCGGGAACACCGGGTTCTGGCGCTTGTAGTTGGCCACATCCATTGGCACGGAGCGGCAGATGTTCGGTTTGACCAGGATGAGAATGGCCGGCCGGGGGGAGGTATCGTCCGGGTAGTCGATGGTGGCCAGCGCCAGGCAGGTTTCGTTGTCGTCCTTGGCCAGATCCTGCAGCGTGCCGAAGTACTTCCTGCACTCGCGCCATTTATCCATGAGTTCACGGGGAATGCTCGAACCCCAGAACGCGGCGTCATGGGGACGGCGGAACGTGATGCTGACACCCATGTCGATGCGTGCCTTGCGTACCAGGTTCTCGACGTCCTCGAACGAGAAACCTGGATCAGCGCCGCAATCGGCGAGAACGATGACACGTGCCCGTTCGAGCAACAGCGGGTAGACCCCGGTATTTTCGAAGTGCCCGCCATCGGTGATGAACCAGTTGTCCTTGGGGCCCGCGTCGAACGTTGCGGACAACTCCGACAGCAGCGCGTTGGACTTTGCGAACCTTCGGCCAATGATGCTACCCGCGATCTCGGCGCCGCCCCGTTCATGTTGCGTCAGCCAATAGCCTAGCCGCACACCTGCGAAAGTGAGCAGCGCCGCCAGGCCGCGTTGAGTGCGATAACCAAGCCCAGGCGCCGCCGCCGCGCCCGAGATCGCCATCCAGGCACCCAGGCTGAGCCGGCCGATACCGGTGAATTCCTGGCGCCAGCCTTCCTGGCTCAAGCGCGAGCCTCCGCCGGCACGCACGCTCAGCAGCAGCCCCTTGCGGTCGCGATTGAACAACCGGCCTTTCGGGTCCGCGGTCTGGTTCACGCAGGTGTTGATGATGTGGACCGGCCCGCCGGCTTCATGCGGCGCGTAATCCGCAAGGGCGACATCGTCGTTGGGGGCTACCCGGCCGACATTGCGTATCTTGCTGGTGGTCTGATCGTGCGGGTCGATGGGGTCGAGGGCCGAGACGCTGCGCTCCTCGCTGAAACGCCAGTCGTTGGCCGCGCCGAGGTAGCTGCGCACCAGTCGCGCCTTGTAGAAGGTATGCAGGGACGAAAGGTTGAGAAACCCCAGGTTGGTTCCGGTCGCGGCCACGTAGAGTGCTGGAGGCATGCACAGGTACAGCAGCGCCAACCAGCCTGCGGCAAACTGCGGCGCAATGAGGTCCGGCGACGAGCCGTCGGATCTGATCAGTTCCGGAAAGACCGGGGTGAAGATGATTTTCAGGACCAGCGACAGCCACCAGACGAGCAACGCGGCGGTGAGCAGGTAGCCCACCAGCTGTAGCACGAGCGGCAGCAGGCGACTGGGTGCCTTGCCGTCTTGCTGCTGTCCTTTGGCCGTCCTGAGGTTGAGCATCAGCGCCTGGGCGACGGCCGATACGACCGCCAATGTGATCCCCAGGTCGACTGTCTCGAAGCTCCGGGTCTGGAAAGCCAGCAGCCAGGCCAGGCGTTCGGCGATGCCCAGTACCAGGACCAGCAGACTGAACCTCAGGCAGTACATCAAGTACAAGGTCAAACGGTTGCGCAGCTCGGCCATCGCATCCATTTCCGGTTTGCCGCTGCCAAGCCGTTGTTCATTCTTTTCGAGCAAGGCCTTCAAGGCCAGGCAGCAGTGCGACAACGAGGTGAAGGACAGTACGACGACTACCCCGGCAAGCGTGGGCAGCAAGATGTCCAGGCCTTCGGTGCCAGGGCCTGGGTCGAAGTGCCGCAATGTCTGGCCGAGTTGCCAGGCTGCGGCCAGCAGTACCCCGGCGCCTGCGACTTTCGCGGCGCAATAGCAGCCAAGTCGCCGCTGTATCCACTGTGAGTCCCAGTAGGTGAACACCAGGTGCAGTGCCACTGGAATCACCAGTACCAGTATCAGCCAGGCGGTCGGGAGCCAGGGTCGCAGGAGGCTCAATCCGTCGAACAGGGCGGGGGTGGCCGCCCGAGTGCCCAATTCGCTGAGGGACCCCCACACAAGCAGGTCGAATGCTGCCAGCACGCCACCGAGCAGGACGGCCAGCAGACCGAACTCGAAGTGCAACGCCAACAGGTTGCGCAGGTAGAGCGTGATGGCAAACAGTCGGTCGACGAACCCTGCTGGCGCAAGGTAGCGGCCGTTGGTGCGCATCCACCAGCCGAACCAGCGACGATCGGCCTGCGCCACAGCTTCCTGCACCCGGTCGGCGGCCGCCGTGCCGCTGTGCTGGGACGGTTGTTGGCGGGTGCGGTCGTAGAGGCGTCCCAGCATGCTGCCCACGTAGCTCCCGCCCGAGACCGTCGAGAGCACGTCGAAGCGATTGAGTAGCTTGCGTTTGGCAAGCCCGCGCAACAAACCCAGGCTGAACGTCGCGCTGCGAATGCCGCCGCCGGACAACGCCAGTCCCCAGACGTCCGCCCCATTACCCCGTAGTTTGTCGGCGATGCAGGCACCGTCCTGATCCAGCTTCGTGCGCCGAATCTTGATCAGGTCGGCGCAGTGATTGGGCGGCGACGGGTTGGCAGGGGGCGTCGGGTTTGCAGGTGGAGGGACGCTGTCATTCATGGCTGACTCCTTCGCCAGTGTGCCGGGAACGCCAGTCGGGTCTGCTCGAATGCCATGGCAGCTACCGGTCGGCGGGGAGGGTTAGCGGTGCAGGCAGGGCCATGCGCGTGAACGGGCTGGGTAGATACACCGTGGCCGGTGGTGTCTGCTGGCGTGCAAGGTCTTCGACGGTGGCTTGCATCTCGGCGACTTCCTGCCCTTTCATCGGCTCAGGGGCGTCGGGGTCGTTGCCTAGGAAGTTTTCCCAGTGACCGAGCAGCACCATCCGTGGCCGGGTCGCGGCCAGTACCCGTTGCGGGTAGAGCCTGGCATGGCGCCAGGAGCCCACGCCTAGCACCAGCACATCGACCGGCGTGGCGTCCGGCGGCGTTGGCAGAATGCCGCATGGGGCAGAGGCGGCACTGTCCTGGTATTGAATACGGTAGGCCGGCTTGCCGTCCTCATTGAGCAGGTCGATCAACCAGGCCATGGATTGGCCTTGCTTCCAGCCGAACACGCTGCTGGGCGGCGTGCGCAAGTCGGCGTGGTAGTCGCCCTGGGCGAAGGTATGACGCAGTAGGTGCGGAGCGTGCATGCTCTCGATCGGCATGACGCGGATATGCCCGCCCCTGGAGGTGATCCAGTAACCGGGTCGGGCAGGCGGTTTACGGCCCGCGCAGCCGGGCACGGTTGCCATGTAGCCGCGGGCGCTCCTGACCCGGGCAGGGTCGAGCCAATTGTGTTGGCCGACTTGGCGGGGGTCCTTGAACGCACGCAGCATATGGACCACGGTATCCGAGCCGTAGACTTCGGCGTTGCGCGCGTACCAGTGCATCACCCAAGGCACGTCGAGCAGGTGGTCGTAATGACCGTGGCCGACCAGCAGCAGGGTGACGTCGTCCGCGGGGGCGCGGCGCATGTAGGTATTGATGCGCTGCTTGTCGGCCTTGACCCACAGCGGCGGCACACCCTCGAACAGCGTTGCCGGGTTGCTGAAGGAGGGGGCGAGCATCACGCCTTCACCGCGCCAGTGCATGAGCCAGCCACCCACGCCCAGGTACTGGATGCTCGGTTCGCTGGCGCTGGTGGCCGACCAGACCTGCGGCGGAGCCTCCCGCGCAGCGGCGACGCAGCAAGCACAGAGAAAAAGCAGGGCAAACCCTTTGCCTGCGTGCATGGACGCTACCCCGCAGAGGCGTTTTCAGGTACGGCTAAAGCTCCAGCGTAGGGCAGGCAGGGGCGGGTGGCAAAATGATAGCCGGGGTGGCTGACCGTTTCCGATATATGGTTGTCGGCAAGGTGCTGGAGTGAATTGTGGCGCTATGCCATTATCCGGCGTGGCCTGGCTGCCGACGACGCATTTCGGCCAGCACGATCGCATTGGCTGATTACACTGTTGAAACCGCCACACAGAGAGTACCTGGGATGGGTTGCGTGTTTATTGATCGTGCAGCCTGGCTGGCACCTCGGTGCGCCGTGCTGCAGGCGTGGGGCGAACAGCCATGAACAACCGAGGGCGCAGCATCTCGCTGCAACTGTTGGTGGCATTGGCGATCATGCTGGGCATGCTGGTGCTCGGCGCGGCTCTGGCCTGGCAAGGCTATCTGGGCGTGCGCCAGACCTTGGTGGCAGCTGCGGGCGACGCTGCCCAGCAGGTCGGCAAGACCATCGAGGAGCGCGCTCGCCGCCTGGTCGATCCGGCGCAGAGCAGCCTGCGCCTGCTGGCCGTCGATCCGGTTGCCGGCAACCTTGCGCAACGCCTGGAGCAGTTGCCGCAGCTGGTCGAATGCCTTAACGCCAACCGCATGCTCAGCGCTACCTATGTGGGCTACCCCAACGGTGACTTCCTGCTGGTGCGGCGCTTGCGCGACCCGCAGTTGCTGCAGCGTCTCGAAGCACCGCCGGACACGGCCTTCCTCGTGCAAAGTGTCAGCCACGACGCCGCCGGCGCTCCGCTTGGCGAGTGGCGCTTCTATGACCGAGCCCAGGTCTTGCTCAAGACCCAGGTCAAGCCGGACTACCGCTACGATCCGCGCTTGCGCCCGTGGTTCGTCGAGGCCTCGCGGCAAGCGAGCACCGTGCTTACCCGTCCCTACGTGTTTTTCACCACCCGTGAGATCGGCCTGACCATGGCCCTGCGTAGTGCCGATGGCGCGGCGGTGATCGGCATGGATGTCTCGGTCAACGACCTGGCCAGTGAAAGTCGCGACCTGCGTATCACCCCCGGCACCGAGATCGCCGTGGTCGATGACCAGGGTAGCGTGGTGGCGTATCCGGACCTGCAACGGGTGGTGGTGCGCGAGGGCGAGGCGGTGCGCCTGACGCATATCGCCGAGCTTGGGGTGCCGAGCCTGCAGCAGATCCAGGCCGTGCTGCCTGCGGGCGGGCGACCCCAGCCGTACCAGGTGGATGGGCAGACCTGGTACGGCATGCGGGTGCCGCTGGCCTTGGCCGGGCAGAACCTGCAGGTGTTGATTGCGGTGCCGGCCCGCGAGCTGCTGGCCGGTGCGCGCAAGGTACTGTTCGACCAGTTGCTGTGGACAGCGGCGCTGATGGCGCTGCTGTTGTTGCTTGGCGGGCTGCTCGGGCAACGCATCGGTCGCCCGCTGCGGATGCTGGCTGAACAGGTGCGAGGCCTGGCCGATTTCGATTTCAGCCGCGAGGTGGGCGTGACCTCGCGGGTCAGCGAGGTACGCGAACTGAGCCGCGTGCTCAGCCGCATGTCCGGCACGATCCGCAGCTTCCAGGCGATCACTCTCACGCTCAGCCGCGAGACCCAGCTCGAGCGCATGCTCGACGGTGTGCTGCGTCACCTGGTGGACGCCGCCGGCGTCAGTGCGGGGGCGGTGTACCTGTTCGATGCCGAGCGGGGTGACTTGCACCTGGCCGCAGGTTGTCGAGGCGAAGCCTACCCCAGGCAACTGCGGGTCGAGGCCAACGAGGACCTGGCGGCCAGCGTGACCCAGGCCCTGGCCTTGCAAGGGCAGAGCCTGGCCGTGGTGCTCAACGACCGCAGCGAGCAGTTGCTCGGCATTCTGGCCTTGCAGCTTGAAAACACCCAGGGTGATCCAGGTGAGTTGAGCCAGCCGTTCCGCCGTTTCGTCGAGGAGCTGTCCGGTGCCGCTGCGGTGGCTATCGAGACCCGCCAACTGGTGGAGGCGCAGCAGCGCCTGCTGGACGGCATGATCAAGTTGCTGGCCGACGCCATTGACGCCAAGAGCCCTTACACCGGTGGCCATTGCGAGCGCGTGCCGCAATTGGCGCAGATGCTGCTGGACAAGGCGGTGGAGGCCGAGCGTGGCCCCTATGCCGACTTCACCATGAGCGAGGCCGAGCGCTACGAGTTCCGCGTGGCGGCCTGGTTGCATGACTGCGGCAAGGTCACCAGCCCCGAGTACGTGGTGGACAAGGCCACCAAGCTTGAGACCCTGTACAACCGTATCCATGAAGTGCGCATGCGCTTCGAGGTGCTCTGGCGCGACGCCGAGATCGCCTACTGGCAAGGGCTGGCCAATGGCGAGGCGCAGCCTGCGCTGCAGCAGACGCTGGCGCAATGCCGCGCCGAGCTGCACGAGGAATTCGCCTTCGTCGCCAAGGCCAATATCGGTGGCGAGTTCATGGCCGACGACGATGTCGCCCGCTTGCAGCGTATTGGTCAGCGCCGTTGGTGGCGGCACTTCGATAACCGCCTGGGGATCTCCCGTGACGAGGAAAGCCGCTTTGCTGGCCAGGCAAGCGCGCCGCTGCCTGTCGAGGAGCACCTGCTCGCGGACCGCCCTGAGCACCTCGTGCCCTGGGGTGAGCGCAAGCCGCCGGTGGCCAGGGACGACCCGCGCAACACCTGGGGCTTCGACATGCGCCTGCCGGCCAATGCCAGCAACCATGGCGAGCTGTACAACCTGGCGATTCGCCGGGGCACCCTCAATGACGAGGAGCGCTTCAAGGTCAACGAACACATCGTACAGACCATCATCATGCTCACCTCGCTGCCGTTTCCGCGGCAGTTGCGTCGAGTGCCAGCGATCGCTGGCAACCACCACGAGAAGATGGATGGCAACGGCTATCCGCGGCGGCTGGGCGAGGCGCAGTTGGGTATTGCCGAACGGGTGATGGCGATTGCCGATATCTTCGAGGCACTGACTGCAGCGGACCGGCCCTACAAAGCACCGAAGACCTTGTCCGAATCGGTGAAGATCCTGGTGTTCATGGCCCGCGACAATCATATCGACGCCCAGCTACTGCGGCTGTTCCTCAGCAGTGGCGTGTACCGCGAGTATGCCGAGCGGTTCCTGCGACCCGAGCAGATCGATGAGGTGGATGTGGGCTACTGGCTGGGGCAGATCTAGCCAGTAGCGCCAGGTTCGTCCTGGCCGTTCAGGACGGTTCGGCCACCAGGCGATTGCTGACATTGCGCCCCAGCACCAGCACCGTGACCAGGCCACAGCCCACCAGGGCGGTGGCCAGGCTGAACAGCACCGCGCTGCCCAGTTGGTCGACGATCTGCCCGCCGAAGAACGAGCCCAGGGCGATGATCACCTGGAACATGGCGACGAACAGCGGCATGCCGCGTTCGACATCCTTGGGCGCGACGACGAACATCCAGATGCTGGCGCAGGCCGGGAAGGCGCCGAAGGCGAAGCCCCACAACGCGATCAGCATGGCGGCGCCGGTGAGGCTGGTGGCGAAGTAGGGGAACAGCGCGGTGCCGACGCCGATCATCAGCGCCACCAGCATCAGGGTGTGGCGCACGCTCTGGTTGGCGGCGAAGCCGGCGAACAGGTTGCCGATCACCCCTGCCACGCCATACAGCAACAGCAGCGAGCCAATGGTCGGCCCATCGAAGCTGGCGTTGTGCTTGAAGAAGGGCGCGACATAGGTATACGCGGCAAAGTGGGCCAAGCCGATCAGCAACACGGCGATCAGGCCGACCCGGGCCAGGGGGTTGACGAACAGCGCCGGCAGGTCCCTGACCTGGATGGCCTTGTCCGGGGTCAGCCGTGGCAGCAACAGGACCTGGGCCAGCAGCACCGGTATACCCAGCAGTGCGGTGACCAGGAAGGTCATGCGCCAGCCCATCAGGCCGCTGAGCCAGGTGCCCACGGGCACACCCAGCACGGTGGCCAGGGTGACACCGACCATGATGATCGAGGTGGCCTGGGCCACCCCCACGCCCCTGGGCGCGAGGCGGCCGCTCAAGGCAATGGCGGTGGCCCAGAAACCGCCGATGCTGATGCCCAGCAGCACGCGGCCGAGCAGCAGCAGGTTGAAGTCGGTGGCGTAGGCTACCACCGAGTTGGCGATGATCATGATCAGCGTCAGGGCGCTGAGCAGGTAGCGCCGGTCCAGGGTGCCGATGCCTACCGACAGCAAGGGCGCGGCGAGGGCGGCCATGACCCCGGGCAGGGTCACCATCAGGCCGGCGTGGCCGGCGCTGATGCCCAGGTCGCCGGCGACGTCGTTGAGCACGCCCACCGGCAGGAATTCACTGGTCACCAGGGCGAAGGCGCCCACGGCGACCGAGAGGATCGCCAGCCACTGTTGTTTGAGGCTTTGTTGGCTGTGTTCAAGAGGGGGATGGCTGGGCATGGCTCTGGCTTCCAGGAGAGAACGTCGCCTAAAGCAGGCGAGAGGGAGGGAAAGGGCAGGATTATAGGAGTCGGTTTTCCCGGCCCGCTAAATAGGTCGCTCGATAGTAATCATCAGCGTTGTTGATAGAAGAGCGTCCTCGCCGCTGAGATAGAACCCCTCATGCTACGTGGCATCAACGCTTTGCGGTCGTTAACTATCTAAAATTTCGGTCACGAGAAGCACCTCCTCTTCAGAGAGGTCGAAGATCTCTGAATAGCCATCGAGCATGTCGCTCGTCACCTCTGGATCGCGCTTGTCGTGCAGTAGCTCAATAATGCTCTGTTCAAGGTTGAAGCAATCAAGTAACGTGCCTTTTACAACTTTCAGCTGGCGATAGTCGTGGGCCTCCTGCCTGAGTCGTAGTGCCACCGTTTGCGTAGTGATCCCTATCTTGAAACGCGCCTTGCCGTTAAGCATCATCTCCACGAAATAAAGTGATGCGTCCTTGTTGGCAAGGTTGCTGTCGCGCTGAAGGATTGTCAGGTTGTACCTTCCACTGTTGATGATTCTTTGCCCTGCACGAATAGCCTCTTGCAACGTCAAGCCTGATTGGAGGCGTGAGCGCAACGCCGCCGCAGAGATATTGTTGTTTTCCGCCAGGTCGACCAGCGAGTTATAAGTTACACCTTGGAAACTGATAGTCCTTGAGGTCGGCTTCGATGTGATGCCCAATGCTTGTTCCATCGTGAAACCGTTGGCCAGGCGGCTCAGGAGTACAGCAGGGGAAATGTTGTAGGCTTGCGCCAAAGCGGCCTTGCTGGGGTATTTTTTGCCCTCGACTAGCAACGGCTGGCTCTTGCCTGCTGCTTTGACGGCTGCCTCTGCCGTGTAGCCGTAATCCACGATGCGCTGGCGAACCACGTGAGCCGGCAGCGCGTAGGCGTGGGCAAGAGACTTGTAACTGGCGTAGCACTTACCGTCGACAACCAGTTGAATCGGTTGCCTGCGTTTTCGTTCCAGCGCCCTTGCTGATTGAATGGCACCTTTGGGTATCGCCACCAAGCCCACCGCCTGTTTGACAGTCGCCCCCCTTTGCAAACGATCTCTTACCGTGGATTCAGAAATATTGAAATGCTCGGCCAATGCCTTCACGGTATAGTACTTGCCCTGAATTTCAAATTGCTTGCCACGCAAGTTTCGACCGTCGGGGGTAGGTTCGATTCCCAGGGCTTGTTCGATTGAGTAGCCCTTGCTCAGCTTCATCTGGTACGTCACATATTTGACATTTAGCTTGGCGCAGGCATCCGCCGCACTGTGGTAGCTGACACCTCCAGCATGGAAACGAAACGAGGCTGTCGAGATGGGCGGCGTGTAGGACTTCTTTTTTTTGGCCGGCACAAGGTCGTCGCCTCTACAGCCTCTGGAGTACCGCTTGTAAACGGTGTTTAAGGACAGCCCGTATTCAAGTGCGATCGCAGGCAAGTTTTCATAGGTGGTGCCTTCGACCCGGTGTGCGCCGAGTTTGGTAATCAAGGTTTTTTGCTTTACCAGCAAGAGGGCGTCTTCCAGGGGCCAGCCCCTTTTTAGTCGAGCGTGGACGGCGGCGAGGCTAACCACAACCTGGTCTTTATTATCCAAGTAACAAGCCCGAAGCGTCGCATAGCTTTTATTTTGGAAGATATATTTCATCACGTTTTTCGGCGTTTGCTCTATCGTTGTCATGGGCAAGGGGATGGGGCGCGACCATTAACTTATGAAAATGATTTTCGACACCAGCTCCGCGCTGTTCTTGGCCTGTAGCTTCTTCATCAACCGCGCCCGATGCACCTCCACCGTGCGATGGGAAATCCCCAGTTCCCGCGCCACTTCCTTGCAGGTCAAGCCATTGACGATATGCAACGAAATCTCCCGCTCTCGCGGCGTCAATCGCACCGCTGGCGCCGGTTGCCGATCGAGCCGCTCGAAATGCCACACCATCAGCTTGAACGGGTCGTCCAGGGTCAAGGTGAAACCATGGGCGCGCGCCCAGAACACCTCGCCATTGCGATGCTGCATGAAGCGCTCATCGGTATAGAAGGCCCCCGGGCCGGTCTTCAACCAGTGCTCGCTGCGTTCGCCGATACTCTGGTAATCCGCATGGGAGGGGTACAGCAGCAAGGTCAGGTTGCCGCGCAGTGCCTCCCGCTCATAACCGAACAACCGCACG
Organism: Pseudomonas sp. FG47; assembly: GCF_057809115.1. Classification (NCBI taxonomy): domain Bacteria; kingdom Pseudomonadati; phylum Pseudomonadota; class Gammaproteobacteria; order Pseudomonadales; family Pseudomonadaceae; genus Pseudomonas; species Pseudomonas sp. FG47. The sequence continues at coordinate 96,187 of NZ_JBMDJI010000013.1, forward strand.
AAGGCCTGGTTGCAATCGAGCATGCGCCGATGGGCGGTGACCATCTGTGGGGCCGGAGAGGCCTGGAACGCCATGCGCTCGAGGTCCTGCAGGGGAAGGGTGTCGACAGTCATCGGGCGTCCTGCCTCGGTGCTTGGGGTCATGCCGGATAGCGCCCACTACTTACTCACGTACGTAGTTGCCCCAACTAGCCTGGGGTTCGGCGCTGGCCCATTGTAGGGAATACTCGCTTCAAGGACAGAAGAATATCATCATGTTTCATGATTCAGTCTCCATCGTCGCGGCTGCGCACAGCCAATTCGGTCGCCTGGAAGGGCAAAGCCTCGAAGACCTGATTGTCCAGGTCACCCGCGACGCCCTCGCGGACGGCGCAATCGACGCCGATGAGATCGACGCGCTGTTTCTCGGCCACTTCAATTCGGGCCTGGTAGCCGACGGTTTCCCGGCGTCGCTGATGCTGCAAGCCGACCCGCGACTGCGCTTCAAACCCGCCAGCCGCTGTGAAAACGCCTGCGCCTCTGGTGCGGCGGCAATCCAGGCGGGCATCAATGCCATCCGCAGCGGCGCCGCCGAACTGGTACTGGTGGTCGGCGCGGAGAAAATGACCAGCAACAGCACCGCTGAAGTCACTCAGGCCCTGGCCGGGGCTGGCTACCAGCACGGCCTGGATGAAACCGGGCTGAGCTTCCCCCATTTGTTCGGCCAGGTGGCGCAGCAATATACCGAACGCTATCACAGCCCGCTGGCGTCGATGGCGGCGATTGCGGTGAAGAACCACGCCAATGCCATGGCCAACCCGCTGGCGCAGATGCACCGGGTGATGGATTTCGAACACTGCAACAACGTGTCGCCGAGCAATCCGCTGATCGCGCCGCCGTTGCGCCTGACCGATTGCTCGCTGATCAGCGACGGCGCGGCGGCGATCATTCTCGCTTCGCCCAAGCGGGCTCGCATCATGCGTCGGCAGGTGGCGATCCGCGCGATGAACCACGTGAATGATTTCCTGCCGCTGGCGCGACGCGACGTGCTGGCCTTCGAGGGACCGCAGCGGGCGATCCATGGTGCTCTGCGCGAGGCGGGCGTGACCCTGAACGACCTGAGCTTCGCCGAGGTGCACGACTGCTTCACCATCGCCGAGCTGCTGATCTACGAGGCCATGGGCCTGGCGCCGCGTGGCGAGGGGCACCGCGCGCTGGACGACGGCATCGTGCGCCAGGGCGGGCGCTTGCCGGTGAACCTGTCGGGTGGGCTCAAGGCCAAGGGCCATCCCGTGGGCGCCACCGGGGTGTCGATGCATGCCCTGGGCTTCGCCCAACTGACGGGCCGGCCTATCGGCCTGGGCGTGCCGGCGGCGGAATTCGGCTTGCTGTTCAACATGGGCGGCATGGCCGTGGCCAACTATGCCAGCGTGTTGCAGGCGGTGCGGGTATAGACCATGAATATCGCCCATTGGCTGCTTGACGCGGCGCAACGTTGGCCCGCTCGCCCGGCGCTGTTCGAAGGCACCCGCCAGGTCGCCGACTACCAGGGGTTCGCCGCCCGGGTCAGGGCTCGGGCCCTGGAGCTGCGCCAGGTTCACGGCATCGCGCCGGGCCAGCGGGTGGCGCTGCTGATGAAGAACAGCTGCGGCTACCTCGAACTGCTCTACGCCATTTGGTGGAGCGGAGCGGTGGCGGTGCCGATCAACAGTAAGTTGCACGCCCTGGAGGCTGCCTGGATTGCCGGCAATGCCGGGGCGCGTCTGATCTACACCGACGACGGCGCCGTCTTCGATGCCCTTCCTGACGACTGCCGTGAGCTGGCGGCGCCTACCCAGGACGCGGCAGTGGCGGGTGACCAGCTGTTGGCGCCGCACCCGTGCCTGGATGCCGACCTGGCCTGGCTGTTCTACACCTCTGGCACCACCGGGCGCTCCAAGGGGGTGATGCTGTCCCATGGCAACCTGGTGGCAATGTCACTGTGCTATCCGCTGGACGTCGACCCGGTGGCGGCCGACGATGCCGTGGTCTATGCCGCGCCGATGTCCCACGGTGCTGGCCTGTACAACTTCATCCATGTGCGCTGCGGCGCCCGGCACGTGGTGCCCGAGTCGCGCGGTTTCCAGGCCGAGGAGCTGTTCGAGCTGGCCCAGGCGCTGGGCCAGGTGAGCCTGTTCGCGGCGCCGACCATGGTCAAGCGCATGGTCGAACAAGCCCGCCGCCAGGGCTATACCGGCGAAGGCATCAAGACCATTGTCTACGGTGGCGGCCCGATGTACCTGGCTGACCTGGCCCAGGCCCTCGACACCTTTGGCCCACGGCTGGTGCAGATCTACGGCCAGGGCGAGTGCCCGATGACCATCACTGCCTTGTCCCGCGCGCGCATTGCCGACCGCAGCCAAGCGGATTGGTCGACCGTCGCCGCCTCGGTGGGCCGCGCCCAGTCTTGCGTTGAGGTGCGCGTGCTCGATGCTGCCGGCGAACCCCTGGCGCCCGGCCAGGCCGGTGAGATTGCCGTGCGCGGCGCGGCGGTGATGCAGGGCTATTGGGCCAACCCGCAGGCCAGCGCGGCCACCCTGGTGGATGGCTGGCTGCGCACCGGCGATATCGGTTGCCTGGATGCCCAGGGCTACCTCACACTCACCGACCGCAGCAAGGACGTGATCATCTCTGGCGGCAGCAACATCTATCCTCGAGAAGTCGAGGAGGTGTTGATGCAGCACCCCGAGGTGTTCGAAGCCTGCGTGGTGGGCGAGCCCGACGCCGAGTGGGGCGAATCGGTGGTGGCCTTCGTGGTCTCACGTTCACCCGCCAGCCTCGATGCCCAGATGCTGAACCAGTGGTTCCTGGCGCGCATGGCTTCGTTCAAGAAACCGAAGAAGTACCTGTTCTGTGCCGAGCTGCCGAAGAACAGCTACGGCAAGATCTTGAAAACCCGCCTGCGCCAGTGGTTGCAGGACCCGACCAAGCCCTTGGCGTAGTGCGGTGTTTCACCCATACAACCCCACACCAACGCTGAACCGCTGCATTTTCATGGACAGTTTCACGACAGGAGTTCCCGTGATGGGCATGTCACCTTCCAATACCCTGCGCCAGCGGCGCCGGGCGTTTCTCGGCGCCACCTCGGGCCACTTGATCGAGTGGTACGACTACGGCGTCTATGGCTTCCTGGCCTTGTACATCGGCAAGGCCTTCTTCGTCTCCGACGACCCCACCAGCAGCTTGCTGGCGAGCTTCGCGGCCTTTGCCCTGAGCTTCTTCATCCGCCCTCTGGGTGGGTTGTTCTTCGGCCCGCTGGCCGACAAGATCGGCCGGCGCAAGACACTGGTCACGGTGCTGGTGATGATGGCCGGCTCGACCTTCCTGCTTGGGCTGCTGCCGACCTACGCCAGCATCGGTATCGCCGCGCCGATCATCCTGGTGCTGATCCGCTGCGTGCAGGGCTTCTCCGCCGGGGGTGAAATCGGCACCATCACCAGTTTCATCTCCGAGTACGCCGGCCCCGGGCGGCGGGGCTTCGCCACCTGCTGGCTGATGGTGACCGCGGTGCTGGGCCTGGTGCTGGGCGGGGTGGTGGCCAACGGCATGACCTGGATGCTCGGCGCCGAGCTGATGCAGGACTGGGGCTGGCGCATTCCGTTCCTGGTGGCCGGGCCGCTGGGCTTCATCTCGCTGTATATCCGCCTCAAGCTCGAAGACAGCCCGGAGTTCGTCGCCCTGGTCGAGGCCGGCCAGACCTCCAAGGCGCCGCTGCGCGAGGTGTGGCAGTGGAAGCGGGCGATTGCCCTGGTGTTCTTCATCATCACCTTGCACAGCTCCATCTTCTACCTGGTGCTGACCTTCGCCTCGACCTACATGTCCAACACCCTCAAGTTCGACAGCGGCACCACCTTGCTCTACGTGTTCGTCGCCAGCCTGTCGGCGGCGCTGGTGATGCCGTTCGGTGGCGCCTTCACCGACCGTTACGGGCGCAAGCCGTTCCTGATGGTGATCGGCGTGCTGGCGACCCTGGCCATGTACTGGTTCTTCAAGGCCGCGCCCAGTGCCACGCCGGCCACGCTGTTCTGGCCGCTGATGGCGGTGGCGATCCTGTTCGGGCTGTATGCATCGTCCACCTATGCGCTGATGAGCGAGCTGCTGCCCACGCGCATCCGCTCCACCGGCATTGCCGTGGCCTACAACATCCCGGTGGCCGCCTTCGGTGGCAGCGCGCCGTTGATCTCCACCTGGCTGATCAAGGTCACCGGTGATATCTCCGCGCCTTGGTACTTCTACGTGGCTACTGGGGTCGCCTCGCTGCTGGCGCTGTTGCTGCTGCGCAAGGAAGATTTCGTGGCCACCACCCATCGGGCCCAGGCGAGCGAACCGGCAGCGCAGTTGCTGGCCGAGCCCCAGGCTTGAGTTCAGGCGTAGCCGCCCGAGCGGGCCAGGCCAAGCCTGACCGCCGGGCGCTGGGCGATCTGCTCGAGCCAGTCGCGTACCTCGGGGAATGGCTGCAGGTCCAGGCCCAGTTCCTCGTGGCTGCGTAGCCAGGTGAACAGGGCGATGTCGGCGATGCTGTAGCGTTCGCCGGCAATGAATGGCCGCTCGGCCAACTGCTGCTCGACCACGCCATACAAGCGCAACGCCTCGCGGGTGTAGCGCTGCAGCGCCTCGCGGTTGTCGCTGGTCGAGCCGTGGCGGAACCACCAGAGCTGCCCGAGCATGGGGCCGACGCTGGCGATCTGGAAACACAACCATTGCTGCACGACGCGCTGTTCATCGGCGCTGTCGCCTGCCAGCGCGCCTTGCCGTTCGGCGAGGTAGGTAAGGATCACGGCACTCTCGAACAGCACCAGGTCGCGGGTCTGGTCGACCAGCACCGGGATCTTGCCGTTCGGGTTCAGCCGCAGGAACTGCGGGGTCTTCTGCTCTCCCTTGTTCAGGTCGATGAAGGTCTGCCCATAGACCAGGCCCAGCTCTTCCAGGGCAATCGAGATCTTCTGGCCGTTGGGGGTGTCGGCGGTGTACAGGTGCAGTGGCGCGGAGGTCTTCATCGGTGTTACCTTTTTGATTGCAATTGCAATCAGATTGCCTCATCCACCACGCCCGTGCAAGGGCGGTATCGGGAGGGACGCCCCATGGACACCCTGCATCTGCAACGCACGCAACACACCCGCCAGGCGGCAGCGGCCTGCCTGCGCAGCCTTGAACATACGGCCCTCGAGCCCGGTTCGCCACGCCGGGCGGCCCTCGGGCTGGTCGAGACACTGCGGCGCGATCGGCATAGCCACGGCCAGTTCTGGCTGATCGACGACCGCGCCGACCCCGAGCAACCGGGCCTGGCCATCAGTGCCTGGCCGTTGTGGTTCAGCGACAGCGCGCGCAACGATGAGCGGCCACTGTTCTACTTCACCCGCTCGGCCACCTCGGCCCACCTGGAGATGTTGACCGCGCAGACCGCCGATCGCGGCATCATCCTCAACGACATCGAGGCACTGCCTTCGCGCTGGGCCAAGGGCGCGCACCCCTGGTTACCCCTGTGGCTGGCTGCCAACTGGCACTGCTTGCCGTTCGATCCGGCCTGCGGGGCCGAGGCGCAGGCGATCATGGCCGGGGCGCTGCGCGAGTTCTACCTGGAGGGGCGCCCGGGTTTTTGCTACCTGACGTTGCACGATGCGCCGGATGAAACCCTCGATTGCGACCGCCGCGATGCCTACCGCGGCATGTACCGGCTGTGCGGCAGTGCTGCCCCGCAGGTGCGCTTGCTGGGGGCGGGGCAGATACTCCAGGAGGTTCGCGCCGCTGCCCGCCAGCTTGCCCAGGATTGGGGCGTGGCCTGCGAGGTGTGGAGCTGCCCCAGCTACACGCGCGTGGCCCGCGAGGCGGCGGCGGTACTGCGCTGGAACCGCAATCACCGGCAACACGCCGCGCGGCGTTCGCACCTGGAGGCGTGCCTGGGCAGCACAGGGGTGCCAGTGGTGGCGGTGACCGGCTACGACGCATTCGTGGTGAACCAGCTGGCCGCGCATGTCGATGCGCCGTTCACCGCGCTGGGGGCAGATACCTTGGCTTCTGGCCAGGGCCTGGGGCGCGACTGGATCACCTTCGTCGCCCTGCAGGCCCTGGCGCGTGAGGGTGTGGTTGGCACCCGCGACCTGCGCCGGGCGCTGCGCCAGTATGGCTTGGGCTGAAGGGGATGATTGCACCGCGCTACCGTGGCGCCTGGTTCGCCAGCAAGCTGGCTCCTACAAGGGGTGCCGGTCGCAGACGGCGTAGGAGCCGGCTTGCCGGCGAACACCGGCACAGCCGGTGCCATGCACCGCGTCGCCTGGTTCGCCAGGCCGCTACAGCGGTTGTGCCTTGCCTAGCCCAGATTCTGCATATTGGCCTGTTGCGGCAGGGCCGTGACCTTGATCGCCCGTACCGGCACGGCGAACTTGGCGCCAATCCGCGAGAAGCGCTCCAGCAGGCGGAAGTTGATGGCCTGCTGGATGTCCATGTACAGGTTGTAGCCGGGGTCCTTGACGATGTACACGCACTCGAACTCCAGCGCTTCCTTGCCAAAGCCGCGCAAGTGGGCGCGGTCGAAGCGCACCTGGTCCTGGGCCTTGATCGCCTCCTCGACGATGCCCGGGGCTTTTTTCACCGCCTCGGTGGGGGTGTCGTAGGACAGGCCGAACTCGAAGACGATCCGCCGTTCCTGCAGGCGCTTGTAGTTCTGGATAGTGCTGCCGATCATGCTGGCATTAGCCATGACGATCTGCTCGCCGCCCAGGCTGCGGATGCGCGTGGTCTTCAGGCCAACGTGTTCGACGCTGCCGGCCAGTGGACCGATGACGATGAAGTCGCCGACTTCGAAGGGCTTGTCCACGGCAATCGACAACGAGGCGAACAGATCGCCGAGGATATTCTGCACCGCCAGCGCCACGGCGATGCCGCCCACGCCGAGGCTGGCGACGAAGGCGGTGATGTTCACCCCCAGGTTCGACAGCATCGCCAGCAGCACCACCGACCACAGCAGCACCCGTGCGCCCCAGGCCGACAGGGTGGCCAGGGCGCTGCCCTGGTTCAAGCCGGCGCTGCGCTGGCGGCTGAAGTAGCGGCTCAGGCCCAGGCCGATGGCGCGGTTGGCCCACAGCCCAATCTGCAGCGCGGCGACCACGAACCACAGGCTGCCGACCCGGTTCAGCCAGCGCTCGGGCAGGTCGAGCATGCCCAGACCCACCAGCAGCGAGGCGAGCAGCAGCAAGCCGTTGCTGGTGCCGGCCAGGACCTTGGCCAGCACCTGGCTCATGGCGCCGTCATGCTCCGACCAGCGTTGCACCCGCCGCAGCAGCAAACCAATGGCCGCGCGGGCGATGACGAAGGTCAGCAGGGCGGCGCCCAGCGCCAGTAGCAGGTTGAGGATGGAGATACCGAGTAGCGTGGTGTCGGTGAAAAAGCGGGTGATGCGATCGTTCATGTGGCGTGCCTCCTGGTTGCCGGTAATGATTGCGCAAGGTGCGGTTGCTGGGCGTCACGCGCAGGTCTCGGGTCGAACGGATTTCACCTCCCACGCATGCAGCACAATGAATCAACCGTCGGATTGCTCCTCAGGCGGGACCTGGCCCTCGGGCCAGTCGGGGGCTGGCAGCTCGGGTTCAGGCTTGGGCACCGGCTCGCCGGGGGAGTGGGGGCTTCATCGACGTAGGGATCGGGTTGCTGGGGGCATGGCGCGCTCCTTCGAGGTGGCTGACCTGCGTTAGGCCTTGGGCCGGGCGCGCCTGTTCAATCCGATTTTCCCAGAGGATGCGTGGATCGGCCGCGACATCGGCAGGTATCCCCTCGGCATGTAGGACTTTCGCTTCAGCGCGAGTCAGTGAATGCTATCAATACTGTATAAATATCCAGTATTTGCTGGCGATGCGCGCATCAGGGGGCTGGCGGCCCCAAAAGCACCCCGTGGACAGAAAAACCAGCTCGGTTAGGGTGAAGGCCTCTCCTTTGGAAAGGGAGAGTTCTCAAACTCAATGGAGCAATACCCATGAACAAACCACAAACCCAAGGCCCACTGCGTCACGGTCGTGTCACCACCCCAGCCTCCCGCGGCATGGTCGCCATCGATCTCGGTGTACTGAGCGGTTGGCAGGTCGATGAAATGGAAGGCGGCAAGAATTTCCCGGCCCTGGCCGCCGGTCCGTTCCCCGCGCCATTCCAAACCGACAACCCCAGCGTCGCGCCACCGGCCGATGGCTACATCCTCAGCGGCGGCAAGGCCGACGCCCGCGACTGCGTCAACTTCACCGACGAGGAAATGAGCAAGAAGCTCAACCGTGCCTTCACCTGGCCGCTGATCAATGTCGACGCCGGGCAAGTGTTCAAGGTGACCTGGAAGTACACCGCGCCGCACACCACCCGCGGCTATCGCTGGCTGATCACCAAGGATGGCTGGGACCCGAAACAGCGCATCAGCCGCGCGCAGCTCGACGCGCAACCCTTCGCCGAGGACTTCTACCCGCACGTGCCGTACTACAGCCATGCCGGCGAGTTGAAGGCCAAGGTCGACCACGAAGTGAAGCTGCCGGCCAACAAGAAAGGTCGTCACGTCATCGTGCTGATGTGGATCGTCGCCAACACCGGCAACGCCTTCTACCAGGCCTTCGACGTCGACTTCCAGTAAGTCGACCCATCATCCATACGTTCTAAAGGATTGGAACATGGCAACTATTGACTTCACCCAGCACGCCTCGCGGCTGGACGATGCCGCCTCGCGCATGCCGAGCCTGGATGGCAAGAAGATCCTCATGGGTTATTGGCACAACTGGCCGGCCGGCCCTGCCGATGGCTACCAACGCGGGCAGTTCGCCAACATGAGCCTGGAGGAGGTACCGCGCGACTACAACGTGGTGGCGGTGGCTTTCATGAAAGGCAGCGGCATTCCGACCTTCAAGCCGTACAACCTGTCCGACGCCGAGTTCCGCCGCCAGGTGGGCGTGCTCAACAGCCAGGGCCGGGCGGTGCTGATGTCCCTGGGCGGCGCCGATGCGCATATCGCCTTGAGCAAAGGACATGAGCAGCCATTGGCCAACGAAATCATCCGCTTGGTGGAAACCTACGGTTTCGACGGGCTGGACATCGATCTTGAACAGAGCGCGATTGATTTCGCCAGTAACAAGACCGTGTTGCCTGCCGCGCTGAAGCTGGTCAAGGACCACTACAAGGCCCAGGGCAAGCATTTCATCATCAGCATGGCGCCGGAGTTCCCCTACCTGACCAGCGCCGGGCGCTACGTCGACTACCTCAAGGCACTGGAGGGGTACTACGACTTCATTGCCCCGCAGTTCTACAACCAGGGTGGCGATGGGCTGTGGGTCGAGGAGGCCAACAATGGCCGCGGCGCCTGGATTGCCCAGAACAACGAGGCGCTGAAAGAGGACTTTCTCTTCTATCTCAGCGAAAGCCTGGCCACTGGCACCCGCGGCTTCACCCGGATTCCGGCCGACAAGCTGGTGATTGGCCTGCCGGCCAACGTTGACGCCGCAGCCACCGGCTATGTGAGCAACCCGACTGCGCTGACCAATGCGTTCAAGCGCCTGTATGCCAAAGGCGTGCAGATCAAGGGGCTGATGACCTGGTCGGTCAATTGGGACAGTGGGGTCAACAAGGACCACGTGCCTTACAACCAGGAGTTCAGCCGGCGCTATGGGCCGTTGATCAACGGCGCCAAGGCCGCCCAAGAGGCGGTGTCGGCCAGCGCCCGCTAGCCGTTGGCCGCAGCGGTGCCCGGCAGACGTGCCGGGTGCCCGTTGCGCAACTGGCCTGCCATGACAATCCGCTGCCGCGAGGCAGCGGATTGTTTCACGTTGGGCACAGCGGCGGCGCTGCGCTCATGGCTCGAACAGCAGTTCGGCAAAGTGATCGGCCATGCTCGCCCGGGACTGCGCCGGCCAGATGGCGCTGAGCTCGAAGTGCGGCAGGTCGGCGCCGTCGCGGATCTGGCTGTAGCGAGTGCCTTCGAAATGCAGGGCTTGCACCGTGGCCGGCAGCAGCGAGACACCACGCCCGGCGGCGACATAGGCCACCACTGTCAGGGTGCGGTTGGCTTCCTGGATGATCTCGATGGGGTGGCCTTGGCGGCGGAAGGTGCTGAGGATCGCGTTGCGGATCAGCGGCAACTGCTGTTCGGGGAACCACACCAGGCCAGTGGCCGCGAGCTGCGCCAGGCCGACCTTGCCATCCTCGCCCACAGGATAGTCGCTGGGCAGCACCGCGATCAGGGGGTCCTGGTTGATGCGTTGTTCGCGCATGTTGCCCTGGATCGACACCGGGGTATGCAGCAGGCCGATGTCGATTTCGCCGCGTTGCAGGGCCAGGGCCTGTTCAGCGTTGCTCATTTCGCGCAACACCATGTCGACGCCGGGGTGGCGTGCCTGCATACGGTCGAGGGCACGGGGCAGGGTGCCGAATAGTGCCGTGGACACGAAGCCGATGATCAGGCGCCCGGCGCGCTTGGCCCCGATGGCGCGGGCGCGCTGCGTGGCGGCGTCGATTCTGGCCAGGCTGGCGCGCAGGTCATCGATGATGGCGCTGGCCGCGGGGGTCAACACTGCGCCGCGGCGTGAGCGCTCGAACAGCTTGACCCCAAGCTCCTTTTCCATGCGGACCAGGGCCTGGCTCAGGGCAGGCTGGGCGATATCCAGTTGTTCGGCGGCGCGGGTGATGCTGCCGCTGTCGGCAATCGCCAGGAAATAACGCAGATGTCGGGTTTCCATACGCTCACGTTATGTTTTTTGATCGTTCGCATAATAGATATCAATCCATGGTTTTCATAGGATGGCGCCATGGATTGGATCCAATGCCTTGGGCAGCAAGGAGCGTGTAATGGACAGGGACGTCGAGGTCACGAGCAGATCGCCGCTCGAAGCGGCAGGCGCCGATGGCGACGGCTTCGCCGATCGCTGGCATGCCGGCACGGACGTGTCGGTGAGCGCCATCGATGGTCATGCCCATGTCTTCGTGCAGGGCCTGCCTATGTTGCGCGAACGGCGTCATACACCCGACTACAGCGCCACGGTGGATGACTATGCGCGGCAACTGGCAGCGCAGCGAATTTCCCATGGAGTGCTGGTGCAGCCCAGTTTTCTCGGTACCGACAATGCCTTCCTGCTGGGCATGCTGGCGCGTTACCCCAAGCGTTTTCGTGGAGTGGTGGTGGTTGAACCGGAAATCGCCGAGGCCCGGCTCGAGGCCTTGGCCAGCTGCGGTGTCGTCGGTGTGCGCCTGAACCTGCTGGGCACCGCGTTGCCAGACCTGGCGCAGCCGTCCTGGCAGCGCTTCATGGCACGGATCAAGGCGCTGGACTGGCATATCGAAGTGCAGCGTCAGGCTGCGGACCTGCCCTATCTGCTCAACGCCATGCTGCGCAGTGGCTGCAAGGTGGTGGTCGATCACTTCGGCCGTCCAGAGCCCCGGCAGGGCACCGCCGACCCAGGTTTCCAATACCTGTTGGGCCAGGGCGACAGCGGCCAGGTGTGGGTCAAGTTGTCTGGGGCCTATCGCTGCGCAGCAACGCATGCCGACCCTGCCGGGCAGGCGTTCGGCGAGCGCGCCAGCGGCTTGTTACTGCAGGCCTTCTCCAGCTCGCGGCTGCTCTGGGGCAGCGACTGGCCACATACCCAGCACCGCCAGTTGGTCGATTTCGCCGCCGCGAAAGCGTCCCTGGCGCAGTGGGTGCCGGACCCGCTGGCGCGCCTGAATGTGTTGCGCCACACCGCCCAGGACCTTTTCAAGTTCTCTCAATGAGGTGTTTCCATGACTGTTTCAAGCATGCAGCGCAGAGCCGCGTTCCGCCGTCAGGTCGAAGCACGCCAGGGGCTGCTGGTAGCCGGCGTGTTCAATGCCCTGAGCGCTCGGATTGCCAGTGATGTCGGCTTCCAGGCCTTGTACCTGAGCGGTGCCGGCGTCACCAACATGTCGCTGGGCCTGCCCGACCTGGGGTTCGTTGGTCTGGACGAGATGGCGGCTCATGCGGCTCGGGTGCGTGACAGCGTCGCGTTGCCCTTGATCGTCGATGCCGATACCGGCTTCGGCAATGCCCTGAACGTGCGTCATGCGGTGCGGGTCCTGGAGCGCAGCGGCGCGGACGCTATCCAGTTCGAAGATCAGGTACTGCCGAAGAAATGCGGGCATTTCGACGACAAGGCAGTGATCAGTTGCGAAGAGATGGTCGGTAAGCTAAAGGCCGCGGTTTATGCTCGCGAAGACCCGAACCTGATGATCATCGCGCGGACCGATGCTGGCGCCGTGGAAGGCATGACTTGCGCAGTCGAGCGTGCCCATCGCTATGCGCAGGCTGGAGCTGACATCCTGTTCATCGAAGCCACCGAGCGCCTGGAGGATGTCCATCGCCTGCCAGGGCTGTTCCGCACGCCGAGTTTGATCAACATCGTCATTGGCGGCAAGACGCCGGTGTTGGGCCGTGCCGAGCTCGCCACACTGGGTTACGGTATGGTGCTGTACGCCAATGCTGGCCTGCAGGGGGCCGTGCTGGGCCTGCAACGTGCATTGACGGGCTTGTTCGAGCAAGGGCGCCTGGACGAGGACCCTGCCCTGGTGGTGTCGTTCGCCGAGCGCCAGCGGTTGTTGGACAAGTCCCGCTTCGACCGGCTTGAGCGCGCGTATGCCGTGCATGCCCAATAGCAGGCACGCCCTGGGTAGCGGGGATGGTACATCCAGGACGATGCCCCAGGCTCTCAGTGATACCCGTCGCCCACCTTCACCTTGCCCCTGAACACGTAGTAGCTCCAGGCGGTGTACACGAGGATGAACGGCAGAATGAACAGCGCGCCGATCAAGGCGAACAACTGGCTGGCGAGCGGTGACGCCGCCTGCCAGATGGACACCGTCGGCGGGATGATATTGGGCCAGATGCTGATGCCCAGGCCGCTGTAGCCTAGGAAGATGATCAGCAGGGTCAACAGGAATGGTGAAGCGGTGGCCCGGTGCGCCAGGGTGGTGAGGGTGCTGATGAAGCAGAACAGCAGCAGCAGTGGCACCGGTAGGAAGTAGAACAGGTTGGGCAGGCTGAACCAGCGCTGGGCGATCTCTGGGTGGGCCAGCGGTGTCCACAGACTGATCACCGCGATGGCGCCCAGCAGGCCCCAGATGAAATACGACGAATAGCGGTACATCTCCTCCTGCAGGCGGCCTTCGGTCTTCATGATCAGCCAGGTACTGCCCAGCTGCGCGTAGGCCAGCAGCAGGGCGAAGCCGCAGAACAGCGGGAATGGCCGCAGCCAGTCGAGCGAGCCACCGGCGTACAGGTTGTTGGCCACCGGGATGCCGTCGAGGAAGGCACCCAACGCCACGCCCTGGCTGAAAGTGGCGACGATCGAGCCGCCGATGAAGGCTTTGTCCCACCAGTGACGGTTGCGCTCGCTGGCCTTGAAGCGGAACTCGAAGGCTACTCCACGGAAGATCAGCCCCAGCAGCATCAGTACCAGGGGCAGGTACAGGGCGCTGAGAATCACCGAATAGGCCAGCGGAAACGCCCCGAACAGGCCGGCACCGCCCAGCACCAGCCAGGTCTCGTTGCCGTCCCACACCGGAGCCACGGTGTTCATCATCACGTCGCGCTCGTCCTTGTCCTTGATCGCCAGGAAAAGTATGCCGATCCCCAGGTCGAAGCCATCCATGATGACGTACATCATCACGCCAAAGATGATGATCAGTGCCCAGATCAAGGTGATATCGACGCCCATGGCTTTCGCTCCTCAGGTTGCAGTCGCCTGCGACAGGGTCAGTGATCGTCCGCCGCGGACAGGGGCCGGGCTGGGGTTTTCGCCTGGCCCGCGCCCCCGTCGACGGCGTGTTCGCCGGCATGTGGCTGCGGCCCCTTGTGCACCAGCTTGAGCATGTAGGCGATGCCGGTGCCGAACAGCACGAAATACACCAGCACGAACAGCGCCAGGCTGATGCTCATTTCGGCGGTGGTCAGCGGCGACACGGCATCCTTGGTACGCATCAGTCCATAGACCACCCACGGTTGTCGGCCCATTTCGGTGGTGACCCAACCGGCGATCAGGGCGATCAGGCCCGAGGGGCCCATCACCAGCATGAAGCGCAGGAACAGCGGCGAGCGGTGCAGCCTGTCGCCGCGGCGCAACCACAGGCTCCACAGCCCGGCGAGGATCATCAGCAGGCCCATGCTCACCATCAGCCGGAAGGTCCAGAAGATCACCGTGGAATTGGGCCGATCCTCGGGTGGGAACGACTTGAGCGCGGGGATCTGCCGATCGAGGCTGTGGGTCAAGATCAGGCTGCCCAGGTACGGCACCTCGATGGCGAAGTGGGTCTTCTCGGCCTGCATGTCCGGCCAGCCGGCGAGGATCAGCGGCGACGGTTCGCCCGGGACGTTTTCCCAGTGGCCCTCGATGGCGGCGATCTTCGCCGGTTGGTGCTCCAGGGTGTTCAAACCATGGGCATCGCCCACCAGGGCCTGGATCGGCGCTACCACCAGGGCCATCCAGCAGGCCATCGACAGCATGGTTCGCGCAGGCTCCAGGTGCTTGCCGCGCAACAAGTGCCAGGCACCGGAGGCACCGACGAAAAACGCCGTGGCGAGGAACGCGGCAATGGCCATGTGCGCCAGGCGGAACGGGAACGAAGGGTTGAAGATCACCGCCAGCCAGTCCACCGGCACCGCGCGGCCATCGATGATCGCGTGGCCCTGTGGCGTCTGCATCCAGCTGTTGGAGGAGAGGATCCAGAACGTCGAGATCAACGTGCCCAGCGCCACCATGGCGGTGGCGAACATGTGCAGGCCACGGCCCACCCGTTCCCAGCCAAACAGCATCACCCCGAGAAACCCGGCTTCGAGGAAGAACGCGGTCAACACCTCGTAGGTGAGCAACGGCCCGGTGATGCCACCGGCAAAGTAAGAGAACTGCGCCCAGTTGGTGCCGAACTGGTAAGCCATGACCAGCCCGGAAACCACGCCCATGCCGAAGTTCAGGGCGAAGATCTTTATCCAGAACATGTAAAGTTCACGGTAGACATCGCGCCCGGTCTTCAGCCAGAGCGCCTCGAGTACCGTGAGGTAACTGGCAAGGCCGATGGTAATGGCCGGGAAGATGATGTGCACCGCCACCGTGAAGGCGAACTGGATACGGGCCAGATCAAGCGCTGTGGAGCTGAATGTGTCCATGTGGTCTGTGCCTCACAGGGCGTTTTGCTACGCCGAGTTGTGATGGAGGCGCAACGAAAGATGAGCGGGCATCGATCCGTTGCCTTGACATGTCGAGGGGGTGTGGCTTGATTCTAGATCATGATTTTTGTAGCGGCGCAAACTTATAAAAGTTACGCCGCCCGGCTGTCGGCGGAAACTTTCCGGCGTTGTGTTTATCACGACAGGTTGTACGCTTGGCAATGGCTATTGCAACTTGTGATGCCCTAGATCCCGCTAGAACAGCGGCTTATTACGCAACCAACTATTTATAGCCGATGCCTATAAATAGTTTAGGCGCTGTACGCAAAGCCTTGAGACGAAGGTCAGCCAAGGCTTTGCGTACAGCGCCCGAGGAGCGACCATGGCGACGCGACGCAAGGTACCCGGAGTACGCAACTACGATGGTCCGGCCGGTGGCTGGGGGGCTTTGAAGGCGACCGCGACGGCGGTGCGCGAGCAGATGGACACGCTCAAGGCGCCGTTGACCCTGATGCGCACCAACCAGCCGGACGGTTTCGACTGCCCAGGGTGCGCCTGGCCGGACAAGGAGCACAAGTCGACCTTCCAGTTTTGCGAGAACGGCGCCAAGGCGGTGACCTGGGAGGCGACCAACAAGCGCGTCACTCCCGAGTTCTTCGCCAACCACCCAGTGGCGACGTTGCTGCACCGCACCGATTACGAGCTGGAGGACCTTGGCCGGCTGACTCACCCGTTGGTCTACGACCACGCCAGCGACACCTACAAACCAGTGGAATGGGAGCAGGCCTTCGCCCGCATCGGCGAGATTCTCCGCGGGCTGGCGCCGAACCAGGTCGAGTTCTACACCTCCGGGCGCGCCTCCAACGAGGCAGCCTATCTGTACCAACTGTTCGCCCGGGCGCTGGGCACCAACAATTTCCCCGACTGCTCGAACATGTGCCATGAGCCGACCAGTGTCGGCCTGCCACGCTCCATCGGCATGGGCAAGGGTTCAGTGTCGCTGGACGATTTCGACGCGTGCGAGTTGGTTATCTCCATCGGCCACAACCCCGGCACCAACCACCCGAGGATGATGGGCACGCTGCACGAAGTGTCGCGGCGCAAGGTGCCGATCATGGTTCTCAACCCATTGCGCGAGCGGGCCCTGGAGCGCTTCGCCGATCCGCAGGACATGATCGAGATGGCCACCTATGGCTCCACCCGGATCGCCTCGACCTACCTGCAGGTCAAGGCTGGAGGCGACGCGGCGGCGATCAAGGGGGTGATGAAGGCGTTGCTGGAGATGGAGGACTCGGTCGGTCAGGTGCTCGATTTCGAATTCATCGCCCAGCACACCAACGGCTTCGAGGCGCTCAAGGCCGACCTGCTGGCAACCGCGTGGCCCGATATCGAACACGCCAGCGGCCTGGGCAAGGCCGAGATGGAGAAAGTGGCCGCGGCCTACGCCAAGTCCAACGCCACCATCGTCACCTACGGCATGGGTATCACCCAGCACAACGAAGGCACCGCCAACGTGCGGCTGATCTGCGACCTGCTGATGCTGCGCGGTAATATCGGCAAACCTGGTGCTGGCATCTGCCCGTTGCGCGGCCACTCCAATGTGCAGGGCAATCGCACGGTGGGCATCACGGAGAAGCCTGCGGCCGAATTTCTCGAGAAGATCGAGCAGGTGTTGGGTTTCAAACCGCCTGTCGAGCACGGACACGATTCGGTACAGGCCATGCAGGCAATGATTGCCGGCACGTCCAAGGCTCTGATCTGCCTGGGAGGCAACTTTGCCGTGGCCTTGCCCGACCCGGGCCAATGCTTCCCGGCGATGGGCAAGCTCGACCTGAGCGTCCACATTGGAACCAAGCTCAACCGTACGCACCTGCTGGTGGGCAAGGAAACCTACTTGTTCCCGTGCTTGGGGCGCACCGAACTGGATATGCAGAACGGCGAGCGCCAGGCGATTACCGTCGAGGACTCGATGTCGATGGTGCACGCCTCTGCCGGCAAACTGACCCCCGCGTCCGAGTTCCTGCGCTCGGAGCCGGCGATCATCGCCGGCATGGCCAACGCGACCTTGCCGGACAGTCTCGTGCCCTGGCTGGAGCTGGGCGCCGACTACGACAAGATCCGCGACCTGATCGAGAAAACCCTGCCAGGCTTCGACGACTACAACG
This sequence comes from Pseudomonas sp. FG47, assembly GCF_057809115.1. Taxonomy (NCBI): domain Bacteria; kingdom Pseudomonadati; phylum Pseudomonadota; class Gammaproteobacteria; order Pseudomonadales; family Pseudomonadaceae; genus Pseudomonas; species Pseudomonas sp. FG47. The sequence goes on from NZ_JBMDJI010000013.1 coordinate 113,496, forward strand.
CGCGCATCCGCGTGCCGGGCGGTTTCCGCATGCCGCTGCCGGCCACCGAGCGGATCTGGATGACGCCGTCGGGCAAGGCCGAGTTCTTCGTCTTCCCAGGCTTGCATGAGGACAAGGAGGTCGAGGGCGACGATGTGCTGCGCCTGATCACCTTGCGTAGCCATGACCAGTACAACACCACCATCTATGCCCTGGACGACCGCTATCGCGGCGTGTTCGGCCGCCGCGACGTGCTGTTCATGCACCCGGCGGACTTGGCGGCGCGTGGCCTGGCCCATGGCGACCTGGTGGACATCGAGACGGTCACCCACGGGCGTAAGATGCGCTACGAGCGGATCACCGCCATCGAGTACAAGATCTCGCCGGGATCGGTCGGTGCCTACTATCCCGAGGCCAACCAGCTGGTGCCGCTGGACTACATTGATGCGGACAGCGGCACGCCGTCGTACAAGTCGGTGCCGGTGCGGGTACTGCGCTCGGAGCTTAACTGAGAGGAGGGCGGTTGCAGCGGTTAGGGCAAGGCTGCAACCGCCAGGGCGGCGCCTGCGGGGAGACGTGCGGGGTGGCCAGTTGCACAAATCACGCCGCCTATTGGCGGCGCTTCTTGCGCTCATGCTACGTTGTCGCTCCTCGCCGTAGCTGGGCTAGTCTGGTCAAGACGCCTTGCTTAAGCACAAAAAGCACGCGCGCCTTGTTGGAGGTATTTGCAAAACATCCCCTTAAAGGCCTGGCTTGGCACGCATAAAGACCCAGATCCCCGTCGCGATCACCGCCAGGCAGATCAGCACGTTTTCACGGCGCAGCAGGTGCCAGGGCAAACGCCTGAGTGGGCGCATGATGGCAGCTCGTAGCCGGTCCCACAGCGGCACCCTGCCGCCGCTGAGGGCCAGGTGGGTGAAGTACAGCGTGCCCACGAACATCAACAGCGGGCTGCTCCACTGCAGCCAGGGCACCTCCTTGCACCATACGAACGCCAGGGCGGCCGGCGCGGCGCTGGGCAGTACATGGCGCAGCACCAGCAGCCCGGCACTTTGCCGATACCAGGTCGGTGGCAGCATCCAGCGGCTCAGCGGCACATCGAGCGGCGCCAAGAGCACCGCCAGGAAGGTCCAGATCCGGTAAACCTTCATGCCCACGAACACCACGGCGGCGACGAACAGCGGCGACAGCAGCAGGGCGCTGCTTCCCAGCCTGTTGGGGTGGGTAACCAGCGTTGCCAGCAACAGCAGCGACAGGCTGAACCACAGGAACGCGTATACCCCGAAATAGCTGGTCGCCGGCAGCCACTGCCGCCAGTTGTCGAGCGGCTGCAGGCCCAGGCGCGCGGGCAGCTCGGGGTGCTGGTATTCGAGGGTTTGGGCGAGCTCGCTAAAACGTTGCCAATCGTAGTCGTGGAACAGGTCGGCCAGGCTGCGGCGTTGGCGGTCGCTCATGGGTTTGAGCAGCAGGGCGGTTTCCCGGTACAGCTCGGGGTCGGCGTCGAACCGGTCCAGGTTCTGCCGCACGGCGACTTCCAGGGCGTGCTGTTCGCATCGCTGGATCAGGCCGCTCCAGCGCCAGTATGCGCAGGGCAGCGCGCCCTGGGTTGCGTCCCAGCCCATGGCCTGGCACACCCGTTCGAAGAAAGCCGGGGACCACTGGGGCGCCGACTCGAGCCACGCCAGCAGGTCCTGCTCGAACTGTTCACGGCGTTCGAGCGCAACCAGCCACTCGCTGGCCAGCCACAGGTGTAGCGCGTCGATGACCTGGCGCTCCTGGCCGTCGGCCAGCCATTGCTGCATCTGCGCCAGGGACGGTTGCGGCGGGCTGGTGGCGAGTGTGGGGGCGATCTGTTCCAGAGGCAGCGCTGGCGGCGTGGATTGCGCGCTGGGGGGGCTTGCCGGCGCAGGCGCGGCAAGCACCTGCTGATCATCCTCGGCCCGCCAGGCCGCTTCGGCCAAGGCGCTCTCGTAGGCTTCGCGCAGGCGTTGGAACGCCTGCGGGTCATCGTCCGGGCGGTGCTGCTTGAGCAGCCGGGCATAGGCACGCTTGATGCTGCGTGCATCGGCATCTTCGCTGAGTTCCAGCAGTTGCCAGTGGCTCATGGCTCAGAACTCCCGCTCAAGGTCGGCCAGGTGCTCGGTCACCTCGCTGCGGGCCTTGCGGACCTGCTGCTCATCCTGGGTATCGAGCATGCGTTGGAAGTAGTTGGCCAGCCCGGCGACATGCTCGCGATCCGCCCCCAGGCGTTCCTGGTACAGGCGGTCGAGCCGGGCCAACAGCAGCGTGTTGACCTGCTGGTCGCGCGGATGCACCTTCAGGGCTTGCAGCGCGGCCAGGCGTTGGGCGATTTCCTCGGGGGGCAGGACCCCGGGGTTGTTCTCGATCACCAGCCGACGGGTTTCGCCGTTGATCGGCAGGTGCACCTGGGCTTCCAGCAAGCCGTTGTTGTCATAGGTGAAGCGTACATCCAGGTCCACTTCACCAGCCTTGCGCGGCGGCACCGCAATCTCCAACTCGCCAAGGAAGATATTGTGGCTGACCAGCCGGCTTTCACCTTGGTAGATCCCCAGCTTGACCACTGTCTGGTTGTCGCTGAGGGTCGACACGCTGCGTGAGCGACTCACCGGTACCACGGTATTGCGCTCGATGATCGGCAGGTAATGACCCGCCTGGTAACCGTTACCGTGCTGCACCGACGTCTCGATGCCCAAGGTGTAGGGGCAGACATCGGTCAGCACCACCTCTTCAAGCGAGGCATGGCGGGCCTGCAACGCGGCCTGGATGGCCGCGCCCTGGGCCACTACTTCGTCGGGGTTGAGCTGCATCGACGGGATCCGGCCGAACAGCGCGGCCACCAGCTTGCGCACCAGCGGCATGCGCGTGGTGCCGCCGACCAGGAGGATTTCGTCCAGGTCGGCGACCTTGATACGGGCATCGCGCATGGCGCGTTCGATGGGCGCGCGCAGGCGCTCGAGCAAGGGCCGAACAATTTCTGCCAGTTCGCCCTGGGTCACCTCCAGGCGCCACTCACGGTCTTGCTCGCGCAAGGTGAAACTGGCAACCGGCGCCTGCCCGAGGGCATGCCGAACCCGCTGGGCTTCGCGACGCAAGCGCTGGGCAGTGGCGGGGAGAGTGGTGTCGGGCAGGTCGGCGCGGCCGATCTTGCTAATGAAATGCTCTACCAGCAGGTCGTCGAAGTCTTCCCCGCCGAGAAAGTTGTCGCCCGCGCTGGCGCGGATTTCCATGACGCCTTCGAACAGTTCCAGGATGGACACGTCAAAGGTGCCGCCCCCCAGGTCGAACACCAGGAAATTCGCTTCGCTGCGCTGTTGCAGGCCGTAGGCCAGGGCGGCGGCGGTGGGTTCGTTGATCAGCTTGTCGACCTTCAGGCCGGCCAGTTCGCCGGCGATCCGCGTCGCTTTGCGCTGGGCATCGCTGAAGTACGCCGGCACGCTGATGACTGCGTGCTCGACAGGCTGGCCCAACGCGCGCTCGGCGTCGGCCTTGAGGCTGCGCAGCAGCAGCGCCGACAGTTCTTCGGCGCGGTAGCCGCGCCCGCCGAGCTGGGTCTCGCGGGCGCTGCCCATGTAGCGCTTGAACAGCGAGGCGCTCAGTTGCGGATGGGTATGGAGCCGCTCGCGGGCGATTTCCCCAACTACCAGTTGGCCTTCGTCGTCGAGGCCGACCACGCTTGGCGTGAGTAGCCCGCCCAGGGCATTGGGCACGATCCGTGCCTGTTCGCCATCCCAGTAGGCGACAAGGCTGTTGGTGGTACCCAGGTCGATGCCGATGATCACAATCACGCTTCCTTAAATGACGCAGCCGGGCGCCAAGGCATCCAGGCTGCAAGTATCGTCACCACGCTTGTGCCAGCGTCATGGCCTGGGTTATCGGCAGGGCCGCTGGCAGCGTTAACCCGTTTGTGGCTAGGGGCGCTCGAGGTGGTGCGAGTCCTTGGCGGTAGCATTTAGCCATAACCGCAGGGCTGACGGCAGCTAGAAATTTTCGCCGCCTGGGCCATGCTCACAGGGTTTGTTTGCCGTCTAATCAAGGAGCGTGATGGATGAAACTCATTGGCATGCTGGATTCACCCTATGTGCGCCGTGTGGCGATTTCCCTGGATCTGCTGGGGATCAGCTTCGAGCATGAGCCGTTGTCTGTGTTCAGCACGTTCGAGGCGTTTTCCCGGATCAACCCGGTGGTCAAGGCGCCGACCCTGATACTGGATGATGGCTCGGTACTGATGGACTCGACCCTGATCATCGATTATTTCGAGCGCCTCGCCAGCCCCGCCAAGTCGCTGATGCCGTCGGCGCAGCAGCCTCAGGCGCTGGCCGCGGCCCTGGGTAGCCTGGGGCTGGCGCTGGCGGCGTGCGAGAAGGCCGTGCAGATCGTCTATGAGCACAAGCTGCGGCCGGCGCAAAAGCTCCACGAGCCTTGGGTCGAGCGCATCTGCGGGCAGTTGCTGGCGGCCTGTGCCGAGCTCGACAGGCGCTGGGCGGCGCGGCCGGCGCAAGGCGAGCGGCCAGACCAGGCGGCGCTCAGCACCGCGGTGGCCTGGTCGTTCATGCAACTGATGGTGCCCGAGTGGGTCAAGGCTGGAGATTTCCCAGCCCTCGCGGCGCACACGGCGCAACTGGAGGCGAGCGAGGTGTTCAAGCGCTATCCGATCGCTTGATCGCGGGTGCGAAGCGCACCTTGCTTCTGGCCTGCCATTGCCTGGATGCGTTCCCGGGGGCCGCCGTGAATGACGATTTCTGCGGCGACAGATGCCGTTCATGGCGGGAGGTTTTGCTATGGCCAACCCCAGGCCAGCCGCCGGCCAGACGGTCATGGCGGATTGCCTCGCGGGGACTATCGTTGCTGGACCGAGCAGTGACTACCGACCGAGGGCAGCGCCATGAACACGAGTGATCTACTGGAACAGTTGCTTCGGGCCGGGCAGGGCTCGAAGCAGCAGGCAAGCAGCGACATGCCAGCGCCAGGTAGCCTTGGCGGTTTGCTGGACGGATTGCTGGGTGGCGGCAGGGCAACGGCAGGTGGTGGCCTGGGTGATTTACTGGGTGGCCTTTTAGGTGGCCGCGGCGCTAGTCAGGGACGCGCCACGGGCAGCGTCAATTACGCAGCGCTGGCGTCGCTGGGCATGATGGCGTTCCAGGCTTATCAACGCTGGCAGCGCAGCCAGGCGACTGCCCCACAACAGGCCGTGCGTACCGTGGATCAATTGTCCGGCCCAGAGGCCGACGATCACAGCCATGCAATCCTGCGCGCGCTGATTGCCGCCGCCAAGGCTGACGGACGCATCGACCCGCAAGAAGAGCAACTGATCCGCGCTGAAATCAAAGGTCACACCAGCGATCCGCAACTACAGCAATGGCTGGATGATGAGCTCAGCAAACCCCTTGATGTCGCCGAAGTGGCGCAGTCGGCCCAGGATCCGGCCATGGCAGCGGAAATGTACCTGGCCAGCGTGATGCTGGTGGATGACCAGCAGGCCGCAGAGCGGACCTACCTTGACCAACTGGCCAGCGCCCTGCAAATCGACCCGACCTTGCAGGTGCATCTGGAGCAGCAGGCCAAGGGCACCGCCTGAACCGCGGAGTTGCCTGCGCTGCTCGTCAACCTGCCGCCGGCACCTGGTGGCGTGAACCGCTGCTGGGTGCCCACTCAGCTATCACGCCGATCCGCGTCCTCCACTTGGTCCTGCCCCCGGCGATGCTTGGCTTGCGCTAGCCGCCAGCGCATCAGGTCGTCCGCGCCTGGGCCTGCCTCGATGGCGATGTCCAGCGGCGTCAGGGGTTCCCCCGTTTGCTGATCGAATAAGCCCCAACTGACGTTGGCGCCTGTTTTGCGGCTGACAAACTTCAGGGGCGGCGCTACCGCGCCGGAGACGTCCAAGCGCTCGCCGATCTGGGCCAGTACCAGCATTAGCGGGGCGAGTTGCCGACCTTGTGTGGTCAGCAGGTACTCGAAGCGTTCCGGGTTCAGTTGGTAACGCCGCCGTTCGACCAGGTTATTGCCCTCCAGATGCTTGAGCCGGTCACTGAGGGTGGCGTTGGTCACCCCGGAGGATCGGCGAAAGTCATCGTATCGGCCAATCCCCAGGACAAGGTCGCGCAGGATCAGCAACCCCCAGCGATCACCGATTGCCGCCATGACGCCAGCGATTGGGCACACCATTCCGTCAAAACCTTTTGAGCGCATGAGTCATTTCCCAGGGGGCATCGAGGTGGTTCTCAGGTGGGTCTGATTATAAGAGTTGGCTGCCAAGTGGTGAAGAACAGATTGCGCAAGTACGCATGTGACTCCTATTATAAGAGTTACTGCTTGCCAGTGGCGATCGGGACCAGGATGGCGCAGGGCCGGATCGCTTCGCAGGTTGTCGCTTGCACAGCAATCGCTACGTTCACTCAACACCGAGGAACCCACGATGTCCGCTTACTCCACGTCCAAGATTTTTGTCATCGGTGGCACCGGGGCCCAGGGCCTGCCGGTCATCAGCGGCCTGGTCGCCGACAGGAAATATGTCGTGCGCGCTTTGAGCCGCGACCCCGGCTCGCGGCGGGCGAAGACCCTGCTAGAACTGGGCAACGTATCCATCGTCAAGGGCACCTTCGCCGACGAAGCGGTGCTGCGCGAGGGCTTTCGCGGCTGCGATGGTGCGTACGTCAACCTGGATGGTTTCAACACCGGGGAGAAGACCGAGCTCTACTGGGCGATGCGCTGCTATGAGATCGCCATTGAAGAGGGGATCAAGTTCTTCGTGTATGGGAATCTCGACTACGCGCTGAAGAAGGCGGGCTACGATTCGAAATTCCGTACCGGCCACTATGATGGCAAGGGCCGCATCGGTGAGTGGATCCTGTTTCAGAACGGGTTCAACCAGGCGCGCATGGGGGCTGCGCTGTTCACCACGGGGCCTTACATGGAGATGGCCGTCTCGCCGATGACGCCGATGACGCCCGCGGTCGAGGACGGTGTCGTGACCTGGCGAGTGCCGCTGGGCAGTGGTGCCGTTCCCCATGTGGCGCTCGAGGACTGTGGACACTATGTTCGCTGGTTGTTCGACAACCCCGAGCGCGGCAACGGCATGAACCTGGAGGTTGCCATCGAACACGTCGAGTACCAGAAACTGGCCGAGGCGTTCGAGCAAGTGACCGGGCACCCGGCGCGCTACATCGACACCGACCTGGACACCTACTGGCGTGGCCCGCTACAGATGGTGGCCGGTTTGCCGACCGGGTACAACGCCGACCCTAACGACAAGAGCACGATGAGCTTCGGCGACAATTTCACCGGGTTCTGGAATGTCTGGAAGCACAATATCATCCAGCGTGATTACGCCCTGCTGGATGAGATCCACCCGAACCGCATCAGAAGTGTCGAGGCGTGGTTGGCACGGGCTGATCAACGGGGACGGGAGCTGGGGCAGGGCGGCTTGTGGGCGCGTGTCCAGCCAGAGAACTGCTTCAAGTCGCCACCGCTTCTGAAAATCCTCGAAGATGGCCGCTCGGGCGCGTTGTAGGGGCTTGAGTCACGGCGTTTGTCACTCACGGCGCTGCTGCAGCACCTTCGGTACAGTCTACCTGGGCAGCTCATCTAGACTGCCCATGCATGACGTTTGCAGGCGGAGGAAACAAGGCAACGAATCTAGTCGAAGAGGCTGCTTTACTCCCCTGCGCGTGGCGCTGTCACAAATAACTCATGATGAACGTGACCTCGGTGTTGGCAGTACCGCCCGTCACGCCCTTGTCTTGTGCGCCTGCGCCAGCGTTGGGTAGCGTGCGTATATACCTGGCATTCAGCGGGATCGAGAAATTGCCACCGCCTGCCGTCAGCTCGTTGAAGCTGTAATTCTTATCGAGCTGCATGGGATTCTGGTTGCTGTCGAGCAGTTGCAGGGCAATGCCTTTTGCGGTTGAAGCGTTATTTAACGCAACGATTCCCTGTGCGGCGTTCACGGCAGGTGCGGTCGGGTTGGCGGACAGGCTGTACGAGACTTTCTTGACGGTGCTGGAGCAGTTGTTCAGTAGCAGGTTGAATGCTTTGGGCAGTGTGAAATCGCCGTAGCGCGGGAAGTCCCGAGTGGAGTAGTCGCCTAACTCAACCTTCACGTCAGGTGTTTCGCAAGTTGGCGCAGGTGGCTTCATGTTGGCCAAGCGCAAGCACGGGCCGAACTTGCCAATGGCTCCGCCGATACTAGGCCCAATCCTTGACGTGGTCAGCCCGGCACAAGCATCGCTTACATCCACTGAGGCAGGGATAACAATAGAGGTTCTGAAGGGCACGTAAAACCCTTCTCTTTGCAGGTCGGTCAACATGTTGCCCAGTGTGGATCCCGAGCGGGTCGGTATGCGCCATGACTGCGTACCGCTGGTAGGGTAGTAACTGGTATCCGACCCGGTTGAGTAACGCCAGGTGGAAGTGTAGATATTGCAAATTGTAACGCCCGGTGCCCATTCGCAAACCCCTCTGCTGGAGTCGAAGGTTGACCAGTCACTAATGATGAAGTTGTAGCGTATCATGTCGCCTTCTATCGTCGCGCCCGCGGCAGCCAGGGTGAAAGCCTGCGCATGAGTTACGATGCCAGCGAATAAATAAACTAGAGTAGTGGCAAGGCGATGGAAGCGTGCGGATGTGTTTTTCATGTGTCACCGATAGTTAACCAGGCGTCGAGGGGAAGAGAAAAGACAGTCGTTATCGTCATGTCTTGGCGCGCCGCTCAACGAATCTCCAGTCAAACTCTGGATGGTCATTTTTCAGTGTGTCGATGGCCTCGGTAAGATTATCTAGTGTAAGGTTGGTGCTATGAGTGTTAGTGGGGGATTGCGTTTCTGTACATGCAGAAAGTGTAATTAAAGTGCTTGTTATAAATGCCGCAGCCAAGTAAAATGCTTGCTTGCTTGCTTGCTTGCTTGCTTGCTTGCTTGCTTGCTTGCTTGCTTGCTTGC
>NZ_JBMDJI010000014.1:0-120989 GCF_057809115.1 Pseudomonas sp. FG47
TCATTTCGCAAAACCCCTATCTGCGCGAGCAGGTAGGGGTTTTGTCTTTGTGGCGGCAAAATACCGGTTACCGGTGCCGGGCGCCGCAGGCAAGCGACGCTGCCGCCATCTGCTCCGTGTTAAGGTTCCCCCTTGGAACCGACCGCCTCCCGAGAACAACCAATGCCCCAGACCACCTCACTGCACCCAGGCTTCATGATCGTCCAGGGCAACCGCCTGGATGATTTGCGCAACCTGGTAGTGAGCGTGATGCGTCGCTATCCCTTGGCGCCGCTGGAAAACGAAATCGCCCTGGTGCAGAGCAACGGTATCGCCCAATGGCTGAAGCTGGCCCTGGCCGAGGATCCCCAGGAGGACGACCAGGGAGGGTGTGGCATTGCCGCGGCGATCGAGGTGCAATTGCCGGGCAGTTTCATGTGGCAGCTGTATCGCCGGGTACTGGGCCGCGACGAAATCCCCGAGGTGTCGCTGCTCGACAAGGCCCCGCTGACTTGGCGCCTGATGCGCCTGCTCCCGGGGGTGATCGAGCTACCGCACTTCGAGCCGCTGCGCCGCTTCCTCACCGATGACAGCGACTTGCGCAAGCGCTACCAGTTGGCCGAGCGCCTGGCCGATCTGTTCGACCAGTACCAGGTCTACCGCGCCGACTGGCTCAAGGACTGGGCCAACGGTGCCCATGTACTCAACAGCGCGCGCGGTGAGCGCAAGCCCATGGCCTCAGGTAATCGCTGGCAGGCCGAGTTGTGGCGGATCCTGCTCGAGGACGTCGGTGAAGCCGGCATGGCGCAAAGTCGGGCCGGGGTGCACCAACGCTTCATTGAGCGGATCAACAGCCTGGAGCAAGCCCCCGCCGGCCTGCCTGCGCGGCTGATCGTCTTCGGTATCTCGTCGCTGCCTGCGCAGATTCTCGAGGCGCTGGCCGGTCTTGCCCGTTTCAGCCAGGTTCTGCTGTGCGTGCACAACCCCTGCCGCCATCACTGGGGCGACATCGTCGCCGACAAGGACCTGCTGCGTCACCAGTACAAACGCCAGCAGCGCAAGCAGGGCATGCCACTGCAACTGGACGACGAACTGCTGCACCAGCACGCCCACCCATTGCTAGCCGCCTGGGGCAAACAGGGCCGCGACTACATCAACCTGCTTGACAGTTACGACGACCCTGGCAGCTACCAGAGCGTCTTCAGCGACGGGCGCATCGACCTGTTCAGTGACGGCGAGCCGAAGACCCTGCTCAACCAGTTGCAGGACGATATCCTCGAGCTGCGCCCGTTGGCGGAGACCCGCGAGCAATGGCCGGCGGTGGAGCCTGCCAAGGACCGCTCGGTGCGCTTTCATGTCGCCCACAGCCCGCAACGTGAGGTGGAGATCCTCCATGACCAGTTGCTCGCCAGGTTCAGCGCCGACCCGAGCCTGCGCCCGCGGGATATCATCGTCATGCTTCCGGCGATCGATACCTACGCGCCGCACATCCGCGCGGTATTCGGCCAGCTGGAGCGCAACGACCCGCGCTACATCCCCTTCACCCTGACCGACCAGGGCCAGCGTGGCCGCGACCCGTTGCTGATCGCGCTGGAGCACCTGCTCAAGTTGCCCGACAGCCGCTTCGCCGTGAGCGAAGTGCTCGACCTGCTGGATGTCCCGGCCGTGCGTGCCCGCTTTGCCATCCAGCAGAGCGACCTGGCCACCTTGCACCGCTGGATCGAAGGCGCCGGCATTCGCTGGGGGCTCAGTGCCCAGCAGCGTGCCACCCTGGGCCTGCCCGAAGGCTTGGAGCAGAACAGCTGGCGATTCGGCCTGCGGCGCATGCTGCTTGGCTATGCCGTGGGGGTGGGCGAGGGCTGCGACGGTATCGAGCCCTACGACGAGATCGGTGGCCTTGATGCTGCGTTGATCGGCCCGCTGGTCGCGCTGCTCGATGCCCTGGACGTGGCCTGCCAGGCCCTGTCGCAACCTGCCACCGCCACTGAGTGGGGCGAGCGGCTGCATGCCCTGTTGCAGGTGTTCTTCCTGGCCGAGGATGAACATGACGAACTGCTGCTGGTGCAGCTCCAGGACCTGCGCGACACCTGGCTGGAAACCTGCGAGGCGGTCGGCCTGCAGGACCTGCTGCCGTTGACGGTGGTCCGCGAGGCCTGGTTGTCGGGCCTGGATCAGGGCAAGTTGTCCCAGCGTTTCCTGGCCGGCTCGGTGAATTTCTGCACGCTGATGCCGATGCGAGCCATCCCGTTCCGCGTGGTTTGCCTGCTGGGCATGAACGACGGCGACTACCCGAGGGCGCAGCCGCCACTGGATTTCGACCTGATGGCCAGCGACTATCGACCTGGCGACCGTTCGCGCCGCGAAGATGACCGCTACCTGTTGCTCGAGGCCCTGCTTTCGGCACGTGACCAGTTGTATGTCAGTTGGGTGGGCCGCAGTATTCGCGACAACAGCGAGCGCCCGGCCTCGGTGCTGGTCGGCCAGTTGCGCGATCACCTGGCCGCCGGTTGGCAGTTGGCCGGCGTCAAGGCCGGGCAACGGGACGACCCGGGGCAACAGTTGCTCCACGCGCTGACCCAGGAGCACCCATTGCAACCTTTCAGCCAGCGCTACTTCCAGAAAGGTAGCCCGCTGTTCAGCTTCGCCAACGAGTGGTTGGTGCTGCACCAGGCCGATGCCGAGGGACAGGCCGAGCATGCCAGGCTGTCGCCTTACAGCAGCGATGAACCGCTGAGCCTGACGCAGTTGCAGGACTTTTTGCGTCACCCGGTACGCCACTTCTTCAGCCAGCGCCTGAAAGTGTTCTTCGAAGCCCTGGAAGCACCGACCCCGGACGAAGAGCCCTTCAGTCTCGATGCGCTGCAACGCTACGGCCTCAGTGAAAGCCTGCTGGGCGCGGCGCTGGCCGACCCGGACAACGCCGAGCAAGCGCTGCACACCCAGGCGCGCCGCCTCCAGGCCTGTGGCCTGCTGCCCCTGGCCGGTTTCGGCGAGGCCCTGCAGGTTGAGCTGATCCAGCCGCTGCCGGACCTGCTGCAACGCCACCGGCAGTTGCTGCAGCGTTGGCCGAGCGTGGTCGAAGGCGCCTTGCCGATTCACTTCGAACACGGGCCGCACCGCCTGGAAGGCTGGCTCGGCCGGGTCTACCAGGCCGAAGACCAGAGCCTGCTGAGCATTGCCACGGTACCCAATGCCATCAGCGCGGGGCGCAACAACCTGAAATGGCACCGCCTGGTACCGACCTGGGTCATGCACCTGGCCGCATGCGCCTGCGGTTATCCACAGCACAGCGCCTTGGTGGCCAGCGATATCACCCTGCTGCTGGGCCCACTGCCCCAGCATGAGGCCGCCGAGCGCCTGGGTGATTTGCTGGTGGCGCGCCAGGCAGGCATGAACACACCGTTGCCGGTGGCGACCAAGACCGCCTTCGCCTGGCTCGCCCAGGAAGACCCGGACAAGGCCTTGGCTGCAGCGAGCCGCGCTTACGAAGGCGATGGCCAGAACAGTTTCGGCGAGCGCAGCGAGAGCCTGGCCCTGGCCCGGCAATTCCGTGACTTTGCCGCGCTGGCCCTGGACGAGACGTTCGAAGGTTGGTGCGAAACCCTGTATCGCCCGCTGTTCGCCGCGCCCTGGCAGACCCTGGGTAACCCGGAGAGCGACCAATGAGCCAAGCCCGCCCCCTGGCGCTGAGTTTCCCCCTGCACGGCAGCCAACTGATCGAGGCCAGCGCCGGTACCGGCAAGACTTTCACCATTTCCGCGCTGTACCTGCGCCTGATCCTCGGGCATGGCGGCGCGCAGGCGTTCAGCCGCGAACTGCTGCCGCCGCAGATCCTCGTGGTGACCTTCACCGACGCCGCCACCAAGGAGCTGCGTGAGCGTATCCGCGCGCGTCTGGCGGAGGCGGCGCGGTTCTTCCGTGGCGAGCTGCAAGACGCCGATCTGCTGTTGCATCAACTGCGTGACGATTATCCACAGGCGCACTGGCCGCGTTGCGCCAGCCGCCTGGAGATCGCCGTGCAATGGATGGACGAAGCGGCGGTGTCGACCATCCACGGCTGGTGCCAGCGCATGTTGCGCGAACACGCCTTCGACAGTGGCAGCCTGTTCACCCAGAGCCTGGAAACCGACCATAGCGAACTGCTTGGGCAGGTCATGCGCGATTACTGGCGGCGCTTCTGCTACGGCATGCGCGGCGAATCGCTGGCTTGGGTGCGTGGCAACTGGGGTAGCCCAGATGCCTTGCTGCCGCGCATCAGGCCGTTGTTCGGGCGGGTGCGTGGCCAGGCCGACGAAGACGACCCGCAGGCGCTGATCGAAGCGACCCTGCGCCAGCGCACCGAGCAGTTGGGCCAACTCAAGGCGCCATGGGGCGTCTGGGCCGACGAGTTGCAGCAGATCTGTCGCGATGCCGTGGCCGCCAAGCAGGCGGACGGGCGTAAGTTGCAAGCGCGCTACTTCGAGCCCTGGTTCGACAAGCTGCGCGCCTGGGCTGCTGATGGGCAGGCCATGGAGCTGGACCTGGGCACCGGTTTCACCCGCCTGACCCCGGTCGGCATGGCTGAAGCCTGGAAGGCCGGCGAGCCACCCGAACACCCGGCGCTGCGGGCCATGGAAACCCTGCGCGAGCAATTGCAGGGGCTCGCCAGCCCCGATGCGCGCCTGCTGGAGCATGCCGCGGCGTGGGTCTCGGCGCGCTTCGAGGTGGAAAAGCGCCGACGTGCCGAAATGGGCTTCGACGACATGCTCCTGCGCTTGCAGCATGCACTGGGCAGCGACGCTGGCGAGCGCCTGGCGGGGTTGATCCGCGAGCAGTTCCCGGTGGCCTTGATCGACGAATTCCAGGACACCGACCCGGTGCAGTACGGCATCTTCGAGCGCATCTACCGGATCGGCGAAAACAACCCGGACACCGGCCTGTTCATGATCGGCGACCCCAAGCAGGCGATCTACGCCTTCCGCGGCGCCGACATTTTCACCTACCTGGCCGCCCGGCGTGCCACCGCCGGGCGCTTGCACAGCCTGGACACCAACTACCGCTCCAGCCAGGCCATGGTCGCGGCGGTCAACCGGGTGTTCCTCGAGGCCGAGGCGCGCCGCGAAGGGCGCGGTGCGTTCCTGTTCCGCGCCGAGGGCGACAACCCGCTGCCCTTCGTCGAAGTCCATGCCAAGGGCCGCAGCGAGCAGTTGCTGATCGACGGTCAGGCCAGCGCCGCGTTGCAATGCTGGCACCTGGAGAGTGACGAGCCGGTCTCCAGCACCCTGTACCGCCAGCGCCTGGCGGCCAGTTGCGCCAGCCATATCGTCGCCGTGCTCGATGGCGGCCAGCAGGGAGTCACCGGTTTCGCCGATGCGGCCGGCAAGCTGCGGCCGTGCCTACCGTCGGATATCGCCATCCTGGTGCGCGATGGCCGCGAGGCGCAGATGGTCCGCGCCGAGCTGGCTGCCCGCGACGTGCGCAGCGTGTACCTCTCGGACAAGGACTCGGTGTTCGCCGCCCAGGAGGCCCACGACCTGCTGGCCTGGCTCAAGGCCTGCGCCGAGCCGGACTCCGAGCGCCTGCTCAAGGCCGCGTTGGCCAGCCTGACCCTCGACCTGCCGTTGATCGAACTGGAGCGGCTGAACCAGGACGAGCGCGTCTGGGAGGACTGGGTGATGCGTTTTCGGCGTTACCGCGATACCTGGCAGCGCCAGGGCGTGCTGCCGATGCTGCGCCGCCTGCTGCATGACTTCCGGCTGCCGCGCACGCTCATGGGCCGCAGCGACGGCGAACGGGTGTTGACCAACCTGCTGCACCTGGCCGAGCTGCTGCAACAGGCGGCGGGCGAACTGGATGGCGAGCAGGCGCTGATCCGTCACCTCACCGAGCACCTGGCCACCGCCGGGCAGGCCGGCGAAGAGCAGATCCTGCGCCTGGAGAGCGACGAACAGCTGGTCAAGGTGGTGACCATCCACAAGTCCAAGGGCCTGGAGTACCCCTTGGTCTACCTGCCGTTCATCTGCACCAGCAAGCCGGTGGACGGCCAGCGCCTGCCGCTGGGCTGGCATGACGACGAGGGGGTCGCACACCTCACGTTGACCCCCGATGCACGGCAGATCGAGCGCGCCGACGATGAACGCCTGGCCGAGGACCTGCGCCTGCTCTACGTGGCCTTGACCCGGGCCCAGCATGCCTGCTGGCTGGGGGTGGCCGACCTCAAGCGCGGCACCCAGCGCGGTTCGCAGTTGCACCGTTCGGCCCTGGGCTACCTGCTCGGCGGTGGCGTGCCGCTGGCGGCGAGCAATCAATTGGCCGCGTGGCTCGACACCCTGGCGGCCAGTAGCCCAAGCATCGTCAGGCTGCCGTTGCCGCAGGCCGACGAACAGCGCTACCGCATACCGGACAACCAGCGCGAGCTGCTGCCACCGCGCAAACCACGGCGCGCCGCCGCCGAGCATTGGTGGATCGCCTCGTACAGCGCCCTGCGCCTGGGCGACCAGACGCTGGTCGCCGACAGCTCCCAGGCCCAGCAACTGCTGGACGACGAAACCCTGGACAGCCAGTTGCTGCGCGAGGTGCCGGCCGAGGCGGGCGACATTCATCGCTTCCCGCGCGGCCCGAACCCCGGCACCTTCCTCCATGGCCTGCTCGAGTGGGCCGGGCGCGAAGGCTTTGCCGAGGTCAGTGCCCAGCCCGCCGAGATCGAGCGCACCGTTGGCCGGCGTTGCAACCGGCGTGACTGGAAAGGCTGGATCCCGACGCTCACGCAATGGCTGCAACAGCTGCTGGTACAGCCCTTGCCGCTGCAGGGTACTACCGTAAGCCTGGCGGGGTTGCGCCAGTACCAGATCGAGATGGAGTTCTGGTTCGCCAGCCACCGGGTCGATGCGCAGCAGCTCGATCAACTGGTGGCGCGCCATACCCATGTCGGCGCCGCGCGCCCGGGGGCCTTGCCGACCGTGCTCAACGGCATGTTCAAGGGCTTCATCGACCTGGCCTTCGAACTCGATGGGCGCTACTACGTGGCCGACTACAAGTCCAACTGGCTAGGCCCCGATGCCGGCGCCTACGAGGCCCAGGCCATGGAGCAGGCGATCCTCGAGCATCGCTACGACCTACAGTACGTGCTCTACCTGCTGGCCCTGCATCGCCAACTGCGCGCACGCCTGCCCGACTACGACTACGACCGCCATGTCGGCGGTGCCTTGTTCATCTTCCTGCGTGGTGTCACCACGGCGGGCCATGGGCTGTACCACACCCGGCCGCCACGGGCGCTGATCGAGCAGCTCGACGCGCTGTTCCGCGGCGAGCACGCACCCGAACAACAGGACCTGTTTGCCGGAGCCGCGCCATGAGCCGACGCCTCGACGACCTGCTGCCAACGCCATTGCAGGCCGAACACCTCAGCGCCCTGGCGCCACTGGGCGACAGCCATGACCTGCTGGCCCTGCTCGATCGCTGGGTCGAGCGTGGCTGGCTGCGCGCCCTTGACCGGGCGTTCGTCAGCTTCCTCGAGGAGCGCGCGCCCGGCAGCGACCCGCTAGTGCTGCTGGCGGCGGCGTTGGCCAGCCATCAGCTGGGCCATGGCCATGTCTGCCTCGACCTGCGCCAGACCCTTGCCGAACCGGACTTTGCCTTGTCGTTGCCACCGGAAGGGGATGCCTTGACCGGTCCCCTGCTGCTGCCCTCGCAGCTGCTGGGCAGCCTCGACCTGGGGCTGTGGTTGCAGCGCATCGGCCAGAGCACCCTGGTGGCCGATGGCGATGCCCTTGCGCAACGCCCACGACCCTTGGTGCTCAGTGGCGAACGCCTGTACCTGCGGCGCTACTGGACCTACGAGCGGCGCATCGACGCCACGCTGCACCAGCGTCTGGCACGGCAGCTGCCGTTGCAGGCTGACTTGCCGCAGCGCCTGGCGCAGTTGTTCGACGGCGGCGCCCCCGCGGGGGAGGTGGATTGGCAAAAGCTTGCCTGTGCCTTGGCTACCCGAGCCGGTTTCAGCGTGATCACCGGAGGCCCGGGTACTGGCAAGACCACCACTGTGGTGCGCCTGCTGGCCCTGTTGCAGGCGCCCGCGGTCGAGCAGGGGCGGCCGCTGCGTATCCGCCTGGCAGCGCCGACCGGCAAGGCCGCGGCACGTCTGACCGAATCCATTGGCCAACAGGTGGCGCGCCTGCAAGTGGCAGCCGAGGTGCGCGAGCAGATCCCCACCGAGGTCAGCACCGTGCACCGCCTGCTGGGCAGCCGCCCCGGGTCGCGGCACTTCCGCCATCACGCGGGCAATCCCTTGCCGCTGGATGTGTTGGTGGTCGACGAGGCGTCGATGATCGACCTGGAGATGATGGCCAACCTGCTCGATGCCCTGCCGGCCAGCGCGCGTCTGGTGCTGCTGGGCGACAAGGACCAGTTGGCCTCGGTGGAAGCCGGCGCGGTGCTGGGCGACCTGTGCCGGGATGCCGAGGATGGCTGCTACTGGCCGCAGACCCTGGCCTGGCTGGAGCAAGTGGGGGGGCAGTCGCTGGCCGACATCGGTTTGCAAGCGGGCGTTGAGCCGCGCAAGCCACTGGCCCAGCAGATTGTCATGTTGCGCCATTCCCGGCGCTTTGGTGAGGGCAGCGGCATCGGCCAGCTGGCGCGGCTGGTCAACCGCCAGCAGGCGCAGGAGGCGCGGGCGCTGTTGGCCACCCGGCTCGACGATGTGTTCTGCCTGACGCTCGGTGGCGAGCACGACAAGCGCTTCGATCGCCTGCTGCTCGATGGCCTCAACCAGGGCGCAGAGGGTCCGCAAGGCTACCGCAGCTACCTGCGCACGATTGGCCGCTTGCGCCCGGCGCCGGGCACGCCCGTCGACGATCCGCGCTGGGAGCAATGGGCCGGCGAGGTGCTGCGCAGTTTCGAGGCGTTCCAGTTGCTGTGCGCGGTGCGCAAGGGCGCCTGGGGCGTCGAAGGGCTGAACGAACGGGTCGCCCGGGTGCTGCACAATGCCGGGCTGATCGACACCCAGCAACCCTGGTACGAGGGCCGCCCGGTGCTGGTGACGCGCAACGACTACGGCCTTGGCCTGATGAACGGTGATATCGGCATTGCCCTGCGCCTGCCGGACGAGCAGGGCGAGGCGCTGCTGCGCGTGGCCTTCCCGCGCAACGATGGCAGTGGTGGCGTGCGTTTCGTCCTGCCCAGCCGGCTCAGCGAAGTGGAAACCGTGTTCGCCATGACCGTGCACAAGTCTCAGGGCTCGGAGTTCAGCCATACCGCGCTGGTGTTGCCCGATGCGCTGAACCCGGTGCTGACCAAGGAACTGGTGTACACCGGCATCACCCGCGCCAAGCACTGCTTCAGCCTGATCGAGCCGCGCGCCGGGGTGTTCGAGGAGGCTGTGGAGCGCAAGGTCAGGCGGGTGTCGGGGCTGATGCTGGAGCAAGTCTGACTCTGGAGTTCGCCGCCGATATGCTATCGTTGCGGCATTATCTGCAAATACTTTTGTGAGATTTCCCTCCATGACAGTGGCTGTCTCGGCCTTGAGACGAGTGACGGGCTGTGCGTTCTCGCTGCTGATGGCCCTGCTGTTGTCGAACGGCGCGTCTGCCTGGGCGGCCGGCACCGTGCCGGACGCGCAAGTGCAGCAGCGCGCCCGGGCCGTTACCCAGGTGGTGCTGGGCATTCTCAGCTACGCACGCTGGCCGGCCGAGCCCAACCCCTTGCGCCTGTGCCTGATCGGCCCCACCGAGTACGCCGATGACCTGATCAAGGGCAATGTGCAGAACTCCGGGCAGCCGCTGCAGGTGCGGCGCCTTCTGGCCAATGACCCGAGCGTGGCCAGTGCCTGCGATGCGGTGTACATCGGCAAGCTCGACCAGGCCCATCGCGAGCGGCTGTTCCAGGCGCTCAACGGCCATCCGGTACTGAGCATCAGCGAGGCCGGCGACCCGTGCACGGTCGGCAGCCTGTTCTGCCTGCGCATTGGCGACCCGCAGGTGGCCTTCGACGTCAACCTCGACTCGGTCGCGCGCAGCGGCGTGCGCATCCACCCCAGCGTGCTGCAACTGTCGCGCCGCCGGGCAGGGCAGCCATGAAACGTCCAGCCAAGCGCGTCAGCCGGCCAACCTTGCGTGCGGTACTGGGCCGCGGCCACCTGGGCGTGGCCTTGCTCGCCGCCGGTCTTGCCGGTGTGCTGGTGACCCTGCTCGGGGTCGCGGCGCTGCGGGTCTACGCCAACCACAACCTGCACCTGATCGCCCGCTCCATCAACTACACCGTCGAGGCCGCCGTGGTGTTCGACGACAGCGCCGCGGCCAACGAGGCGCTGGCGCTGATCGCCGCCACCGAGGAGGTGGCCGACGCCAAGGTGTACGACAACGACGGCGACCTGCTGGCCCATTGGCAACGCGATGAGCAGGGAGTGATGGCGCAGTTGCAGAGCCAGGTGGCGCGCAGCCTGCTGGAAGAGCCGATCAACATGCCGGTGCAGCACATGGGCCAGCGGGTCGGCCATATCGAGCTGACCGGGCAGGGCGGCAGCCTGGTGCGCTTCCTGCTCAGCGGCCTGGTTGGCATCCTGGTGTGTACCGTGCTCAGCGCGGTGCTGGCGCTGTACCTGTCGCGCCGGGTGTTCGGCGATATCATCCGGCCGCTGCGCCACCTGGCCAGCGTCGCCCACGCGGCGCGCCGCGAGCGTAGTTTCGACCGGCGCGTGCCCGAGACGCAGATCGCCGAGCTCAATGAGCTGGGTAACGACTTCAACGCCCTGCTCGATGAGCTGGAAGCCTGGCACAGCCACTTGCAGAGCGAGAACGAGAGCCTCGCCCACCAGGCCAGCCACGACAGCCTCACTGGCCTGCCCAACCGCGCGTTCTTCGAGGGCCGCTTGAGCCGCAGCCTGCGCAGCGCCGCGCGCAACGAGGAGCACCTGGCGCTGCTATTCCTCGACAGCGACCATTTCAAGCAGATCAACGACAGCCTCGGCCACGCGGTGGGCGACCAGGTGCTGGTCAGCGTCGCCAGCCGGGTGCGCGCGCAGCTGCGCGAGCATGACCTGGTGGCGCGCCTGGGCGGCGACGAGTTCGCCATTCTGCTGACGCCGCTGCACTCGCGCGAGGACGCCCAGCGCATCGCCGAGAAGATCATCGCCAGCATGAAGGTGCCGGTGCCGCTGGAGGATGGCAACAGCATCACTACTTCGCTGAGTGTCGGCATCGCCTATTACCCCGACGACGGCCGCGACCCGGCCAGTCTGCTCAATGCCGCCGATGCGGCGATGTACCAGGCCAAGCGCAAGCGCCGTGGCCATTGGCAAGTGGCCCAGCCGGAGCGCCGTGCCACTGACGTAAAGAACAGGAGCTGAACCGTGACCAACCGTTTTTTCATGCTGCGTTTCCCGATGCTTGCCCTGCTGCTCGCGCTGCTGGCGCTTGGCGGCTGCCAGAGCGTGCCGCCCAAGGGCCTGACCGCCGAGCAGGTGGCGGTGCTCAAGCGCGAGGGCTTCGCCCCGACCGACGAAGGCTGGGCGTTCGACCTGTCGGGCAAGGTGCTGTTCGGCAGCGACCTGGACAGCCTCAACAGCCAGAGCGAATCGATCGTCGAGCGAATCGGCAAGGCCTTGCTGTCGGTGAACATCCAGCGGGTGCGCATAGACGGCCACGCTGACGCCTCGGGCAAGGCCGCCTATAACCAGCAGTTGTCCGAGCGCCGCGCGCAGAGCGTGGCCAAGGCCTTGGCCGGCATCGGCATGCAGCCGCAGAACATCCAGACCCGCGGCATGGGCAGCAGCCAGCCGGTGGCGGACAACCGCACCGCGGCGGGGCGCATGGAGAATCGCCGGGTGTCGATCGTGGTGGGGTCGGAATGAGGGATGGGACGGCTGACGGGCAGTCCCATCACGGCTGCTCGGTCTATTCGAGGATTTCGACCACGACGCCGGCGGCGATGGTACGACCGCCTTCACGGATGGCGAAGCGCAGACCGCCTTCCATTGCGATGGGCATGATCAGGGTGACAGTCATCTGACTGTTGTCACCAGGCATTACCATTTCAACGCCTTTCGGCAGCTCGCAGGTACCGGTCACATCAGTGGTACGGAAGTAGAACTGAGGACGGTAGCCTGTGAAGAACGGAGTGTGGCGGCCGCCTTCTTCCTTCGACAGGACGTAGACTCCTGCGGTGAACTTGGTGTGAGGCTTGATAGTGCCTGGCTTCGCAAGAACCTGACCTCTCTCGATAGTCCCACGCGGGATACCACGCAGCAGAATGCCGCAGTTCTCGCCAGCACGACCTTCGTCCAGCAGCTTGCGGAACATCTCAATGCCGGTGCAGGTGGTTTTGGTGGTTGGACGTAGGCCAACGATTTCGATTTCTTCCTGGATACGAATGATGCCACGCTCGACTCTGCCGGTCACAACAGTGCCGCGCCCCGTAATACTGAAAACGTCCTCAATTGGCATCAGGAACGGCTGGTCGATGGCACGAACTGGCTCAGGGATGTAGGCATCCAGAGTTTCTACCAGCTTCTTGACAGCGGTAGTGCCCATTTCGTTGTCGTCTTTGCCTTCCAGGGCCATACGAGCCGAACCGATGATGATCGGAGTGTCGTCGCCTGGGAAGTCGTAGGTGGACAGCAGGTCGCGAACTTCCATCTCGACCAGTTCCAGCAGCTCAGCGTCGTCTACCAGGTCAGCCTTGTTCAGGAAGACCACGATGTACGGAACGCCAACCTGACGGGACAGCAGGATGTGCTCACGGGTTTGTGGCATCGGACCATCGGCGGCCGAGCAAACCAGGATCGCGGCGTCCATCTGGGCAGCACCGGTGATCATGTTCTTCACGTAGTCGTGACCGGGACAGTCGAAGTGAGCGTAATGATGTGTGTGCGACTCATATTCGACATGGGCGGTGTTGATGGTGATACCGCGCACTTTCTCTTCTGGCGCCGAGTCTATCTTGTCGAACGCAACGACGTCCGAGCCGAACGCCTCTGAGCTGACTCTTGTCAGGGCAGCGGTAAGTGTTGTCTTGCCATGGTCCACATGACCAATGGTGCCGACGTTAACGTGGGTTTTGTCGCGTGAGAACTTTTCCTTGGTCATTGCAGTTGCTCCCTGAACGGCAAATTCAGGAAACATTTGGCGCCCTATTCCATGGTGAGTCTACTGACAGAATTACCAGGTCATGCCGGCAGTGCGGTCGGGTGTGGCTGCGCGAGAGGGGGTGCTGTGCTATCAGCTTCTGTTCTCTGCTCGACAGCGCAACCCCCTTCGGATGAGGTGTCAATCCCGAGCGAACTTCATCTCCCGCGTCTCCCCCATCAACAACGGTGCATTGGCCTCGGTCACCTCACGTATGTAATCCCACAGCAGGGTGATCCGCTTCAACTTGCGCAGGTCCTCCCGGCAGTACATCCAGAACTGCCGCGTCACCTCGACCTGCTCCGACAACACCGTCACCAGCCGTGGGTCCTGCGCGGCCAGGAAGCACGGCAGGATCGCCAGCCCACGCCCCTGCAATGCCGCCGTGTACTGGGCGATCACGCTGGTGCTGCGCAGGTGGGCCTGGGCATTGGGGATCAGGTTGGCCAGGTACAGCAGCTCCGAGCTGAAGGCCAGGTCGTCCACGTAGCTGATGAACGGGTGGCGCCCCAGGTCGGCGATCTCGCGGATGGGTTCATGGCTGTCCAGGTAGTCCTGGGTGGCATACAGGCGTAGGCGGTAGTCGCACAGCTTGCAGCACACATAAGGGCCATGTTCCGGGCGCTCCAAGGCGATGACGATGTCGGCTTCGCGCTTGGACAGGCTGATGAAGTGCGGCAGTGGCAGGATATCCACCGAGATCGCCGGCCAGGCGTCGACGAAATGGCTCAGCTGCGGGGTGACGAAGAAGCTGCCGAAGCCCTCTGTGCAGCCCATGCGCACATGCCCCGACAACGCCACGCCCGAGCCCGAGACTTGCTCGCAGGCCATGTGCAGGGTGCTTTCGATCGATTCGGCATAGCCCAGCAGGCGCTGGCCCTCGGCGGTGAGGACGAAGCCGTTGGTGCGCGATTTTTCGAACAGCAAAGTGCCCAGCGCCCCTTCCAGTGAACCGATGCGCCGCGACACCGTGGTGTAGTCCACGGCCAGGCGCTTGGCCGCACTGCTGGCCTTGCGGGTGCGCGCTACCTCAAGAAAGAACTTGAGGTCGTCCCAGTTCAGCGCGCTCAGGGAGGTGAGGTCTTTTTGCATGATGATCCGGTTTTTTTGTGCATTCTTGTTGGATGTTTGCACATCTATACTCGATCTCAGCCCCTGTACGCCACCCCGTGTCCATGCCGGCGTAGGCGTCTTCGTTCCGACAATAATTCCAAGGAGAGCGCAGATGAACGCACCCCAGACGCCCGACCAGACCAAGGTCGAGCAGGTCAAGCTGCTGATCGACGGCCAATGGGTCGAGTCGAAAACCACCGAGTGGCGCGACATCGTCAACCCGGCCACCCAGCAAGTGCTGGCGCGGGTGCCGTTCGCCACCGAAGAGGAGGTGAACGCCGCCGTGGCCGCCGCCGAGCGCGCTTTCAAGACCTGGCGCGACACCCCGATCGGCGCACGCATGCGCATCATGCTCAAGCTGCAGGCACTGATCCGTGAGCACAGCAAACGCATCGCCGTGACCCTCAGCGCCGAGCAGGGCAAGACCATTGCCGATGCCGAAGGCGATATCTTCCGCGGCCTGGAAGTGGTCGAGCACGCGGCGTCCATCGGCACCCTGCAGATGGGCGAGTTCGCCGAGAACGTCGCCGGCGGCGTCGACACCTACACCTTGCGCCAGCCGATCGGCGTGTGCGCGGGCATCACCCCGTTCAACTTCCCGGCGATGATCCCGCTGTGGATGTTCCCGATGGCCATCGTCTGTGGCAACACTTTCGTGCTCAAACCGTCCGAGCAGGACCCGCTGTCGACCATGATGCTGGTCGAGCTGGCGCTGGAGGCGGGCATCCCGGCCGGCGTGCTAAACGTGGTGCACGGCGGCAAGCAGGTGGTCGATGGCATTTGTACCCACCCGGACATCAAGGCGATTTCCTTCGTCGGCTCGACCGAGGTCGGCACCCACGTCTACAACCTGGGCAGCCAGCACGGCAAGCGCGTGCAGTCGATGATGGGCGCCAAGAACCACGCCGTGGTGCTGCCCGACGCCAACCGCACCCAGACCATCAACGCCCTGGTCGGCGCCGCCTTCGGCGCGGCCGGCCAGCGCTGCATGGCCACCTCGGTGGCGGTGCTGGTGGGCAAGGCCCGCGAGTGGCTGCCGGACATCAAGGAAGCGGCCAGCAAGCTCAAGGTCAATGCCGGCCACGAGCCGGGCACCGATGTTGGCCCGGTGGTCTCCAAGCGCGCCAAGGAGCGCGTGCTGGGCTTGATCGACAGCGGTATCAAGGAGGGCGCCAAGCTCGAACTCGATGGCCGTGACGTCAAGGTGCCGGGCTACGAGCAGGGCAACTTCGTCGGCCCGACCCTGTTCTCCGGGGTGAAGACCGACATGCAGATCTACACCCAGGAAATCTTCGGCCCGGTGCTGGTGACTTTGGAGGTGGATACCCTCGACGAGGCCATCGCCCTGGTCAACGCCAACCCGTTCGGCAACGGCACCGGCCTGTTCACCCAGAGCGGCGCGGCGGCGCGCAAGTTCCAGAGCGAGATCGATATCGGCCAGGTGGGTATCAACATCCCGATCCCGGTGCCGGTGCCGTTCTTCAGCTTCACCGGGTCCCGTGGCTCCAAGCTTGGCGACCTCGGCCCATACGGCAAGCAGGTGGTGCAGTTCTACACTCAGACCAAGACCGTCACCGCCCGTTGGTTCGATGACGACAGCGTCAATGACGGTGTGAACACCACCATCAGCCTGCGCTAAGGAGCTCGTCATGCGTATCGCATTCATTGGCCTGGGCAACATGGGCGCGCCCATGGCCCGTAACCTGATCAAGGCCGGACACCAGTTGAACCTGTTCGACCTGAACAAGACCGTGCTGGCCGAACTCGCCGAGCTGGGCGGGCAGGTCAGCACCTCGCCGAAGGACGCCGCCGCCAACAGCGAGCTGGTGATAACCATGCTGCCGGCCGCCGTTCATGTGCGTGGCGTGTACCTGGACGAAGACACCGGCGTGCTGGCCGGCATCCGCCCCGGCACCCCGACCGTGGACTGCAGCACCATCGATCCGCAGACCGCCCGTGAGGTCTCCAAGGCCGCGGCGGCCAAGGGCATCGATATGGGTGATGCGCCGGTCTCCGGCGGCACCGGTGGCGCGGCGGCCGGCACCCTGACCTTCATGGTCGGCGCCAGCGCCGAGCTGTTCGCCACGCTCAAGCCGGTGCTCGAGCAGATGGGCCGCAATATCGTGCACTGCGGTGAAGTCGGCACCGGGCAGATCGCCAAGATTTGCAACAACCTGCTGCTGGGCATCTCGATGATCGGCGTGTCCGAGGCCATGGCCCTGGGCAATGCGCTGGGCATCGACACCCAGGTGCTGGCCGGGATCATCAACAGCTCGACCGGACGTTGCTGGAGTTCGGACACCTACAACCCGTGGCCAGGCATCATCGAGACTGCCCCGGCTTCACGGGGTTATACCGGCGGCTTTGGCGCCGAACTGATGCTCAAGGACCTGGGGCTGGCCACCGAGGCCGCGCGCCAGGCGCACCAGCCGGTGATCCTCGGCGCCGTGGCCCAGCAGCTGTACCAGGCCATGAGCCTGCGCGGCGAAGGCAGCAAGGATTTCTCGGCGATCGTCGAGGGGTACCGCAAGAAGGATTGACCCGCGAGTGGACTTGATCGCGGAGCGTATGCTCTTCCCCCTTGTAACTGCGCACCTTGGGGGAGGGGCATGGGTTCCGCGATTTTTTTTGCTTCGAGCTATCAGGCAAAGACGAAGTACTTGCGTACCGTCTCGACCACTTCCCAGGTCCCTTTCATCCCCGGTTCGATCACGAACACATCCCCAGCCTTCAGATGCTTCGGCTCTTCACCCTCAGGCGTGACGATGCAATAGCCATCGAGGAAATGGCAGTATTCCCACTTCTCATAGTTGACCTCGAACTTGCCCGGCGTGCAGATCCAGGTGCCCATGATCTTGCTGCCGTCGGCGGACAGGTAGGCATTGAGGTTGACGGTGTGCGGGTCGCCGCCGATGCGCTTCCACTTGGTGGCGTCGACCACCGGGGTCGGGCAGGTTTCGCGCAGGACGGTGATGAAATCGGACATGGCGTGGCTCCAGATGAGTGGCGAAATGATCCATCACCATAGGGCCATCGCCTTGGGCACGGTTGCCTAGGCTCGACGTTCAGCTGTCTGCGCGCGCTATGCCGGCAGGGGCTTTTGCCTCACGCCCACCAATACCGCACGAAGTGGAAGAACACTGGCGCGGCAAAGCACACCGAATCCATGCGGTCGAGCATGCCACCATGGCCTTCGATCATGTGCCCCCAGTCTTTAACCCCACGGTCGCGCTTGATCGCCGACATCACCAGCCCACCAAAGAAGCCCATGGCGTTGACGGTCAATGCCATCAGCGCCGCCTGCCAGAAGGTGAACGGGGTGATCCAGCACAGCGAGGCGCCCACCAGGGTGGCCAGCGCCACGCCGCCGGCCAGGCCTTCGACGGTCTTCGACGGTGACAGGTTGGGCGCCACCTTGCGCTTGCCGAACAGCTTGCCGCACACGTACTGCAACACATCGCTGATCTGCACCACGAGGATCAGCCAGGCAATCAGCAGCAGGTTGCGGCCCTCGTAGCCAGGGATGTCCAGGGTCATAAGCGCCGGCACCGACGACACGCAGTACACCGCGATCATCAAGCCCCACTGCACCTTCGAGGCGCGCTCGAGAAAACGTGTGGTATCGCCGCCGAAGCTGGCCAGGATCGGCAGCAGCAGGAACAGGTATACCGGGATGAAGATGCTGAACAGCCCGTACCAGTCCATGGCGATCAGCAGGTACTGCACCGGCAGCGCGACATAGAACGCCGCCGCCAGGGCCGGGTAGTCGCTGCGTCGGGTCGGGGTGAGGGTCATGAATTCGCGCAGGGCGTAGAACGACACGCCGTAGAACAGCACGATCACGCCGTACTTGCCGAACAGGAAGGCGATGCCGATCACCAGCACCATCACCCACCAGGCATTGATGCGCGCGTTGAGGTTGTCGATCACCGCGTGCGGCGCCGGGCCGGCGCGCCACTTGAGCAGGCGGCCGACCAGGCTGGCGAGTAGCAGCAGGGCGCCGATGCCGGCGAACAGGGACAGGGTGTTGTGATCCATTTCAGGCCTCCTTCGGGGCCAGGTTCAGCAGGGCCTGGCGGGCCCGCTCGAGAAAGGCGTGCTTGCTTTCGTCCGGCTCCAGGTGCAGCGGCTCGCCGAAGCTCAGGGTGCACAGCAGTGGCAGCGGCAGGGCGCGGCCCTTGGGCATGACCCGGTTGAGGTTGGCGATCCATACCGGTACCAGTTCGACCTGCGGGTTGGCCGTGGCCAGGTGGAACAGGCCGCTCTTGAATGGCAGCAGCGGGTCGTCTGTCAGGTTGCGCGTGCCCTCTGGGAAGAAGATCAGCGAATCGCCCTGGGCAAAGGCATCGAGCACCGGTTGCAGCGGGTTGCCCTCGCTTGCGCTGTGCTGGCGGTCGATCAGCACGCCGTTGAACACCTGGCGGATCAGGAAGTTGCGGATACCTGGCTGGCACCAGTAGTCGGCACCCGCCACGGGCCGGGTGCGACGCCGCAACGGCTCGGGCAGCGCGGCCCACAGCAGCACGAAGTCGCCATGGCTGCTGTGGTTGGCAAAGTACAGGCGTTGCACCGGTTGCGGCGTGCAGCCCAGCCACAAGGCACGGGCGCCGGTGATCAGGCGGGCGGCGGAGGTGATGACGAAGGCGGTCAGGCTGGCGAGCATCGGGTTTATCCGGTGAAGGGAAGGGTGGCGATCAGCAGCACCTGCACGGCCAGGCACAAGGCCTGGCGGCGTAGCAGGGCTAGCGCGGCCTGGCTGCGGCCCGGCCAGTCGCGCGGATCGTGGTGGGTCGGTTTCAGGCGCAGTTCGAACAGTGCGCGGTCCAGTGCCTCGGTGTCGGCGGGCAGGTCGGCGCTGGCGCCGAGCTGTGCGAACAGCTCGGCATCCAGGGCGACGCGGATGGCCCAGTATTTGTGCGCCAGGCCGATTACCAGCAACGCCACGCAGAGCAAGCGGGCGAGCGGATGCAGGGCAATGCCCAGCAGCGGTGTGAGGCTATAAGCCAGGGCCAGCAGGGTGATGCCATCTGACAGGCGCTCCAGCTGGCGCCCGCGAGCGAGCAGGCTGGCGACTACAGATAGGTTCATGGATGGGCTTCCAGCTGTTGCAGGGCGAGCTGGTGGGCCGGCTGCAGGACCACGCCGGGGCGCGCCTGGCGAATCAGCGCTTGGGCCTGTTCGGCAGAGGCACAGCGGCCGCTGAGCAGCAGCCAGGCGGCGACGGCGCTGGCGCTGCGGGAGTAGCCCAGGGCGCAGCAGACCAGCACCGGGCCTTGGCGCTGGCAGTGTTCGATGGCCTTGGCGGCCTGTTGCAGGGTTTCCCGGTCTGGGGCGATCAGGTCCAGGGTTGGCAGGCTCTGGTAGTGCTGTGGTGTTGTCATCGCGGGGCGACTGACGGCAAGACAGGGCAGCTCCGCGCTCAGGTCGACAATCGCTGCGAACAGCGATGCTTGCGTGCGCCCTGGTACCCTGCCCAGATACACGCCGTCAGCCACCTCGTCCGCCTGCGGATGGCGCCGCGTCCATAGCCGCGAATTGATCCAGGCGCCCAGCAGGTAGGGCGCCAACAGCCAGCTGGCGGCCACCGACAGCCGCCCGTCGGCGCCTTTCTGGAACCCTGCGGCGCCGAACAGGGCATAGTTCAGTGCCACCAGCAGTAACGACAGCGCTGGCCACAGCAACCACAATCCGCCACCGCCGAGCGTCATCGCCAGCAGCGTCAGCACGGCCGCGCCCAGGCCATAGCGCAGCGCCAGGCGCCAACGTTGCGGATCTTGCGCCAAACCTGCCTGCCGCCAGGGCAACGGGCTGCTGCGCGGCCACAGCCACAGGCAGACGAAACCCGCCAGCGCCCCGGTCGGCACATCGACGAAGTGATGCTGCCAGGTAGTCAGCACCGACACACCGATCAGCCCCATCCAGCCATGCACCAGCCAGCGCCAGGCAGGACGGCGCGCATGCCGGGCGAACATCGTCCAGATGATCACCAGCAATGCAATGTGCAACGACGGCGCCTGGTTGTAGGGCTTGTCGAAGCCCATCAACACATCGAACAACCAGCCGAACAGCCCAGATATCTCGGGTCGTTCGAAGGTGAAGCGCAGCGGCCAGAGCAGGAAGCAAGCCACGCAGATCACCTGCGCGGTGAGCAGCGCCAGGGCATGGCGGTCCATTTCCGAGCGCGAGCGCGGCAGCAGGAACGACAGCCCGTACAGCAGGTCGATCGACCAGTACGGGATGATCGTCCAGGGCCACAACGGCAGGTGTCGCTCCCAATCGAATACCAGGCTGGCGATATCCGCGCGCCCGGCGGTATAGGTGTTGGCTAGCCCGTAGCTGAGGAAAAACAACGGCCCCAGCAGTAACAGCCACAGTACGCCGCGGCGAATCAGCCCGCTTTCACGGGCCATCATCGCACCCGTTGCGCCAGGCTGACGCTGAAGATGCCCCATTCGTCGATGCGCTGGGTCAGCTTGCGAAAACCTGCTGCCTCCACCAGTTGGTCCATCTCTACCTGGCTGCGTCGACGCATGACCCAGGCCTGTCCGCCACGGTGGCTGGTCAGGGCGCGGGCGATCATCTCCAGTTGCGGGTGCCACGGCTGGCCGGTGTAGACCAGGTAGCCACCGTCCTCGATAGCGTCGGCCAGCCCGGCCAGGGAGTTGCCCACCTGCTCGTTACTGGCAAACAGTTCGTACAAGCCGGAAACCACGGCCAGGCTGGGGTGCGGTGCGAGGTTGGCCAGGCTCTGGCGGTCGAAGGCGTCGCCCTGGACGAAACGGGCGACCTGGCCCAGCCCCTTGGCTTCGATCAGTGCGCTGCCTTGCTGGACGTTCAGGTCGCTGTAGTCGCGCAGCAGGATCGAGTCCGGCAACTGCTCCAGCCCTTGCAGGGCCTCGAGGATGTAGCGGCCGTGACCGGCGGCGATATCGACGATATGCACCGGGCGTTGTTGCGCGCGCAGCTGGGTGATGGCCAGGCGCAGCAGTTCCTCCACATGCAGCTTGCGCTGGCGAATGCCGCGCCAGCCGATGGCGTTGAGGTAGTTCTGGTCGATCAGCGCGCCCAGGCGGCCTTTGCCCGTGGCCATATTGCG
The DNA here is from genome assembly GCF_057809115.1 of Pseudomonas sp. FG47. Taxonomy (NCBI): domain Bacteria; kingdom Pseudomonadati; phylum Pseudomonadota; class Gammaproteobacteria; order Pseudomonadales; family Pseudomonadaceae; genus Pseudomonas; species Pseudomonas sp. FG47. The sequence continues at coordinate 21,286 of NZ_JBMDJI010000014.1, forward strand.
GTAGACATAGTCGAGGGTGGAGCCAGAGTCGAAGCCGGTGTCGAAGCCCAGCTTGATCCCCGCGGACAGGCCCTGGCCCAGGCGCAGGCTGGCGCGGGTGGCGCGCCAGTAAAGGTCGCGCGGCGAGTTGCGCGGCAACGGTGCGGCCAGGCTTTCGGCCTCGGCGCAGCTGGCGCCGGCCTTGTCGGCAGCGAGTAGCGATGGCACAGGTGCGGGGGCGTCGAAGCAATGGGCGACGAAGCGCTCGATTCGCGCCAGGGCGTGGGCCCGATCACGTTCGCCCAAGGTGTCGTGGAAGAAGCCGGGGAGCAGGTGCATTTCCTTGCGGGCGCTGCCCAGGCGTTCGAAGAAGCGCAGCTGCGGGCCGCGCTCGACGACGAAGTCGGCGCCGGAGACCAGCAGTTGGGTCGGCACCTGGATCGCCTGGGCATCGGCCACCACGCGTTCGGCGGCCTCGTACAAGCCCAGCAGCATGGTCACCGAGATCGGCCGGCTGATCAGCGGGTCGGCGACATAGGACATGACCCGTTCCGGGTCGTGGGTGAGCAGACGTGGCTTGACGTAGCTGTTGACGAAGAAGTTGCCGCGCAGGGCCTTGAGCAGTTTCAGACCGGGGCGGGCGAACGGCACGTAGAGCTTGACCTTGAACGCCGGCGAGGCGAGCACCAGGCAGCGCACCTTGGGCGCATAGTCGTGGGCCCAGGTGGCCACCAGCACCGCGCCGACACTTTGCGCCAGCACCGCCATGTCGGCCTCGGCGATACCGTGCCGGGCCTGGATATGCTCGATGAACGTCTGCACATCGCGCACGCTGGTGGCGAAGCTCGGGCTGTCGCCGCGGGCGCCGGGCGACTGGCCATGGCCACGGGCATCCCAGGCGAACAGGTCGTAGCCGGGCATGTCCAGCTCGTCGGCCAGGTGCGCCAGGCGCCCGCCGTGCTCGTGGCCGCGGTGGAACATCACCAGCGCGCGGCGCGGCTGGTGCTCGTTGCGCGTGGCGGGCCAGTGACGGTAGTGCAGCTCGACCCCGTCATGGGTTGAGAAATGCAGCGATTGCGCTTGGCGCATGGCGAATATCCTTGTCCGGCAGCGAGAGGCTCAGCGGGTTTCGGCCAGGCCGTGGCGAACCCGGTTGTACAGGGTATAGAGCGATAGCAGCAGGATGACCAGCAGCAGGCCGTTGATCCAGCTCGCGGCCAGCAGGCCCAGCGCCACCCCGGTGCCCAGCACGCCGAAGGCGAACGCCCGGTCGCTCTTGCCCATGGGCCCGTCGTAGCGGCGCGAAGCGCCGGCCAGCGGCCCCATGACCCCGGCGTATTCACTGATCACCGAGGCCAGCACCACCAGCACCACCAGTGTTGGCGCAACGCCGGGCAGCAGGGCGAAGGGCAGGTACAGCGCCGCGTCGGCGACCAGGTCGCACAGTTCGTTGAGGTAGGCGCCGAGCTTCGATTGCTGGCCGAACTCGCGGGCGAGCATGCCGTCCACGGCGTTGAGGGCCATGCGCAGCAGCATCCACAGCGGGATCAGGATGAACAGCCAGGTGAACTGGGGTAGCCAGGCCAGTAGCAGGCCCAGCAGCAGGGAGACCACGGCAGCGGCCACGGTGACCTGGTTGGCGCTGACGCCGCGGTCATGCAGGCGTTGCACGGTGGGGCGCAGCAGCGCCTGGAAACGGGGTTTGAGCTGGTAGATCGATGGCACGGCGAATTCCCTGTCTTGGCGCGGCATGGGCCGGATTGTGGGGAATCGGGTGGCTGCCGGGCAAGGGGCATTTGCCCTACTTGTGAAGTAGACGAAACTCGCACGCGGCGGGCAGTGTGCCGCTTGTCGGACCTGGTGTACAGGGTGTGTGGCTTATCGCGGCAAGCAACTGGTAGGTCTTTGGAAGCCAGGGTTGTTGATCGCGTTAGGGCTTCCAGATGTTTGTCGTAAACCATGCAGCGCCTAGGAGATCGAGCGCCGCCCGCGCGGCGCATCGCGACGCAAGGCCGCTCCTACATTTGTTTCGGGCCAGTTATGCCTGTGCAAGTATCGGCGCCTGCCTTGGTGCATGCCTTGAGTCATGTGGAGCAGCGTCAGCGCCCACGCTGAAACCGGGGCGTTCCTGCGCGAACTGGCCGTCGTCCAGTGAGCAACGGCCAGTGCGGTTGACGCCTCTGCTCAGTGAAACGCGTCGTAGGTAATGATGTTCTGGCGCAGCGCCGAGAGGAATGAAAACGCGTTCTCCACCCTCGCCCCTTCGAAGCCCATGTAGTAGTTATTGGCATCCAGCACGGTTCCCGCGCCACGCTTGTTGTCCGGGTGCAGGCAGTAGGGGATCGACAACAGCCCGCTGTCGAACGCGGCGAGGATGGCTTCGCAGATGTCGCTGTCCAGGGCCAGGGTCCCGTTGATCAGCGCGCCCGCCTTGTCGAGGATGCGCCGATACTCCTGTTGGTCGAAGGGAATCGGCTTGAGGGTATGCTGGGCGCGCAGGCAGTAGTCGGCATACTCCAACGCCGCGATGTTCTCCTCGACCCGTGGGATGCGCCGGGACTCCACCGGGGTCTTGACGATCACCCGTTGCACGCCGGCGGCTCGCACCACCGACAGCGCGTCCTGGGTGATGCGGCAGAAACCGCCGAGGGTGCGCGGGAAGAAACCCATGAAGACGTAGGCGACGAAGTGGTAGCTGCCAGGGGCGAAACGCTCGCCAACCAGGGTCTGCAGGGCGCTCAATGCGGCCAGGTCCTGCAGTGGCGAAGTACCTTGGGCGTAGGAGAACGCCAGGGTGGCGATGCCGTGCTGACGCAGGAACAAGCCCTCGAGCACATTCAGCGCCACCAGGATCGCCGGGTCGCACATCTGGCCCATCATGCAGCCGGCGAAGCTCTCGATATGGCTATTGGGCACACCCGCGGCGAGTATCCGGCAGGCCTTCTGCCAATGGCCGAAGGCCGCACGCAAAGGGGTGCGGCTGTAGGGCAGGCAATAGGACACCGGCCCGCCTTCGGTGGCCGACAGGCCGACTTCGGTCATGCGCTGGAAGATATGCACAGGGTCGGGCGAACCATGGCGCACTTGCACGGGCGTCGCATAGCGTGTCTCGATCGTAGCCAGCATCGCCCTGGTATCGGCGACCGGGTGATTGACGATGGGATAGCCGTTGAGCATCGCGCCGCTGTCGATGGCCTTTTGCGCCGCCTTGAGGTCGTTGACCCGGGTGAAGGCGTCGAGGGTGATGGTGCAGACAGTGTGGGCACGGCTCGCGGCGGTAGCCTCCAGGCCGCGTTGCATGCGCTCCAGCGAGCTGAAGCCCAGGCGTGGTTGCAGCACCGGGCCGCGGGCGTCGAAGTGTCCGAGCACATAGGCATTGAAATCCTGCATGAATGGGTTCTCTTGGTGCGAGGAAAGCCGGCCTGTCGAGCGCCGGGTCACGAGCCGCTGCGAGCCAGGTCCTGGCTGGGCGCGGTGCTGTCGAGCAGTGCCTGGAAACGATCGAAGTTGTTCTTGTCGCTGTCGTCGAAGACCGCGTCGAAGCCCGCCTGCACCAGGGTATGGCTGTAGCGCTCGAGGGTGGCCGCGTCGTTCTCGGTGCAGATCTTGCCGCCAATGCACAAGGCGCCGGCGTAGCGGCTTTCGTCGCGGATACGCTGGGCCAGCTCGACGCCTTCCAGGTAACCGTGGCCGTTGACGGTGCTGACCACCACCAGGTCGCAGGGGTGCTGCTTGAGCCAGTCGATGACATCGCTCATCGGCGTGTTCGGCCCCATGTTGTTGACCTGGTAGTTACCTTCGCTCAGGAGGAACTCCATGAATACCATGTTCCAACTATGGGAGTCGGAAGGAATGGTTACCAGCAGTGCAGGCTGTTGCGCTTTCATTGGTCACCCGTCAATGCGTTAAATGTTGAGCCTTGATAGTAAGGAAGGGCTTTCTGGAAGCTTCGGAAGTTGTCCGTGACTGTCGAGACATACCCCCACTTGTCGATATAGTTTCTGGGGAAGGGCTTGGCGCCCAATAACTTGTCACGCTCCCGCGCGGTGACATAATTTGGCCAGTCGCTGGAGCGCGGACGGCGATGATGAAAATCATGGCAAGGTGTATCGCCGACCATGATGAACAGCCGCACGAACAGATGATAAGTGAAGGTCTTCAGCAACCAGCGGGAGATACACAGGATGCGCTTCAGCGGTTGGGCGTTGTCAGGCATGTTCAGCGGCTCGCCGATAAACACCGAGGTGGTGCTGTCGCAGATGAAGTCGACACCGCGTTTCTCCAGCACTTCGACGCTCGGCCAGGTGTGTTCGGCGGCCAGGCGGAACGTGGTGCTGATGTGGTAGCCGATGAACACCGGCAGCACCCAGGCCGCGATGAACCCCTGCAGTTGGCCAAGCGCCCAGGCACCCAGGGTGAGGCCGGCCCACAGCGCCATGGTCAGCGCGGCCACGCCACGGTCGGTGGCGGTGGCGTTGGCCTTGATGCGGTTGAGCGAGGTGCGCAGGATAGCCAGTGGCGAGAAGGCGGCGAACAGCAGCTTGGCCCACATCATGGCGATGCTGTCGGTGGGCTTGAGGCCAACCACCCCCTGCAGGTAGGTGAGGGTGTCGTCCTGGTCGGTCAACAGGGTCCTGGAGCTGTGGTGCAGCATGTGCTCGTGCTTGTAGAGGGTATAAGGCTTGAGCATGAACAGGGCGGAAATGACATGGCCGACAACGGTATTGGCACGACGGCTGGCAAACACCATGTCATGGGCGCAGTTGTGGCAGATCATGACTTGCATTTGTTTGATACCGCCCGCGGCCAGGACAAAACCCGGCAACCACCACAGCAGGCTATGCTGGTAATAACCGAGACTGGTCAATAACACGCCGAGGATTATAAAACTTGCCGCGACGCCGACATGGAACAGCGGGGTTCTTTTACCTGGAGTTTCAAGTTCCTCGGGCAGTGGTTTGGCGCTCAACCAACTCAGGAACGGCTGGAGGAAACCGGGTAGCGGCCTCATTGTTTCCCGAGGTGTTATTTCATTTTGCTTGTGCACACTTTCCACTCCGCAAACTTGTATTGGGGGTGGACCTTAACCGCCTGTAATGGCTATTTGAATTCCAAATTATGGAGATCGATATTGCATTTTTAGCTATTGCATCGACCGAATTCGGACCCGCCGCTAGCTGCCTGCGGCGCGTCATCCATGGTCACGCCAGGCCGCTGTGTTACGCTGCCCGGCGCGTGTCAGACGATGGAACCAAACAAGCAGATGAACTGGGATGACCTGAAGACTTTCATATCGGTCGCCAAGACCTGCAACGTCACCGATGCTGGTGCCGCCCTGCGGGTTTCGGCCTCTACCGTGTCGCGCAAGATTGCCGCGCTCGAAGAGGCGCTGGGCTCGGCACTCTTTCTGAAACGAACCAATGGCTACTTCCTCACCGAGGCCGGCCAAGCATTGCTCCCGCTGGCGCTGGAAGCCGAAGAACGCTTCAAACTGATCGAGCGGCAGATCGCCCACCCCCGTGAGCACGCCGGTGGCTGCGTGCGCATCGATTGCCCTGAAGTCATGGGCACGCACTTGATCATTCCGGCGCTCGAGCAAGTGCACGAGCAGTATCCCGACATTCAGTTCGACCTGGTCAATTCGGCGTTGTCCTCGAAGCTGACCCACAGCCACAGCGATATCATCATTCGCCTGCATCGCCCGGAAAATGGCAATTTCACCATGCGTTGCCTGGGGCGGCTGACCCAGGGGCTGTTCTGCTCCGACACCTACGCCGCGCGGCACGGCTTGCCGCAGCAGCCGACGGATCTGCAGCGTCACCAGTTGATCGGCTGGACCGAAGAAATGGCGCACATGCCGCTCGCCCGCTGGTTGCACGAACTGGGCAACGGCCATAAACCCTGGTTGCGCCTGCAGAACCTCAACGCGCAGATCAACGCCGTGGCCACCGGCCTGGGCATTGCCGCGTTGCCGATCTATGTGGGCATGCGCAACGGGTTCACCCGCGTGCTTCCCGCAGGGCCCGCCCATGGCGCGGATATCTGGCTGCTGCGTAACCTGGCCAGCCAGGACCTCAAGCGGGTCAGCGTGGTCACCGAACATCTGATTGGCTACTTCGCCCGGACCCGCACCGACCTGCCTTGAGGGACGCGCGGATCAAGGCCGCAGGATCACCGTGCCCAAGGTCTGACCGTCCTGGAGCAGTTGGTGCACCTGACCGGCATCCGCCAGGTCGTGGGCAGTGATCTGCGGCAGCTTGATCTGCTCGGCCTTCAACGCGTCCATCACCCGGCGAGCGGCCATGCGCAGCTCGTCGCGCTCTGCCACATAGTGCTTGAGCGTGGGCCGGGTCACATGCAGCGAGCCCAGCGCGCCCAGGCGCGACAGGTTGAAGCCGGTCACGTCCCCCGACGCATTGCCGAACAGCACCAGCTGGCCGCGTCGGCGCAGGCTGGCCAGGGAGAACTCGATCGTGTTCTTGCCGACGGAGTCGAAGACCACGTCGACCCCGCGCTCCTCGGTCAGCTCGCGGATGGCCTGGGGCGTGGCGGCGTCGCTACTGTCCAGGGCGGCGATACAGCCGGCGTTGAGCGCTGCCTGGCGCTTTTGCGCGGTCGAGGCCAGGCCGATGACCTTCATGCCGCGCGCGGCCAGCCAACTGGTGGCCAGGCTGCCGACGCCACCGGCGGCGGCGTGCCACAGCACCCAGTCGCCGGTCATCAGTGGCACGCATCGGTGGGTCAGGTATTCGGCGGTGATGCCTTTGAACATCACGGCTGCCGCGGTTTCGAAACTGATCTCCGGGTCCAGGCGGATCACCCGCGCGGCCGGCACGATGGCATGGCTGGCGTAGCTGCCGGACGAGCCGTCGATGAAGGCGACGCGGTCGCCGACTTTCAGTTCGCTGACATCCGCCGCACATTCGATGACCCGCCCGGCGCCCTCGGTGCCGAGGCCGCGTGGATACGCCGAGCCATCGTCCAGCGCCCCCGAGCGGCGATAGGTGTCGATGAAGTTGACCCCGGCGGCCTCGATGGCGACAAGTACCTGCCCGCTACCCAGCAGGGGCAGTTCATGTTGGCGCAGGTACAGGACATCCGGGCTGCCGGGCTCATTGAAGACTACTGCTTTGGCGCGGGTCATCTGTTTGTCCTTAGAGGTTGCTGGTGCGTACGAAGATCCAGGCCGCCACGGCGATCAGCATCAGGCCGAACACCACGTTCTGCGCCTTGAGCAGGCCGGGGCGGACCGCCAGCAGGCGCTGGATGGTGGCGCCCATGGATACCCAGATGATATGCGCGGTGAAGTTCACCAGGATCAGCGCCAGGCTCAGGGCCAGTACCGCGCTGCTGTTGCTGGTGCCAGCGGGGATGAAGGTGGAGAACATCACCAGCAGCATCACCAGCCCCTGGACATTGCCCAGCTGGACGATGATGCCGTCGCGAAACTGCAGGTCCAGCCGCCGGTCGCCGACCTTGCGCATCGGCCGGATGATCAGCTTGATCCCCAGCCAGAGGATGTACAGGCTGCCGGCCACGCGCAGCACCCATATCAGGTGGGGGCTGGCCATGATCGTGTGATAGAGGCCCAGGCCCACCAGCACGGCGATCAGGAAGTAGGTGGCATCGAGGCCGACGATGAACTTGACCGAGCGACGCACGCCGCTTTGCGCGCCGGAGGTGGCCACCATGAGGTTGCCGGGACCGGCGCTCAAGGCCAGCGGCACCATGGTGGTCAGCCATAGCGCCCAGTTGATTTCTAAAGACACAGGGACTTTACCTTATCGCAAGATAATCAGGACGTTGCGCGCCAGTCTAAGTCCGCCGTGGTGGATTGGTTATCGCCAAAAATGCAAAGCCACCAACCATAAATGGGGGTATCGCCGGTTCGTTCAGGTGCCGTGCAAATGCGTCACCAGTTCGCGGGTGAAACCGGGCAGGGCGCTGAAGTCGCGGGCGCACAATTGCAGGCGGCGGTTGGCCCAGCGATCCTGTAGGGCGACCCAGTGCAGCGCAACCCGGCCGTGCCAGCGCAACACCGCCGCCCGTGGCACGATGCCTACCCCGGCACCGCCGGCGACCATGCGGATCACCCCGTCGAAGCCATCGGCGCGGACCCGGACTTGCAACCGCCGGCCCAGGTGCAGGGCTTGTTCTTCCAGGTGCAGGGCCAATGCGCTGTGGGCGCCAAGGCAGACGTGCCCGTGCTCGAGGCAGTCGGCGAACCTTGGTGTCTGTTGCCCGGCCAGGGGATGCCCGGGCGGCGTCAGCAGCACCAGCGGGTCGTCGCGAAAGGCCAGGGTCTGCAGGTGTTCGCAGGGCGCGGCGTCGGAGACGATGCCCAGGTCGGCCATGCCCTGGGTGATCGACTGGACGATGCGCAGGCTGGGCAGTTCCTCGACATCGATGGTCATCCCCGGGTAGCGGGCCAGGTGGCTGGCCAGCAGTTCCGGCAAGTATTCGGTCAAGGCGGCGGTGTTGCACAGCAGGCGTATCTGACCCTGCTGGCCCTGGGCGTATTGCCCGAGGTCGTATTGCAGGCGTTCGACCTGCTGGGCGATCAGCCGCGCATGTTGCAGCAGGGCCTGCCCTGCGGCTGTAGCCTGCACGCCACGGCGGTTGCGCTCGAGCAAGGGGATGCCGAGTGACGCTTCCAGGGCGCGGATGCGCGCGCTGGCCGCCGGTAGGGACAAGTGGCTGCGGCGGGCGCCGGCGGTGATGTTGCCGCACTCCAGAGTGTGCTGGAACAGCTTGAGATCGATTAAGTCGAAATGCATCTGCCTCTGTCCTGGCAAGAGTCTGGGTATAGGTATGACAGATTTTCAGGCGGCCGTCGCCAGGTGAGGATAGCGCCATGAATATGTCCTTGGCGTTCTACCAGCACCTTGGCCCAGCCCTGACGACGCTGGTGATTTTCACATTCCTGCTGGCCGGTGCGGTCAAGGGCGTGATCGGCTTGGGCCTGCCGACCATCGCCATGGGGTTGCTTGGCCTGGCTATGCCTCCGGCGCAGGCTGCGGCGTTGTTGATCGTGCCCTCGACATTGACCAACCTGTGGCAACTGGCGTGCGGTGGCCAGCTGTCGGCCTTGCTGCGGCGGTTGGGCGGGATGCTGATGGCAATCTTCGCTGGCACCTTGCTGGGCAGCTTCTGCCTGGGTATCGACAGCGGCCCTTGGGCGGTCCATGCATTGGGTGGCGCGCTGCTGCTCTACGCCCTGCATGGGCTGGGTGGCCGCGGCTGGCGGGTTGCCGCGGCGCATGAGCGCTGGCTGGGGCCGTTGTGTGGGCTGCTGACGGGGGTAGTGACGGCGGCCACCGGTGTGTTCGTGATGCCGGCGGTGCCTTACTTGCAGGGCCTGGGGCTGGACCGCGAGGCGTTGGTCCAGGCCCTGGGCCTGTCGTTCAGCGTTTCGACCCTGGCGCTGGCCATCGGCCTGGCCGGTCAGGATGTGCTGGGCGGCCAGGCGCTGGGGGCCTCACTGCTGATGCTGGCCCCGGCCTTGCTCGGCATGTTCGCCGGGCAGTGGTTGCGCGGCCGGATCAGCGCCGTGCTGTTCAAGCGTGGCTTTTTCATCGGCCTGGCGCTGCTGGGTGGTCATTTGCTGATCAACGGTTAGCCGACGAGGCGCTGAGCATGTCGAGTCTCTGGATCTCGAAATCGCGCTCCAGGTAGTCCATGCGTTTCTCGAAGAATGCCCGCATGTGCGGCAGGGCCGAGTGCACGTCCAGGTCGGCCTCGCTCGCCCATACCTCGAAAAACACGAACAGGCTTGGGTCTTGCTGGTCGCGCAGCATGTGGTACTCGATGCAGCCTGGCTCCCGGCGGCTCGGCTCGACGTAAGGGCGGAACAGTCGCTCGAATGCCTCGGCCTTTTCAGGGCGGGTCTTGGCTTTGAGAATGAAGGCGTGATGCTCGCTCATGGGGAGGTCTCCAGGGGAAGAGTGTCCATGATAAATCAACAATATGTTTGAAATTCGTGATTTCAGGGCAAATGTATTTTGCCGCCGAACCGCTGTTTCCCCAGTGGGTGATTGCCTAACCTGCCGGCAATTTCACTTACCGGGTTGACCCTTTCATGAAAAAGATTCTCCTGCTCAACGGTGGCAAGCGCTTCGCTCATTCCGACGGCCGCCTCAACCAGACCCTGCACGACGCCGCCGTGGCCCATCTGGACCGTGCCGGCCACGACGTTCGCGAAACCTTCATCGACGGAGGCTACGACGTTCAGGCGGAGGTGGATAAATTCCTCTGGGCGGACGTGGTGATCTACCAGATGCCGGGTTGGTGGATGGGCGCGCCGTGGACCGTGAAAAAGTACATCGACGAGGTCTTCACCGCTGGGCACGGCAGCTTGTACGCCAACGATGGTCGCACCCGTTCCGATGCATCGCAGAAGTACGGGAGCGGTGGCCTGATCCAGGGCAAGCAGTACATGCTGTCGCTGACCTGGAATGCACCGCGGCAAGCCTTCGACGACCCGAGCGACTTCTTCGAGGGCAAGGGCGTGGACGCGGTGTACTTCCCGTTCCACAAGGCCAACCAGTTTCTCGGCATGAGCGGCTTGCCGACCTACCTGGCAGTGGATGTGATGAAGCGCCCGGATGTGCCAGCGGCAGTGGCGGCTTATGCGCGCCACCTGGACACGGTGTTCGGCAAGGCCCGTTGAATCGCCGCGCCGGCTTGCATGTTGGCTGCCCAGCCGCTATCAATCACGGCATTCCCTTGCCAAGGCTGCTTGAGTGAAAACCCGTTCCGAAGAACTCCAGGTATTCGTCGCCGTGATCGATTGCGGCTCGATCTCCGCTGCCGCCGAGCAGATGGGCCAGACCCCGTCGGCGGTCAGTCGCACCTTGTCGCGCCTGGAGGGCAAGCTCGGCACCACCTTGGTCAACCGCACCACCCGGCGCATGGACCTGACCGAGGAGGGGCGCTTCTTCCTCGCGCGCGCCCGGCTGATCCTCGAGCAGATGGACGACATGGAAGAGCGCCTGTCGCTGAACCGCCAGACCCCGACCGGGCGCCTGCGTATCAACGCTGCCGCGCCGTTCATGCTGCATGCGATCCTGCCGTGGATCGGCGAGTTCCGCCAGCAATACCCTGGCATCGAGCTGGAACTGAACACCGACGACTTGATCATCGACCTGCTGGAGCAGAGCACCGACGTGGCCATCCGCATTGGCGAACTGGCCGACTCCAGCCTGCACGCCCGCTCGCTGGGCTGCAGCCCGGTGCAGGTCCTGGCCAGCCCCGGCTATCTTGCCCGTCACGGCACGCCGGACAAGGTCGAGGACCTCGAACGTCACAACTTGCTGGGCTTCAGCTCGCTCGAGTCGCTCAACCAGTGGCCGTTGCGCCACGCCCAGGGCGACCGCTGGCCGGTCCGTGCGCAGCTCACCGCCTCCAGTGGCGAAACCCTGCGGCAGTTGGCGCTTGCCGGTGAGGGCATCGTCAGCCTGTCGCACTTCATGACCCATGAGGACATCCGTGCCGGCCGCCTGGTGGTAGTGCTCGGCGAGCACAACAACGGCTACCGGCAGCCGATTCACGCGGTGTACTACCGCAACACCCAGCTCGCCCTGCGTATCCAGTGCTTCCTCGATTTCATCCAGAAAAAACTGGCGATCTACGCCTGCTGAGTTGCCTGAACGCGACAGCGGCTGCCTGTTGGCGGCGCGCCCTGGCTGCGGTGTTTGCTTAGTCCAATGGCTTCGGCCTTAATGACTGATCAACAAAAACAACACCAAGGAAGTGCGCATGCGTATCGTCATGTTCCCATCGCTGGCCCTCGGCGCCGCGATCCTGAGCTGTTCCTCCGCATTTGCCGTGACACTCGAAGGCGGCGCGGTGGCCGCGCCCGATCAATATGGCGCACAGGTCGCCGCCGACATTCTCAAAATGGGTGGTAACGCGGTGGACGCCGCGGTCGCCACTGCTTTCACCCTGGCGGTGACCTATCCCGAAGCGGGCAACATCGGGGGTGGTGGCTTCATGACCTTGTTCGTCGACGGCAAGCCGTACTTTCTCGACTACCGCGAAGTGGCGCCCAAGGCCGCGACCAAGACCATGTACCTGAACGACAAGGGCGAGGTGATCGAGAACCTCAGCCTGGTCGGCGCCCGCGCCGCTGGCGTGCCGGGCACGGTGATGGGGCTGTGGGAGGCGCACCAGAAGTTTGGCAAGCTCAAGTGGGGCGAGCTGCTGACCCCGGCCATCGGCTATGCCCGCAACGGCTTCAAGATCGCCCAGAAGCAATACCAGTACCGTGACGATGCCCAGGGCCTGTTCAAGACCGCCACCAACTTCAACGACTACTTTGGCACCATGAAGGTCGGCGAGCTGTTCAAGCAGCCGGAGCTGGCACAGACCCTGGAGCGCATCGCCGACAAGGGCGTCAGCGAGTTCTACCAGGGCAAGACCGCCGACCTGCTGGTGGCGCAGATGCAGGCCGACAAGGGCCTGATCAGCAAGGACGACCTCAAGGACTACAAGGCCGTGTGGCGCGACCCGATCGCCATCGACTGGCGCGGCAACGTGGTCTACACCGCGCCACCGCCAAGCTCCGGCGGCGTCGCCCTGGCCCAGTTGCTGGGCATCAAGGAAGACCGCGCGGCGGACTTCAAGGGCGTCGAACACAACTCGGCGAAATACATCCACCTGCTGGCCGAGATCGAAAAGCGCGTGTTCGCCGACCGCGCCGACTACCTGGGTGACCCGGCCTTCACCCAGGTGCCGGTCAAGCAGCTGGTGGCCAAGGACTATCTGGCCAAGCGCGCAGCACAGGTCAACCCCAGCGCGATCTCCGTCACCGACCAGGTCAAGCCGGGCCTGGAGCCGCACCAGACCACGCATTTTTCCATCGTCGACAAGCAGGGTAACGCGGTGAGCAACACCTACACCCTCAACCTCGACTATGGCAGCGGCGTGGTGGTCAAAGGCGCGGGCTTCCTGCTTAACGACGAGATGGACGACTTTAGCGCCAAGCCGGGTGCGGCCAACGTGTTTGGCGTGGTCGGCGGCGACGCCAATGCCATCGAGCCGGGCAAGCGCATGCTGTCGTCGATGAGCCCGAGCCTGGTGACCCGTGACGACAAGGTGGTGCTGGTGCTGGGCACGCCGGGTGGCTCGCGGATCTTCACCTCGATCTTCCAGGTGATGAACAACCTCTACGACTTCGGCATGCCGCTGGAGAAGGCGGTGGCGGCGCAGCGCGTGCATCACCAGTTACTGCCCAAGGACACCATCTACTTCGATAGCTATGCGCCGCTCAAGGGCGCGGTGGCCGATGACCTGAAGCAGATGGGCTATGTGCTCGAGGACCAGGGCTGGGAGATGGGCGACATCCAGGCGATCCGGGTGACCGGGGAGAAGCTGGAGACAGCGTCTGATCCGCGCGGGCGTGGGGTGGGAATGATCGTCAAGTGACGTGTTCGCCGGCAAGTCGGCTCCTACAGGGTTCCCCGTAGGAGCTGGCTTGCCGGCGAACCTTTCGCAGGTCAGACGCGGAACTGGCTGACCAGTGTCTGCAGGTGGCCGCCCAGGCGCGCCAGCTCGACGCTGGAGGCGGCGGTCTCGTCGCTGGCCGCGGCGGTCTGTTCCGACACGTCGCGCACGTTCAGAATGCTGCGGCTGATCTCTTCGGCGACCGCACTCTGTTGCTCGGCGGCGGCGGCGATCTGCTGGTTCATCGACTGGATGTTCGACACCGTGCGGGTGATGCTGTCCAGCGAGTCGCCGGCCTTGCGCGCCAGTTCCACACTGCTGTCGGTCAGGCTGCGGCTGCCGTTCATCACTTCGGCCACCTGCTGGGTGCCGTTCTGCAGGCTGGCGATCAGCCCTTCGATTTCTTCGGTGGACTGCTGGGTACGCTGGGCCAGGCCACGCACCTCGTCGGCGACCACGGCGAAGCCACGACCGGCCTCGCCGGCACGGGCCGCCTCGATGGCGGCGTTGAGCGCCAGCAGGTTGGTCTGCTCGGCCACCGACTTGATCACGTCCATGACGCTGCCGATCTTCTGGCTTTCCTGCTGCAGCAGGGTCATGGCTTCGGTGGAACGGTGCACTTCGTGGGCCAGGCGCTCGATCTGGCCGATCGCCTCGGTGACCACCTTGTCGCCGCTGCGGGCTTCGTCGTCGGCATTGGTTGCGGCGTGGGAGGCCTGTTCGGCGTTGCGCGCGACTTCCTGCACGGTGGCGGCCATCTCGTGCATGGCGGTGGCGACCTGGTCGGTCTCTACTTTCTGGCTGTTGGCGCCGGCGCTGGTCTGCTCGGTCACCGCCGACAACTCCTCGGCCGCGCTGGCGATCTGGGTGACGCCGTCGCGGATACCGGTGATCAGGTCGCGCAGGGTGTTGCCCATGCGCGCGATGCCCTGTTGCAACGCGCCCAGCTCGTCGCGGCGGGTGACGCGCAGGGTTTGGGTCAGGTCGCCGCTGGCGATCTTCTCCACGGCGTCCATGGTTTCGCGCAGCGGGCGGGTGATCTGGCGGGTGATGATGAACGCGGCGAGCACGCCGACCAGCAGCGCCAGCAGGGTGGCGGTGGTTTGCAGGCTGCGGGCCTGGATGCTTTCGGCGTCGCGACGTTCGATCTGGATCTGGTACAGCGCGTCGCTGCGCTTGACGATGTCGGCGCCTTGCACGGTCATCTCGGCACGGGCCACACCGATGGCGGCGGTGGCTTCACGGAACTGGCGCACCGCATCGCGGTAGGCCAGCACGGCGCTTTCGAACTGCTGGATACGCGAGGCTTCGGCCGGCAGCTGGCGCTTGAGGCTGTCGATTTCGCTCAGGGCGCTTTCCAGCTGGCGCAGGGCGGCCTGTTCGGCTTCTGGGGTCAGGTCGGCGATGTAGCTGCGCACGTCCAGGCGCACTTGCACCAACTGCTGCTTGGCCTTGCTGATCAGCAGGTACTGGGCCAGGTGGGCGGCGTCGCTTTCCGGGCTGGACAACACGGCGTTGCTGATCGCCTCGATGGCGTCGTTGGCGCGGGCGGCGGCCTGGTTCATCGCGTCACGGGCGACGAGGGTGGTCTTGTAGCCCTGGCGCATCTTTTCCAGCGAGACCCGGTATTCGCTAATGCTCTGGCCCTGCTCGCGCAGCAGCTTGAGGTTCTCGGGGCTGGTGAAACTGTTGACCAGGTGCTGTTGCTGGCTGCCGAAGGCGTCGAGCTTGGCCTGGACATTGGCCGCCGAGGCGTCGTCGCCGTTGGTCAGCATCCACTGCAGCCGCGCCACGCGCAGGTTGGTCAGGTCACTGTTGAGCTGGGTGATGTCGCTCATCCAGTTGCTGCGGTCGATCAGGCTGCCCAGGCTGTTCCAGCCGGTCAGGGCCAGCAGGCCGGTCAGGACCAGGACCAGGCCGAAGCCCAGGCCGAGTTTAAGGTTGACGCTGATATTGGCGAACCAGCTGTTCATGCACGCTCTCCCAGAAAATGATTTCGCTCACTTGATCTCAATAGCTGGGCGTTGTTGTTGTCAGATAGCCCACAGATTTGTGTAGGACTTATCGGCAGGCCAGGGCGAAGCTGAAACGCTTTTTCAGCAAATTTGTAACCGGCTGAAATGCTTGGTTTTTTCGGGGCGCAAACGGCAAGCCAGCCTCCATGGGGACGCACATTTTGGGGGCGTCGGCTTGTCGCCGATGGGCCGCACAGCAGCCCTGATAGTCGTTAAAGGCTACGCGCGGCAAACGTATCGCACTGGTTGACATCCCCACTGCTAAAGCCGGCCTTGAACCAACGGACGCGTTGCTGCGAGGTGCCGTGGGTGAACGAGTCGGGCACCACCCGACCCTGGCCCTGCTGTTGCAGACGGTCGTCGCCAATGGCATTGGCGGCATTCAGCGCCTCTTCCACATCCCCCGGCTCCAGCCAGTTCAGACGCTTCTGTGCCTGGTAGGCCCAGACCCCGGCCAGGCAATCGGCCTGCAGTTCCTGGCGTACCAGCAGCCCGTTGTCCCCCTCCATGCGTTGCCCACTACGACGCGCGGCGTCGACCTTGGCCGAGACGCCGAGCAAGGTCTGCACATGGTGGCCGATCTCGTGGGCGATCACGTAGGCCTGGGCGAAGTCGCCAGCGGCCTTGAAGCGGGTTTCCATTTCGCGGAAGAAGGTCATGTCCAGGTATACGCGTTGGTCGCCCGGGCAATAGAACGGCCCGACCGCCGAGGAGGCGAAGCCGCAGGCGGAGTTGACCTGGCCGCTGAACAACACCAGCTTGGGATCGCGGTACTGCTTGCCGGCTTGGGCGAACAGGGCCTTCCAGGTGTCCTCGGTGTCGCCGAGGATCGAGGCGACGAACTCGGCCTGTTCGTCGTTGGCCGGCGGTGCCTTGCTGCCGACATTGGCCGGGACGGTCTGTTGCTGCTCCATCTGCCCGGCGAGCTGGCCGAGGATCTGCAATGGGTCCTGCCCGGTCAACCAGCCAATACCGACGATCAGCAGGATGGCGCCCAGGCCCAGGCCCTTGCCACCTCCGAAGCGCATGCCGCCGCCACCGCCTCCTTCGCCGCGGGCATCGACCACATTGTCGCTGCGTCGGCCTTTTCGCCATTCCATCGGGTGTTCTCCGCTATGTGAAACATGAGGTCAAAGATTAGTTCAGGGCCGCCGCCTGCGTCAGCCCGGATTCTATGCATAACCAAATGGTTATGGCTGTGACCGTGAAATTCAATATTCATCCCGATGTGGCTGCCAGAAACTGCGAGTCCGTCTGCCACGCCCAGGCGCCTTCATAATTCCAAAAAGAGGAAACCGGCATGCCCGCCCAGGACACCCGCCGCTTCGTGATCCGTGATCGTAACTGGCATCCGAAGGCTTTGACCCCCGACTACAAGACTTCTGTGGCGCGCTCGCCGCGCCAGGCGCTGGTCAGCATCCCGCAGTCGATCAGCGAAACCACCGGCCCCGACTTTTCCCATCTGCGTTTTGGCGAGCATGACCACGACTTGCTGCTGAACTTCGATCACGGCGGCCTGCCGATCGGTGAGCGGATCATCGTTGCCGGGCGGGTGCTCGACCAGTACGGTACACCGCTGCCACACACCCTGGTGGAGATGTGGCAGGCCAACGCCGGTGGCCGCTACCGGCACAAGAACGACCGTTACCTGGCGCCGCTGGATCCGAATTTCGGTGGGGTAGGCCGCTGCCTGACCGACCGCGACGGCTACTACAGCTTTCGCACCATCAAGCCCGGCCCGTATCCCTGGCGCAACGGCCCTAACGACTGGCGTCCGGCGCATATCCACGTCTCCATCAGCGGCCCATCGATCGCGACCAAACTGATCACCCAGTTGTACTTCGAGGGTGACCCGCTGATCGCCATGTGCCCGATCGTCAAGTCGATCGCCAACCCCGATGCGGTCGAGCGGCTGATCGCCAGGCTCGACATGAGCCACGCCAACCCAATGGATTGCCTGGCCTACCGCTTCGACATCGTGCTGCGTGGCCAGCGCCAGACCCACTTCGAAAACCGCTGAGGAGTAACGCCATGCCTATCGAATTGCTGCCGGAAACCCCTTCTCAGACCGCAGGCCCCTATGTGCACATTGGCCTGGCCCTGGAGGTCGCAGGCAACCCAACCCGCGAGCAGGAAGTCTGGAACCGCCTGGCCACGGCTGCGGCGCCGGGCGAGCACATTCTGCTGCTCGGCCAGGTATACGACGGCAACGGCCACCTGGTACGCGACTCGTTTCTCGAGGTGTGGCAGGCCGATGCCAACGGCCAGTACCAGGACGACTACCGCCAGGAAAACGCCTTCAACAGCTTTGGTCGCACCGCGACCACCTTCGAGGCTGGTGAATGGACACTGCACACGGTCAAGCCGGGCGTGGTGAACAATGCCGCTGGCGTGCCGATGGCGCCGCACGTCAACATCAGCCTGTTTGCTCGGGGGATCAATATTCACTTGCACACCCGGCTGTATTTCGATGATGAGGCCCACGCCAATGCCAAGTGTCCGGTGCTCAACCTGATCGAGCAGCCGCAACGGCGCGAGACCCTGATCGCCAGGCGCTGCGAGGTGGAGGGGAAGACGGCGTATCGTTTCGATATTCGAATTCAGGGGGAAGGAGAGACGGTGTTCTTCGACTTTTGACGGCGTTATCAGGCTTGGGCCTCACGGGGTACTCAGCCGCTGCGCGATGGCAGCGCCTGGTACCGCGGTTGTTCATGGCTTGGCCGATGACGTGGACGGCGGCGCAAGCAGGTCAAACCCATCGCTTTGAAATTGGAACAGCACGCAGTCGACGGGCCCCTTGCAGCCGCTTTCATGTACGAGTTTGGCCGGCAGCAAGTAATAATCGCCAGGCCCATACTCGTCCCTTCTGCCATTGATCACTGTGTAGAAGGTGCCCTGGTGCACGAACGTCGGCAGCGCATCACTGTGGATATGCCGTCCGTTATCGGTACCTGCCTTGAAGCGCACAAGGGCGACGTAGCATCCGGCGCCCCTGGGCCTCCACGGGGTGTTGGCATTCCCTGTGATCTTGGCGCCCAGATCGCCGTTGAGATTTTTATAGGTGACCCTGTACGTTCTAGTGTCCGGGTCCCAGGATGCAGGCACATTGCGCCAGCCAATACCTGAGAGGCCGTTTGTTTGCCTGATCAGCGGCAGGGCAGACAAGACACAAGTATCAGCCGAGGCCGTCTGGGTGCTCACGCTGGCCATTGACGCGCTGGTGCCTGGCTGCGTGGAATTCATGCAGGCCGCCAGGTTCGTGAAGACGCTGAGCGCCAGGAGAACGGTTGAGGTACGCATGGCCTGACTCCTTCGTTCATCGGGGGGCAGGTACCTGATCGCCTACAGGCAACAAGGCCGCCGAGGCGTGTTCATCCTGGTCCAGGAAAGCCTGCATCCTGCAAGGCACGGCGCCCCGTAAAGCACAGGGCAGCGCGCTGGCTTGCGAGAGGAAGATTAAAGGCTGTACGGGGCATGGTCACCTGGTAGAAATGACAGGGTGGGTTACACCCTGTCTGGCCACTGCTTTTTTTACGATTTGACTGGTACCAGGTCGAATTTGTCCGCCTGGTATTGGAACAGCAGGCAATCTTCGGCGGCCGTGCAGCCGCTTTCATGGACCAGCTTGCTGGGCAGCTTGTAGTAGGCACCTGCCGGGAACTCGGTGCGCTGACCGTCGATCACCGCGTAGAAGGTACCCTTGATCACGAAGGTGGGCAGGGTCTCGGTATGCTGGTGCAGGCCGTTGTCGGTGCCCTTCTTGAATTTCACGTAGGCCGAGTAGGGCCCCTTGCCGAACAGATCGCCTTCGACATTGGCATAGCTGACCGCTCCCTGGGTACCACTGACTTCCTGCCATTTAAGGGTATTGCTGTCCGGTACGGAGATTAGCGATTCGGCATGGGCCTGGGCGGTGAGGGCAAGGGTGCCCAGGGTGAGGCCGGCAACGAGGGTTTGCAGTGCTTTCATGTGATGGCTCCTTCGCCAATGAAATCGTGGAGCGAAGGTTAAGCAAATATTTTGTGCACAGATACGTCACTTATTTGCCAAGATTTGTGCATAAATTGCACGGTTATTTATGTCCAGCGTGGCGTTGCATAGTACGTTTGCACGTAGTCGAGCAACGCACGCACTTTCGGTGGCAGGTAGCGACTTTGCGGATAGACGACGTGCAGGCTGCGCGCAGGCAATTGCCAGTCGCCAAGGACCTGCACCAGCCGGCCATCCTGCAGGGCGTCGTGGATGATGAAGCGATCGAAGCTGGCGATGCCAACGCCGCCGATGGCCGCTGCGCGCAAGGCCATCGGCGAGTTGGCGCTCAGGCGTTGGGGCATGCGCACGTCCTGCCAGGCCGTGGCGCGGGTCAGGCGCAGCCGCTGCGGATGTTGCAGGCGGTTGTAGCCCAGTAGCGGGTGCTCGGCCAGCGCGTCGGGGGTGGTGGGGGTGCCGTGGCGAGCCAGATACGCAGGGGCCGCCACCAGCAGCACCTCGCTGGCTGCCAGGCGGCGGGCCACCAGGCTCGAGTCGGGCAGGTGGTCGGTGACCCGCAGGCAGACGTCGACTTCCTCCTCGAGCAGGTCGACGAAGCGATCGGTACAGTTGAGCTCGACCTGCACCTGCGGATAGTGCTCGATGAAGTCCGGCAGCCAATGGCCCAGCTCGAGCTCGCCGAACGCGGTGGCCACGCTCAGGCGCAAGGTGCCGGTGGGCTGCTGGTGGTGCGCGCGGAGCTCCTGGTTCATCGCCTGGACTTGCTCGAGAATCTGTACGCAGTGGCGATAGAACAGCGTGCCCGCCTCGGTCAATTGCAGGCGGCGCGTAGTGCGATTGAGCAATTGGCTGCCGAGGTGGCGTTCGAGGTTCTTGACCTGGCGCGACAGCACGGTATGAGACATGCCGACTTGCTCGGCGGCGGCGCTGAAACTGCCGAGGTCGACGACCCGGCGAAAGGTCTGCATGGCGCTCAACTGGTCCATTGGAGCCTCACTCCTTGCGGCAAGCGGCGAGGCCTTGCGGCCCCGCCGGGTCGCGGTCAGCGCCGAACCAGCAGCACCCCGCTTTCCATGTGGTGGGTATAGGGGAACTGGTCGAACAGGGCGCAACGTTCGATGCGGTGGGTATCCTGCAACTGGGCGATGTTCTGCGCCAGGGTTTCGGGGTTGCACGAAATGTACAGGATGCGCTCGAAACGCCGGGTCAGCTCGCAGGTGTCCGGGTCCATGCCGGCGCGGGGCGGGTCGACGAACACGGTGCCGAAGTCATAGGCCTTGAGGTCGATACCCTCCAGGCGGCGGAACGGGCGGACCTCGTTCAGCGCCTGGGTCAGCTCTTCGGCCGACAGGCGCACCAGGCGCACGTTGTCGACGCCGTTCTCGTCCAGGTTGTGCAGCGCGGCATTGACCGAGGTCTTGCTGATCTCGGTCGCCAGTACCTGGCGGGCGCGGGTGGCCAGCGGCAGGGTGAAGTTGCCGTTGCCGCAGTACAGCTCCAGCAGGTCGTCGTCACGCGCGTCCATGGCCTCGAAGGCCCAGCCGAGCATCTTCTGGTTTACCGCGCCGTTGGGCTGGGTGAAGGCGCCCTCGGGCTGGCGGTAGCTGAAGGTGCGCCCGGCGATCGCCAGCTTTTCGACTGCGTAGTCACGCCCGATCACCACGCGCTTGCCTTTGGAACGGCCGATCACGCTGACGTTCAGGTCGCCGGCCAGTTGCCGCGCGGCGGCCTCCCAGGCATCGTCCAGCGGGCGGTGATAGCACAGGGTGATCATCGCATCGCCCGCCAGGGTGGTGAGGAACTCCACCTGGAACAGGCGGTTGTTCAGGTCCTCGTTACCCTGCCAGGCAGCCTTCAGG
The DNA here is from genome assembly GCF_057809115.1 of Pseudomonas sp. FG47. Taxonomy (NCBI): domain Bacteria; kingdom Pseudomonadati; phylum Pseudomonadota; class Gammaproteobacteria; order Pseudomonadales; family Pseudomonadaceae; genus Pseudomonas; species Pseudomonas sp. FG47. The sequence goes on from NZ_JBMDJI010000014.1 coordinate 42,572, forward strand.
CGCGGCATCAGTTCGTTGATGCGCTCGCTGGCGATGGGGAAATCATCGATCAGGATCGCCTTGTGCTTCTCGCCCGGGGCGAACATCGCGTAGTGGCGCTGGCCGTCCTCGCGCCACAGGCGGAACTCGGCGCGCAGGCGGTAGTGCGCGCGCGGCGAGTCGAATACCGCCGGCTCCGGGGCGCCGAATGGCGCCAGCAGCTCGCGCAAGCGGGCGACCTTGGCCGCCAGCTGGGCACCGTATTGCGTGGGGTCGAAGACGGCACTCATGCGGGGAACCAGCCCAACTTGATGACGAACAGGATGGACAGGATCACCAAGGCCGGGTTCAGGTCGCGATGACGACCGGAGATCAGCTTGATGGCGGTCCAGGCGATGAAGCCGAAGGCGATGCCGTTGGCGATCGAGTAGGTCAGCGGCATGGCCAGGGCGGTCACCACCACCGGCGCGGCCTCGGTGACGTCGTCCCAGTTGATCTCGGCCAGGCCCGAGGCCATCAGCACGGCGACGAACAGCAGCGCCGGGGCGGTGGCGAAGGCTGGCACGCTACCGGCCAGCGGGGCGAAGAACAGCGCCAGCAGGAACAGCGCGGCGACCACGATGGCGGTCAGGCCGGTGCGGCCACCGGCGCTGACGCCGGCTGCCGATTCGATGTAGCTGGTGGTGGTCGAGGTGCCCAGCAGGGAGCCGGCCATGGCGGCGGTGCTGTCGGCGATCAGGGCACGGCCCATCTTCGGCATGTGGCCGTCCTTGCCCATCAGGCCGGCCCTCTTGGCCACGCCGATCAGGGTGCCGGAGTTGTCGAACAGATCGACGAACAGGAAGGCAAAGATCACGCTGATCAAGCCAACGTCCAGGGCACCGGCGATGTCCAACTGGAGGAAGGTCGGGGCCAGTGAAGGCGGCATCGAGACCACGCCGCCGAACGGCGTGACGCCCATCGCGATCGATGCCAGGGTAACGGCCAGGATGCCGATCAGCACGGCGCCGCGGACCTTCATCGACTCGAGGGCGACGATCAGGAAGAAGCCCAGGGTGGCGAGGATCGGCGCCGGCTGGCTGAGGTCGCCCAAGCCCACCAAGGTGGCCGGGTTATCGACGACGATGCCCGCGTTGTGCAGGGCGATCAGCGCCAGGAACAGGCCGATACCGGCAGCGATGGCCGAGCGCAGCGGCAGTGGGATGCTGTTCACGATCCACTCGCGGATACGGAAGATCGACAGCAGGAAGAACAGCACCGCGGAGAGGAACACCGCGCCCAGCGCCACCTGCCAGGTGTGGCCCATGTGCAGGACCACGGTATAGGTGAAGAACGCGTTCAGGCCCATGCCCGGCGCCAGGGCGATCGGGTAGTTGGCGATGATGCCCATGGTCACCGAGCCGATGGCCGCGGCCAGGCAGGTGGCGACGAAGATCGCGCCCTTGTCCATGCCGGTCTCGCCGAGGATGCTCGGGTTGACGAACAGGATGTAGGCCATGGCCAGGAAGGTGGTGACGCCCGCGAGAATCTCGGTGCGCACGTTGGTGTTGTGTGCTTTTAGTTGAAACAGCCTTTCCAGCATGCCTGCTCCCAGGGCGCCCTCGCGCCGTGAATGTATCGACCCCATCAGCAAAGCACAGACCGTACCGGGGGCCGTGGTTTTGTGTGGGGCGGAAAAAAGCCGCGCATCATACCAGCATGCATGGCAGGGGCCTATGGCCATTGGGGCAGTCGGTCGAGTCAGGTGCAATGGCCTGGTTCGCCGGCAAGCCGACTCCTACGGGGCCTTGTAGGAGCCGGCTTGCCGGCGAAAGGGCGTCAGCCGTTGTGCATACGGTCCCGGTGAGTCAGCGTCGGGAACAGCTTCATCCATACCCCGGTGACTACCAGTGTACCGACCCCGCCGAGCACCACCGCTGGCACTGTGCCAAACCAGTGGGCGGTGACCCCGGACTCGAATTCGCCGAGCTGGTTCGAGGCGCCGATGAACAGCCCGTTCACCGCGCTTACCCGGCCGCGCATTTCGTCGGGGGTCTCCAACTGCACGAAGGCACCACGAATGACCATGCTGATCATGTCCGCCGCGCCCAGCACAACCAGCACCGCCAGGGAGAACCAGAACGAGGTCGACAGGCCGAAGGCGATGGTCGCCACGCCGAACACCCCCACCGAAGTGAACATGATCAGCCCGACCTTGCGTTCCACTGGGAAGCGCGCCAGCCACAGCGACATCAGCAAGGCGCCCACGGCCGGTGCCGAACGCAACAATCCCAGGCCCCAGGCGCCGGTGAGCAGGATGTCCTTGGCGAACACTGGCAGCAGCGCGGTGGCGCCGCCCAGCAGCACGGCGAACAGGTCCAGGGAGATGGCGCCGAAGATGTCCGGGCGGCTGCGGATGAAGCGGATGCCGGCCAGCAGCGACTCGAGATTGGCGCGGCCGCGTTGCGCCAGTTGCTGGCGGGCGTCGAGGCTCAGGGTCAGCAGGCAGGCGATGCCGTACAGCGCCACGGTCGGCCCGTACACCCAGGTGCTGCCGAAGGCGTAGAGAAAGCCGCCGATGGCCGGGGCGACGATGGTCGCCGCCTGCGATGCCGAAGCGGATGCCGCCACTGCCCGTGGGAACAGGCCTGCGGGTACCACGTTGGGCAGCAGCGCCTGGGTGGCCGGCATCTCGAACGATCGGGCGCTGCCGAGCAAGAAGGCCAGCACGAAGATCAGTTCGCGGGTGACATGGCCGCTGGCGCTGCCCAGGGCCAACGCCAGGGCAATCAACGCCTGCAGGGTCTGGCACAGGGCGGCGACCTTGCGCCGGTCGTAGCGGTCGGCGACATGCCCGGTATGCAGCATGAACAACACCCGGGGGGTAAATTCGACCAGGCCCACCAGGCCCAGGTCGAGCACGTTGCCGGTGAGCTGGTAGAGGTGCCAGCCGATGGCCACGGTGAGCATCTGGAAGCCGCTGGCGGTGAACACCCGGGCCATCCAGAACGCGACGAACGGGCGGTGATGACGCAGTAATTGCGGGGCTGAATCGGACATCGGTGGCCTGCAACCTCGGAACTAGAGGGGGCAGCAGCTTAACATCTGTTTGTAACATTTGGTTGCTGAAAGCGCGGTGGGACAGCCTGCGAGCCCCGGGTAAAGAGGGTGAGGCAACAGGTCACGCGGCAATCAACCACACATCCGAATGGGTCATTCGGGACTATGCTTCCAAACAGTCGTTGATCTGGGTCAATCCTTCCAGATGCAACGATTGGCCTTTGGGCCGGAATCCCTGCGATCGAACAGAACAATTCCAACGCGGCGCACTCGATACCCGTGGGGGCAGTGGGCGGCAAGGCCATGAGCCCGGTCGCCGGATTACCTGAAGAGGAAGCATCATGTTCGGATTGGAAGCCCTAGAGCTCGCCCGAATCCAGTTTGCCTTTACCGTGTCCTTTCATATCCTGTTCCCGGCCATCACCATTGGCCTGGCGAGCTACCTGGCGGTCCTCGAAGGCCTTTGGCTGAAGACCGGCGACAACACCTACCGTGACCTCTACCACTTCTGGTCGAAGATCTTCGCCGTCAACTTCGGCATGGGCGTGGTCTCAGGCCTGGTGATGGCCTACCAGTTCGGTACCAACTGGAGCCAGTTCTCCGACTTTGCCGGTTCTATCACCGGCCCGCTGCTGACCTACGAGGTGCTCACGGCGTTCTTCCTCGAAGCCGGTTTCCTCGGCGTGATGCTGTTCGGCTGGCACCGGGTCGGGCGTGGCCTGCACTTCTTCGCCACCTGCATGGTGGCGCTTGGCACACTGGTGTCGACCTTCTGGATCCTCGCTTCCAACAGCTGGATGCAGACCCCCCAGGGCTACGAGATCGTCAACGGCCAGGTCATCCCGGTGGATTGGCTGGCCGTGATCTTCAACCCATCGTTCCCCTACCGCCTGATGCACATGGCCACCGCGGCGTTTGTCGCCACCGCGTTCTTCGTCGGCGCCTCGGCGGCCTGGCACCTGCTACGCGGACGCGACAACCCGGCAGTGCGCAAGATGCTGTCGATGGCCATGTGGATGGCCCTGGTAGTGGCGCCGATCCAGGCTGTGATCGGTGACTTCCATGGCCTCAATACCCTGAAGCACCAGCCGGTGAAGATCGCCGCCATCGAGGGCCACTGGGAGAACAAACCCGGTGAGCCGACCCCGCTGATCCTGTTCGGCATCCCCGACATGCAAGCCGAGACCACCCGCTTCAAGGTCGAAATCCCGGCCCTGGGCAGCCTGATCCTCACCCACAGCCTGGATAAACAGGTTCCGGCGATGAAGGAGTTCCCGGCAGAAGACCGGCCTAACTCGACCATCGTGTTCTGGTCGTTCCGGGTGATGGTCGGTCTGGGCATGCTGATGATCTTCGTCGGCCTGTGGAGCCTGTGGCTGCGCAAGCGTGGCACGCTGTACAGCTCGCGGCCTTTCCTTTACCTGACCCTGTGGATGGGCCCCTCGGGGCTGATCGCCATTCTCGCAGGCTGGTTCACCACCGAGGTCGGGCGTCAGCCGTGGGTGGTCTACGGGCTGATGCGTACTGCCGATGGCGTGTCCAACCACAGCTATGCGCAACTCGGCTTCACCCTTGTGATGTTCGTGGTGGTCTATTTTGCGCTGTTCGGTACCGGCATCGGCTACATGATGCGCCTGGTGCGCAAAGGGCCGAAAACCGGTGAGGGCGATGAACACAACCCCGGTGGCCCAGGCCAGCAACGCACGCCGGCGCGGCCATTGTCCGCAGCCGATGACGGCCATGAGGCCGACTCCGCCAGCCTGAACAAGGGGAACTGAGATGGGTATCGATCTTCCGCTGATCTGGGCCGTGATCATCATCTTCGGCGTCATGATGTACGTGGTGATGGACGGCTTCGACCTGGGTATCGGCATGCTCTTCCCCTTCGTCAAGGACGAGCGTGACCGTGATGTGATGATGAACACCGTCGCCCCGGTATGGGACGGCAACGAAACCTGGCTGGTGCTGGGCGGCGCGGCGTTGTTCGGCGCCTTCCCGCTGGCCTACTCGGTGGTGCTCGAGGCGCTGTACCTGCCGTTGATCCTGATGCTGGTGGGGCTGATCTTCCGTGGCGTGGCCTTCGAGTTCCGCTTCAAGGCGCGGGCGCACAAGCGCCATATCTGGGACAAGGCATTCATCTGGGGCTCGCTGGTGGCGACCTTCTTCCAGGGCGTGGCGCTGGGGGCGTTCATCGAGGGCTTCAAGGTGGTGGACCGCAAGTACGCCGGCGGCACCCTCGACTGGCTGACGCCATTCACAGTGTTCTCCGGCTTGGGCCTGATCGTCGCCTACACCTTGTTGGGCTGCACCTGGCTGATCATGAAAACCGAGGGGCCGCTGCAGCAGAAGATGCATGACGTGGCGCGGCCATTGGCACTGGTGCTGCTGGTGGTGATCGGTATCGTCAGCCTGTGGACGCCGCTGGCCTATCCGCAGATCGCCGAGCGCTGGTTCAGCATGCCCAACCTGGTGTGGTTCATGCCGGTGCCGATCCTGGTGCTGGTGACCTTCTACGGCCTGCTTCGGGCGGTGCAACGCAATGCCCACTACACACCGTTCCTGCTGACCCTGGTGTTGATCTTCCTTGGCTACAGCGGGTTGGGCATCAGCTTGTGGCCGAATATCATCCCGCCGTCGATCAGCATCTGGGATGCTGCGGCGCCGCCGCAGAGCCAGGGCTTCATGCTGGTGGGCACGCTGTTCATCCTGCCGTTCATCCTGGGCTACACCTTCTGGAGCTACTACGTGTTCCGCGGCAAGGTGACCCACGAAGACGGCTACCACTAGGAGCGCCAAGCGATGACTGTGGAACAGAAGAAACCGTTGTGGCAGCGCCTGGGCTGGCTGGTGCTGATCTGGGGGCTGAGCGTCGTGGCGCTGGGCATCGTCGCCTACGGGATGCGCATGTTCATGAGTGCTGCAGGGTTGAGCACCCATTAAGTTGGCAGGGGCCGCAAAGCGGCCCCGTTCATTTGCGCGCTTTCAGCACCACGAACTTCGGCGTCGCCGCCACCTGCTCGACGCCCCTGAACAACCGCGCCAGCTTGCTGTGGTAGCCCAGGTGCCGGTTGCCGACTATATACAGCGCGCCACCCACCTCCAGCGCCTCGCGGGCCTGCTGGAACATGCGCCAGGCAAGGAAGTCGCCGACTACTTGCTGCTGGTGGAACGGTGGATTGCACAGCACCACGTCCAGCGATTGCCTTGCCTGCCCGGCCAGGCCATCGGCGGCGCGGATCTCGACTGCACGCGCGCCCAGCGCCACCTGCCAGTTTTCCCGGGCCGACTGCGCCGCCATGTACGACTCGTCCACCAGCGTGTAGTGGGCATCCGGGTTGGCCAAGGCGCTGGCGATCGCCAGCACGCCATTGCCGCAGCCCAGGTCGGCCACCCGGGCTTGACCGAGGTCGCGTGGCAGGTGCGGGAGGAAGGCGCGGGTACCGATGTCCAGACCTTCGCGGCAGAACACGTTGGCGTGGTTGATCAGCTCGAGGGCAGGGGTATCCAGGCGGTAACGACTTGGATAGGGGGAGTGGGCCAGTGGACGTTCGGCGACGGTTGCGGTGAGCAGCCGGGCTTTCTTCTGTGCCAGCGAGGCTTGCACCGGGCCGATGTACTTTTCCATCAGCTCGCCCGCGGCGCGGGGCAGGTGCTTGATCATGGCCCCGGCGATCACCTGGGCGCCGGGCGCCAGGTGGCCTTGCAGACGGATCAGTTGCTCCTCGAGCAAGGCCAGGGTCTTGGGCACGCGCACCAGCACGCGGTCGAAAGGGCCGTGCCAGGCATCGCTGGCCGGCACGAACGGCACTGCATCGTATGCTTGGCCGTTGCCTGCCAGGTTCTTTTCCAGGGCCATGCGCGCCAGGTGCGAATCACCGCTGCTGGTCACCTTCATTTGCCCGGCCAGGCTGGCGGCCAGGGCGCCGAAACTGTCGTTGAGCACCAGCACCCGGCAGTTGGCGCCAGGCTGCTGGGCCGCGAGGTGTTCCAGCAGGTACTGGTCGGCGGCATCGAACGCCAACAGGGGGTCGTGGGCCTGCTCCGGTTGGCGGATCAGGTCGAGGTCGGCGAAGGGGCTGTTGAACAAGGGCATGACGTGGGGCTCGGCTGCGAATCTCCCCGGCACGGTGCGCGACGGGTTCGAGGGGAGAGGATTCTACAGGCCTTTGCCGGGGGGAGGGGAACGCTCCAGCAGATCGTGGTCGCGCAGGCGATTGGCCGCGGCCATGCTGGTTTTGGCACCGGTCTTCTTGCGCACGTTACCCATATGGAAGTTAACCGTGCTGACCGACATCGACAGGGCTTTGGCCACCCGCTTGGCGCTCGAAAGCTCGTCATAGGTCCTGATCACCTCAAGCTCACGTGCGCTCAGGGTGGGTGCCGGCGCGGGAGAGCAGATATGGGGCAGGTGGTAGTTGTAAAGCGCGGCATGGAGTCTGTTGCCAAGCAGTAACACCCGAGCCTCATGCTCATAGAGCTCTTCGGTGCTGATAGGGCCATGGCTGCGGAATACGTTCACAACGGTCGAGTTCTGCCGGGCATCAAATATCGATTGACTCCAACCATAGGAGAAGGAAATACCAAACTCGGCCGCTGTCTCGCACAGGGGCATGGCTTCATCGAACAGACGGCTGTGCCAGACAAGTGGAAGCTCTTCATGACAATGACTATCATGGTAATGGCTTTTTGATATTGATGGATCGAAGTCAAAGAGTTTGTCAGCTATGTATCGCTGGTCCCAGGCAAGTGCAAAACTGCTGTGATGATAAAAGTGCACTTTGTGGCCCGCTGCGCGCACGCGCAGTGTGACGCTTAGGCAATCCAGGCCTGCCGGTGCTATCAGCGATTGAGCGTGGCTGATCAGGGCGCGAGGGCCGCCCTGCTTCAGAACTAGATCGAAGTGCTCAGGCGTCCATTCTGGCATCGACATCGGTAACGCTCCACGTGGATCCATTGTTCAGCAATACGGGTCGAGTGTAGGAAAACTTCCCGTCCTGTGCTGGTTTTTTTTGTTATAGGTGCCGCGTTTTCATCGTGTCTTCATGTCAGCTTTTACGGATGCCCTACAATCCGACGGTGTTTATCCTTGACGCTTTGCGCGACACTGGGCGCATCTGATTCCTGGAGCCCGTCATGACCGCAAGCGCCGACAAGTTCACCCGCCAGACCCTGCTCGACGTGCAGCCGTTGACCCCCAACCTGTTTTCCTTGCGCGTAACGCGCGACCCGGGCTTTCGCTTTCGTGCGGGGCAGTTCGCCCGGTTGGGCGTGACCAAGGCCGATGGCAGCGTGGTCTGGCGGGCGTACTCCATGGTTAGCGCCCCCCATGACGAATACCTCGATTTTTTCTCCATCGTCGTGCCGGGCGGCGAGTTCACCAGTGAGTTGAGCCGTTTAGGCGAGGGGGACACCCTGTTGATCGATCGACAGGCCTTCGGTTACCTGACCCTGGACCGCTTCGTCGGCGGACGCGACCTGTGGTTACTGGCCACCGGCACTGGCATCGCGCCCTTTATGTCGATCCTCCAGGACTTCGAGGCCTGGGAGCGGTTCGACAACATCAAGCTGGTGTACTCGGTGCGCGAGGCGCAGGAACTGGCGTATGTCGACGAAATCTCCGGGCTGGAGCAGCGCGAGTACCTGGCCGAGTTCGCCGGCAAGCTGCAGTTCATACCGGTGGTCACTCGCGAGCGGCATCCGGGGGCGTTGAATGCGCGCATCACCACGCTGATCGAGAACGGCGAGCTGGAACAGGCGGCGGGGTTGGCGCTGTCGCCGGAGCATTCGCGGATCATGCTCTGTGGTAACCCCGAGATGATCGACGAGACACGCAAAGTGCTCAAGGCACGCGATCTACAGTTGAGCCTGAGCAAGCGGCCGGGGCAAGTGGCGGTGGAGAACTACTGGTAAACCACCGGCGCCTGCACAAGCTTCATGCCTTGCTGCTGACCACCATCTTGCGCGCATGGGCCAGGGACTCCTTGGTCAGGTCGATTCCGCCCAGCATCCGCGCGACTTCCTCCACGCGCTCGCGCTTGCCCAGGCTGGCGACAGCGGTATGGGTGGTGTCGCTGTTGCGCACCTTGTGCACGAACAGGTGGTGGTGCCCTTGCGCCGCCACTTGCGGCAGGTGGGTCACGGTCAGCACCTGGCCGCGTTCGCCGAGGCGGCGCAGCAGTTGCCCGACGATCTCGGCCGTAGGGCCGCCAATGCCCACGTCCACTTCGTCGAACACCAGGGTGGGGATGCGTGAGGTCTGGGCGGTGATCACCTGGATCGCCAAGCTGATGCGGGACAGCTCGCCCCCCGAGGCGACCTTGGCCAGCCCCTTGAGCGGCTGGCCGGGGTTGGCGCTGACCAGCAGCTCGATTTGCTCCAGGCCGTGAGGTGAAAGGTCGCCATTGTCGAAGGGCGTGAGTTCGATGCAGAAGCGCCCGCCGGGCATGCCCAGGCGCTGAATCTCCTGCTCCACCGCCGTGGCCAGTTGCTTGGCCGCCTGCTGGCGCAGGGCGCTGAGTTCGCTGGCCTTGTCTTTATAGTGCTGGGCGAAGGCCGCCAGCTCCTCGCCCAGTCGCTCGAGCGACTCGTCGCTGGCGTTAAGGCTTTCCAGTTCCTCCATCAGGCGCTGTTGCAGGTGCGGCAGTTCGGTTGGGTGCACGCGGTGCTTGCGGGCGAGGGTGTAGATGGTGTCGAGGCGTTCCTCGAGGTCCTGCAGGCGCATGGGGTCGGCATCGAAGTGGTCGAGGAAGCGGTTGAGCTCGCCCACGGCCTCTTCCACCTGAATCTGCGCGCTGGCGATCAGGCTGACTGCTTCGCCGAGGGCCTTGGGCGCGTTGGCTACGGCCGTGAGGCGGTTGAGGCTGACGGTCAGGGCGCTGAGCACATTGCCAGAGTCACTTTCGCTGCATTGGTCGATCACCTGGCGGCAGATGCCGAACAGGGCTTCGGCATTGGTCAGGTTCTTGTGCTCTTGCTCGAGTTGCTCGAGTTCGTGCTCGCCAAGGCCGAGATTGTCCAGCTCCTCCAACTGGTAGCTGAGCAACTGGTGGCGTGCGCGCTGCTCGTCTCCGGAGTTGCGCAGGTGCTCCAGCTCCTGGTGTGTCTGGTTCCAGCGCTTGGCGGCCAGTTGCACCTGGCGGGCCAGGTCGATGGCGCCAGCGTATTCGTCCACCAGGCGGCGGTGGGTGTCGGTTTTCAGCAGCGACTGGTGTTCATGCTGGCTGTGAATGTCGATCAGCAGTTCGCCCAGCGCCTTGAGATCGCCAAGCGGGCAGGGCGTGCCGTTGATGTAGCCGCGGCTGCGGCCTTCGGCGGTGATCACCCGGCGCAGGATGCACGGGCCGTCGCTTTCCAGGTCGCGCTCGGCGAGCCAGGCATGGGCCTCGGGGATGTCGACCAGGTCGAAGGTGGCGAGGATATCGGCCTTGTCGGTGCCTGGGCGCACCACGCCGCTGTCGGCGCGGTCGCCCAGGGCCAGGCCCAGGGCGTCGAGCATGATCGATTTGCCAGCCCCGGTCTCGCCAGTGATGACGGACATGCCGCGGGCGATCTCGAGGTCGAGGTGTTCGACGATGGCGTAGTTATGGATGGACAGGTGCACCAGCATGGGGCGGCTCCCGAAGGGTCTTGTCTGGATATTTATACAGTGCTTTTTGCTGGTCTGCCAATAGCAGCCTGATGAATGTGGAAAAGCACATTGCCCCTTGAAGCCGGTTTTTCCGGCCCCATATAGCTGGCAAGACAAGGCGAGCATGGCTCGCACAACAGAAATTGCGAAGGAGAAACCCGATGGCTGACGAACAGCTGGATGAGAAGAACCTGAATTCCGAAGAAGCCGGTGCAGCAACCACTGACGCGCGCGTTCTGGAGCTCGAGGAGCAGCTGGCCGCCGCCAAGGATCAATCCCTGCGCGTTGCCGCCGATCTGCAGAACGTGCGCCGCCGTGCCGAGCAGGATGTCGAGAAGGCGCACAAGTTCGCCCTGGAGAAGTTCTCTTCCGACCTGCTGCCGGTGATCGACAGCCTGGAGCTGGCTTTGGCGCACTCCAGCGCCGAAGACGAGAACGTCAAGAAGATCCGCGAGGGCGTCGAGCTGACCCTGAAGATGTTCCAGGACACCCTCAAGCGCTACAACCTCGAAGCCGTCGATCCGCTCGGCCAGCCGTTCAACGCCGAGCACCACCAGGCGATGGCCATGCAGGAAAGCGACAGTGCCGAGCCGAACAGCGTGCTGAACGTGTTCCAGAAAGGCTACCTGCTCAACGGCCGCCTGCTGCGCCCCGCCATGGTGGTGGTCAGCAAGGCCCCGAGCGCGCCGCAGCCTTCGATCAACGAAAAGGCTTGAAATCCGTCGGGACACCCCCATCTAGGTGTCAAGCCTTCAAGTATTACTGCAGTTGGCCAAAGTAGTCGCTGCCACCAAATTCAAGTTTCGGGAGAATCATCATGGGTAAAATCATCGGTATCGACCTGGGGACCACCAACTCCTGCGTCTCCGTGCTGGAAAACGGCACTGCCAAAGTCATCGAGAACGCCGAAGGCGCGCGTACCACGCCTTCTATCATTGCCTACGCCAACGACGGCGAAATCCTGGTCGGCCAGTCGGCCAAGCGCCAGGCGGTCACCAACCCGCACAACACCCTGTTCGCGGTGAAGCGCCTGATCGGCCGTCGCTTCGAAGAAGATGTCGTGCAGAAAGACATCAAGCTGGTGCCTTACAAGATCGTCAAGGCCAGCAATGGTGACGCCTGGGTCGAGGCCTCCGGCAAGGAAATGGCCCCGCCGCAGATCAGCGCCGAAGTCCTGAAGAAAATGAAGAAGACCGCCGAAGACTACCTCGGCGAGCCAGTCACCGAAGCGGTCATCACCGTGCCGGCCTACTTCAACGACAGCCAGCGCCAGGCGACCAAGGACGCCGGCCGCATCGCTGGCCTGGACGTGAAGCGCATCATCAACGAACCGACCGCCGCCGCGCTGGCCTACGGCATGGACAAGGCCAAGGGCGACCACACCGTCATCGTCTATGACCTGGGTGGCGGTACCTTCGACGTGTCGGTCATCGAAATCGCCGAAGTCGACGGTGAGCACCAGTTCGAAGTACTGGCCACCAACGGTGACACCTTCCTGGGTGGCGAAGACTTCGACATGCGCCTGATCGACTACCTCGTCGACGAGTTCAAGAAAGAGTCCGGCATGGACCTGAAGAACGATCCCCTGGCCCTGCAGCGCCTGAAGGAAGCCGCTGAAAAGGCCAAGATCGAGCTGTCTTCCGCTCAGTCGACCGACGTCAACCTGCCGTACATCACAGCAGATGCAACCGGTCCGAAGCACCTGAACGTGAAGATCTCCCGCGCCAAGCTGGAGTCGCTGGTCGAAGACCTGGTCAACCGTACCATCGAGCCTTGCCGCATCGCCCTGAAGGACGCCGGCATCGATGCCAGCAAGATCGACGACGTGATCCTGGTCGGTGGCCAGACCCGTATGCCGATGGTGCAGAAAGCCGTTGCCGACTTCTTCGGTAAAGAAGCGCGCAAGGACGTCAACCCGGACGAAGCCGTCGCCATGGGTGCTGCCATCCAGGGCGCCGTACTGGCCGGTGACGTGAAAGACGTCCTGCTGCTGGACGTCAGCCCGCTGACCCTGGGTATCGAAACCATGGGCGGCGTGATGACCGCGCTGATCGAGAAGAACACCACCATCCCGACCAAGAAGTCGCAGGTGTTCTCGACCGCCGATGACAACCAGGGCGCCGTGACCATCCACGTGCTGCAGGGCGAGCGCAAGCAAGCTTCGCAGAACAAGTCGCTGGGCAAGTTCGACCTGGCCGATATTCCGCCGGCTCCACGTGGCGTGCCGCAGATCGAAGTGACCTTCGACATCGACGCCAACGGCATCCTGCACGTCGGTGCGAAGGACAAGGCCACCGGCAAGGCGCAGTCGATCGTGATCAAGGCCAACTCCGGCCTGTCCGACGAAGAAATCGAGAAAATGGTGCGTGACGCCGAGGCCAATGCCGAGGAAGACCGCAAGTTCGAAGAGCTGGCCGCCGCCCGTAACCAAGGTGATGCGCTGGTCCACTCGACCCGCAAGATGGTCGCTGAAGCGGGTGACAAGGTCACCGCCGAAGAGAAGACTGCCATCGAGGCCGCCGTGGTTGCCCTGGAAGCCGCCGTCAAGGGCGATGACAAGGCTGCCATCGACGCCAAGGTCGAGGAGCTGTCCAAGGTTTCGGCCCCTGTTGCCCAGAAGATGTACGCCGAGCAGCAAGCCGAGCAACCGCAGGGCGGCGCTCAGCAGCAGGCCGAGCCGGAAGCCAAGCACGATGACGTGGTTGACGCCGAGTTCGAGGAAGTGAAAGACAACAACAAGCAGTAATCCCTGCATGTTGTCGGCCAGTTCATCGCCGTTTGCCGGTGAACTGGTAGGATGTCGCCGCGCGGGGGCTTGCTCCCGCGTTGGCGTGTCTGGAACACGAGAATTATTTACAGCATCTGTCTGGGCGCATTCGCGTATGGCGGCAGGTGCTGACGGCATGGCGCATGAAGCGCAGAGGTATGCCGACCGCCCCCAAAGAGTGCAAATGACCTATGGCAAAGCGTGATTTTTATGAGGTCCTGGGTGTCGAACGCGGCGCCACCGAAGGTGATCTCAAGAAGGCCTACCGCCGACTGGCGATGAAGTACCACCCGGACCGCAATCCGGGCGACAAAGAGTCCGAAGACCTGTTCAAGGAGGCCAACGAGGCCTACGAAGTGCTGTCGGATGCCAGCAAGCGCGCGGCCTACGACCAGTATGGCCATGCCGGCGTCGACCCAAGCATGGGTGGTGGCGGTGCTGGTTTTGGCGGCGCCAACTTCTCCGACATCTTCGGCGATGTCTTCAGTGACTTCTTCGGCGGCAGTCGTGGTGGTGGTCGTGGCGGTGCCCAGCGCGGCAGCGACCTGCGTTACACCCTTGAGCTCAACCTCGAAGAGGCGGTGCGCGGTACCACGGTCAATATCCGTGTGCCCACGCTGGTCAATTGCAAGCCGTGCGATGGCTCCGGCGCCAAGAAGGGCTCGACCCCCTCGACCTGCCCGACCTGTGGCGGTATCGGCCAGGTGCGCATGCAGCAAGGCTTCTTCGCCGTGCAGCAGACCTGCCCGCGCTGCCACGGCCAGGGCAAGATCATCACCGACCCGTGCACCTCGTGCCACGGCGAGGGTCGCGTCGAAGAGTACAAGACTCTGTCGGTCAAGGTCCCGGCCGGGGTCGACACCGGCGATCGCATTCGCCTGTCCGGCGAAGGCGAGGCAGGTACCCATGGTGGCCCGACCGGCGACCTGTACGTAGTGGTCAACGTGCGCGAGCACCCGATCTTCCAGCGTGACGGCAAGCACCTGTACTGCGAAGTGCCGATCAGCTACACCGACGCGGCCCTGGGCGGCGAGCTGGAAGTGCCGACCCTCGATGGTCGGGTGAAGCTGAAGATTCCCGAAGGTACCCAGACCGGCAAGCAGTTCCGCCTGCGCGGCAAGGGCGTGGCACCGGTGCGCGGTGGTGCGGCAGGCGACTTGCTGTGCCGCGTGGCGGTGGAAACCCCGGTCAACCTCAGTCGTCGCCAGCGTGAGCTGCTCGAAGAGCTGCGCGATTCGCTCGAGGGCGACAGCTCTCACTCGCCCAAGGCCAGTGGCTGGTTCGAAGGCGTGAAGCGCTTCTTCGGCGATCTCTGAGAAGGAACAGGCTATGCGACGTATTGCAGTGATGGGCGCCGCCGGGCGCATGGGCAAGGTGCTGATCGAGGCGGTGCAGCAGCAGGCGCCCAAGGCTGGCCTGACCGCGGCGATCCATCGCCCGGACAGCACCCTGGTCGGTGCCGATGCCGGTGAGCTGGCGGGCCTGGGCCGCATTGGCGTGACGATTTGCGACGACCTGGCCAAGGTCGTCGACGAGTTCGATGTGCTGATCGACTTCACCCATCCGTCGGTGACTCTGAAGAACCTGGCGCTTTGCCGCAAGGCGGGTAAGGCCATGGTCATCGGCACCACCGGCTTCTCTGTGGAGGAGAAGGCGCTGCTGGTCGAGGCTGGCAAGGACATTCCGATCGTCTTCGCCGCCAACTTCAGCGTTGGCGTCAATCTCAGTCTCAAGCTGCTGGACATGGCGGCGCGCGTGCTGGGTGACGATGTCGATATCGAGATCATCGAGGCCCACCATCGACACAAGGTCGATGCGCCGTCGGGTACCGCGCTGCGCATGGGGGAAGTGGTTGCCAATGCGCTGGGGCGTGACCTGCAGGAAGTGGCGGTGTATGGCCGTGAAGGCCAGACGGGTGCCCGTGACCGCAAGACCATCGGCTTCGCCACCGTGCGTGCCGGTGATGTGGTCGGTGATCACACTGTGCTGTTCGCTGCCGATGGCGAGCGTCTGGAGATCACCCACAAGGCCTCGAGCCGCATGACCTTCGCCAAGGGTGCGGTGCGCGCGGCGCTGTGGCTGGATGGGCGTGAGCCTGCGCTGTATGACATGCAGGATGTGCTCGAGCTGCATTGATGCGGCCCCTGTAGGAGCGGCCTTGTGTCGCGAAAGGGTCGCGCAGCGGCCCCTGGATCTCTGAGTTACTCAGAATTGCCGGGGCTGCTGCGCAGCCCTTTCGCGACACAAGGCCGCTCCTACAATGATTACGTAATTTCTGCTGTCGCAATCCTGTGTTTTAGAGACACATTCCAGGTAGACCCAAAACGCATTTTTCTGTAAGCTACAGCTTTAGTGTGTCCACTAAAAGCGCGCAGACTAATTCAGCATAAAAGCGGGGTGACGTGTCCATACGTCATTCCGCTTTTTTGCAACCTGCGATCGCCCTTTCAGGCTTGATTTACGGGAGGTCTTCTTGACTAAGCCAGCCATACTCGCCCTTGCCGATGGCAGCATTTTTCGCGGTGAAGCCATTGGAGCCGACGGTCAGACCGTTGGTGAGGTCGTGTTCAATACAGCAATGACCGGCTACCAGGAAATCCTCACAGACCCTTCCTACGCCCAGCAAATCGTCACCCTGACTTACCCGCACATCGGCAACACCGGCACCACCCCAGAAGACGCCGAATCCAATCGCGTCTGGTCCGCCGGCCTGGTCATTCGTGACCTCCCGTTGCTGGCCAGCAACTGGCGCAACACCCAGTCGCTGCCTGACTACCTGAAAGCCAACAACGTCGTCGCCATCGCCGGCATCGACACCCGCCGCCTGACCCGCATCCTGCGCGAAAAAGGCGCCCAGAACGGCTGCATCCTCGCCGGTGACGACATCACCGAAGAGCAGGCCATCGCCGCCGCCCGTGCCTTCCCGGGCCTCAAGGGCATGGACCTGGCCAAGGTCGTCTCCACCAAGGAGCGCTACGAGTGGCGTTCCAGCGTGTGGGAGCTGAAGACCGACAGCCACCCGACCATCGACGCTGCCGACCTGCCGTACCACGTGGTTGCCTTCGACTACGGCGTCAAGCTGAACATCCTGCGCATGCTGGTCGCACGTGGTTGCCGCGTGACCGTGGTGCCGGCTCAGACCTCGGCCAGCGAAGTGCTCGCGCTCAACCCTGATGGCGTGTTCCTGTCCAACGGCCCTGGCGATCCGGAGCCGTGCGACTACGCGATCCAGGCGATCAAAGAGATTCTCGAAACCCAGACCCCGGTGTTCGGCATCTGCCTTGGCCATCAGCTGCTGGCCCTGGCCTCCGGCGCCAAGACCCTGAAGATGGGCCATGGCCACCACGGTGCCAACCACCCGGTCCAGGACCTGGACACCGGCGTGGTCATGATCACCAGCCAGAACCACGGGTTCGCCGTCGACGAAGCCACCCTGCCGGGCAACGTCCGCGCCATCCACAAGTCTCTGTTCGACGGCACCCTGCAGGGTATCGAACGCACCGACAAGAGCGCGTTCAGCTTCCAGGGCCACCCTGAGGCGAGCCCAGGCCCGACCGACGTCGCGCCACTGTTCGATCGTTTCATCGATGCCATGGCCAAGCGCCGCTGAGCATCCTGCATCAAGGCCCCGGGCCGGCTCGCGCCGCCCGGAAGCGCCTGACCCAGATTGTTCAAGACGGCTTGCCGACTGACCCGCGGATTTGAGTGACAACCATGCCAAAACGTACAGACATCAAAAGCATCCTGATTCTCGGCGCTGGCCCGATCGTGATCGGCCAGGCCTGCGAATTCGACTATTCCGGCGCCCAGGCTTGCAAAGCCCTGCGCGAGGAAGGTTTCCGCGTCATCCTGGTGAACTCCAACCCAGCCACCATCATGACCGACCCGGCCATGGCCGACGCCACCTACATCGAGCCGATCAAGTGGCAGTCGGTGGCCAAGATCATCGAGAAAGAGCGTCCTGACGCCGTCCTGCCGACCATGGGTGGCCAGACCGCGCTGAACTGCGCCCTGGACCTGGAGCGCCATGGCGTTCTGGAAAAGTTCGGCGTCGAGATGATCGGTGCCAACGCCGACACCATCGACAAGGCCGAGGATCGCTCGCGCTTCGACAAGGCAATGAAGGCCATCGGCCTGGAGTGCCCGCGTTCCGGTATCGCCCACAGCATGGAAGAGGCCAACGCGGTCCTCGAGAAGCTCGGCTTCCCGTGCATCATTCGCCCGTCCTTCACCATGGGCGGCACCGGTGGCGGTATTGCCTACAACCGTGAAGAATTCGAAGAAATCTGCGCCCGTGGCCTGGACCTGTCGCCGACCAAGGAACTGCTGATCGACGAATCGCTGATCGGCTGGAAGGAATACGAGATGGAGGTGGTCCGCGACAAGAAGGACAACTGCATCATCGTCTGCTCCATCGAAAACTTCGACCCGATGGGTGTGCACACCGGTGACTCGATCACTGTCGCGCCTGCGCAAACGCTGACCGACAAGGAATACCAGATCATGCGCAACGCCTCGCTGGCGGTGCTGCGTGAGATTGGCGTCGAAACTGGCGGCTCCAACGTGCAGTTCGGTATCTGCCCGAACACCGGGCGCATGGTCGTGATCGAGATGAATCCGCGTGTATCGCGTTCCTCGGCGCTGGCCTCCAAGGCCACCGGCTTCCCGATCGCCAAGATCGCCGCCAAGCTGGCCATCGGCTACACCCTCGACGAACTGCAGAACGACATCACCGGCGGTCGCACTCCGGCGTCCTTCGAGCCGTCGATCGACTACGTCGTCACCAAGCTGCCACGCTTCGCCTTCGAGAAATTCCCCAAGGCCGATGCCCGCCTGACCACCCAGATGAAATCCGTCGGTGAAGTCATGGCCATCGGCCGGACCTTCCAGGAGTCCCTGCAGAAAGCCCTGCGTGGCCTGGAAGTCGGCGCCTGCGGCCTCGACCCGAAAGTCGACCTGGCCAGCCCGGAAGCCGCCAGCATCCTCAAGCGCGAACTGACCGTGCCGGGTGCCGAGCGTATCTGGTACGTGGCCGACGCCATGCGTTCGGGCATGACCATCGAGGAAATCTTCCAGTTGACCGGCATCGACCTGTGGTTCCTGGTGCAGATGGAAGACCTGATCAAGGAAGAAGAGAAGGTCAAGACCCTGGCCCTGTCGGCGATCGACAAGGACTACATGCTGCGCCTCAAGCGCAAGGGCTTCTCGGACCAGCGCCTGGCCAAGCTGCTCGGCATCACCGACAAGAACCTGCGCCGTCACCGCCACAAGCTGGAAGTGTTCCCGGTGTACAAGCGCGTCGACACCTGCGCCGCCGAGTTCGCCACCGACACCGCCTACCTGTACTCGACCTATGAGCAAGAGTGCGAGGCCAACCCGTCGACCCGCGACAAGATCATGATCCTGGGCGGTGGCCCGAACCGTATCGGCCAAGGCATCGAGTTCGACTACTGCTGCGTACACGCGGCACTGGCGCTGCGTGAAGACGGCTACGAGACCATCATGGTCAACTGCAACCCGGAAACCGTCTCCACCGACTACGACACCTCCGACCGCCTGTACTTCGAGCCGCTGACCCTGGAAGACGTGCTGGAAGTCTGCCGCGTCGAGAAGCCGAAGGGCGTGATCGTCCACTACGGCGGCCAGACCCCGCTGAAACTGGCCCGCGCCCTGGAAGAAGCCGGCGTACCGATCATCGGTACCAGCCCGGACGCCATTGACCGCGCCGAAGACCGCGAGCGTTTCCAGCAGATGGTCCAGCGCCTGAACCTGCTGCAGCCGCCAAACGCCACCGTGCGCAGCGAAGAAGAAGCCATCAGCGCAGCCGGCGGCATTGGCTACCCGCTGGTCGTGCGGCCATCGTACGTGCTGGGCGGTCGCGCCATGGAGATCGTCTACGAACTGGATGAGCTCAAGCGCTACCTGCGTGAAGCGGTACAGGTCTCCAACGACAGCCCGGTGCTGCTCGACCACTTCCTCAACTGCGCCATCGAGATGGACGTGGATGCGGTTTGCGACGGCACCGACGTGGTGATCGGCGCGATCATGCAGCATATCGAGCAGGCCGGCGTTCACTCCGGTGACTCGGCGTGCTCGCTGCCACCTTACTCGCTGAGCAAGCAAGTGCAGGACGAGGTCCGTGTACAGGTCAAGAAGATGGCCCTGGAACTGGGCGTGGTCGGCCTGATGAACGTGCAGTTGGCCCTGCAGGGCGACAAGATCTACGTCATCGAGGTCAACCCGCGCGCTTCGCGTACCGTGCCGTTCGTCTCCAAGTGCATCGGCACCTCGCTGGCGATGATCGCGGCCCGCGTCATGGCCGGCAAAACCCTGAAAGAGCTGGGCTTCACCGAGGAAATCATCCCGAACTTCTACAGCGTCAAGGAGGCCGTCTTCCCGTTCGCCAAGTTCCCAGGGGTTGACCCGATCCTCGGCCCTGAGATGAAATCCACCGGTGAAGTCATGGGTGTCGGCGACAGCTTCGGTGAAGCCTTCGCCAAGGCCCAGATGGGTGCCAGCGAAGTGCTGCCGACCGGCGGTACCGCGTTCATCAGCGTGCGCGACGACGACAAGCCACAAGTGGCTGGCGTTGCCCGCGACCTGATCGCACTGGGCTTCGAAGTGGTCGCCACTGTCGGCACCGCCAAGGTGATCGAGGCCGCAGGCCTGAAAGTGCGCCGTGTGAACAAGGTCACCGAAGGTCGCCCGCACGTGGTCGACATGATCAAGAACGACGAAGTGTCGCTGATCATCAATACCACCGAAGGCCGCCAGTCGATCGCCGACTCCTACTCGATTCGTCGCAATGCGTTGCAGCACAAGATTTACTGCACCACCACCATTGCGGCCGGTGAAGCCATCTGCGAGGCGCTGAAATTCGGTCCGGAAAAGACCGTTCGTCGCCTGCAGGATCTGCATGCAGGACTCAAAGCATGAGCATTACCAAGTACCCTATGACCGTCCAGGGCGCTCGCGCCCTGGAAGAAGAGCACCTGTTCCTGAGCAAGACCGAGCGTCCGCGCCTGAGCCAGGCCATTGGTGAGGCCCGTGAGCTGGGCGACCTGAAGGAAAACGCCGAATACCATGCCGCCCGCGAGGAGCAGGGCATGGTCGAGGCGCGTATCCGTGATATTGAAGGTCGCTTGCAGAACTCGGTCGTGATCGACGTCACCACCATTGCCCACACCGGCAAGGTGATCTTCGGCACCACCGTCGATCTGGAAAACACCGAGACTGGCGATCAGGTGACCTACCAGATCGTTGGCGAGGACGAGGCTGACATCAAGAAGGGCAAGCTCTCGGCGAGCGCGCCGATCGCTCGCGCGATCATCGGCAAGGAAGAGGGCGACACGGTCGTCGTCAAGACGCCAAGCGGCACCGTCGAGTACGAGATTGTCGAAGTCAAGCACATCTGACCGGCGCCTGCGGGCGCCATCCCTCGAGGGGATCCTCTGGCAGCTGGCCCAGGTGTTCTGGGTTGGCGGCTTGTGGGTGTTCCATGTGGGCCTGGTGCCGGCGCTCAAGGTCAGCGGCCTGGCGCCGTTGCTGGTGCATGACATCGCCGGGCAGATCGATCGCTGGTTGATCGGCGTGGCGATGCTCGGGCTGGTGACCCAGCTGGCGGTATTGGCGAGGGTGGACGGCCTAACGGCCTGGTGGCGGCAGTTTCGTGGGCAGATGTTGCTGCTCGGCCTTGGCGCCTGTGTTGGCTATTACACGCTGCGCTACGGAATTTCCGTGGGCGAGCGTTGGCAGATGTTCTGCTTCCTGGTGCTGGGGTTTTCCGGCATCGTGCTGGTGGCCCAGCCGGTACCGGTCAGGGCGCGCCGCCAGCCTGGCTTGACCCGGAACGTGTAGGAGCGGCCTTGTGTCGCGAAAGGGCCGCGTAGCGGCCCCCGGATTTCAGCTTCGCTGCGGATATCGCTGGGACTGCTGCGCAGTCCTTTCGCGACGCAAGGCCGCTCCTACAGGCGCCACCGTTACTTGAAACGGTGGATGTTGGAGAGCTGCTTGTTCGGCTGCGGATTCTTGCGGTAGATCAGCGCTTTCTTGCCGATGGTCTGCACCAGCTCGGCGCGGCCAGCCTTGCACAGTTCGGCGATGGCTGCGGCACGTTCCTCGCGATCTTCCGAGCGGATCTCGACCTTGATCAGTTCGTGGTCGGTCAGGGCGCGTTCCAGTTCGGCGATGACGCCTTCATTCAAACCATTGCCTGCGACGATCAGAACCGGCTTCAGGTCGTGACCAATCGATTTGTACTGCTTCTTCTGCTCGTTATTGAGCGGCATAATCTGACCCTTTTCGTCTGATTCTGTAAAATTGACGGGCATTTTACCCGAGGGCCTGTGGCTCCGCCCAGTCAAACACGACGCATATCATCGAGGTGCCCCGTGGTACAACGTTCCAAAAGCAGCGCCAACTGGCTGCGCGAACATTTCAACGACCCTTTTGTGAAGCAAGCACAGAAGGATGGCTACCGCTCGCGCGCTAGCTACAAACTGCTGGAGATCCAGGAGAAAGACCGCCTGATCCGTCCCGGCATGAGCGTCATCGACCTCGGCGCGGCCCCCGGAGGCTGGTCGCAGGTGACCAGTCGTCTGATTGGTGGCCAGGGCCGCCTGATCGCCTCGGACATCCTGGAAATGGACTCGATCCCCGATGTGACCTTCATCCAGGGCGATTTCACCCAGGACGAAGTGCTGCAGCAGATCCTCCAGGCGGTCGGCGATTCGCACGTGGACCTTGTGATTTCCGATATGGCCCCCAATATGAGTGGTACGCCCGCGGTGGACATGCCGCGCGCCATGTTCCTCTGTGAACTGGCCCTGGATCTGGCGACCCGCGTGCTCAAGCCCGGCGGGGATTTCCTGATCAAGATCTTCCAGGGCGAAGGTTTCGACATGTACCTCAAGGACGTGCGCAGCAAGTTCGACAAGGTGCAGATGCGCAAGCCGTCGTCCTCGCGGGATCGCTCCCGCGAACAGTACCTGTTGGGCAAAGGTTTCAAAGGAGTGTGAAAGGCGTGCTGCGGGGTTGCCGATAGTTATTTCCAATCGGCCGCCCCGTCTGGATCGTCCGAACTTCGTGTAGTCTAGCTTTCACAAAGGGTTACAGACGGTGCCTGCGGATGCGTGGGTAATGTAGTAAGTTAGGGCGATGAATATCATGCGAGGCACGGCTGCGTCGTGCGCCGGCCTCAGAGGGTAGCGAATTGAACGACATGGCAAAGAATCTGATCCTCTGGTTGATCATCGCCGCCGTCCTGGTGACGGTGATGAACAACTTCTCCAGCCCTAACGAGCCGCAGACCCTCAACTATTCCGACTTCATCCAGCAGGTCAAGGATGGCAAGGTCGAGCGCGTGACCGTCGACGGCTACATCATTACCGGCAAGCGCACCGATGGCGACAACTTCAAGACCGTGCGCCCGGCCATCACCGACAACGGCCTGATCGGCGACCTGGTCGACAATCATGTCACCGTCGAAGGCAAGCAGCCCGAGCAGCAGAGCATCTGGACCCAACTGCTGGTGGCCAGCTTCCCGATCCTGGTGATCATCGCCGTGTTCATGTTCTTCATGCGTCAGATGCAGGGCGGTGCCGGCGGCAAGGGCGGCCCGATGAGCTTCGGCAAGAGCAAGGCGCGCCTGCTCTCCGAAGACCAGGTCAAGACCACCCTGGCTGACGTCGCGGGCTGCGACGAGGCCAAGGAGGAGGTCGGCGAGCTGGTCGAGTTCCTGCGCGACCCGGGCAAGTTCCAGCGTCTGGGCGGGCGTATTCCGCGCGGCGTGCTGATGGTCGGCCCACCCGGTACCGGTAAGACCCTGCTGGCCAAGGCCATCGCCGGTGAAGCCAAGGTGCCGTTCTTCACCATTTCCGGCTCCGACTTCGTCGAGATGTTCGTCGGCGTGGGTGCCAGCCGTGTCCGTGACATGTTCGAGCAGGCCAAGAAGCACGCGCCGTGCATCATTTTCATCGACGAGATCGATGCCGTCGGTCGCCATCGTGGTGCCGGCATGGGCGGCGGTCACGACGAGCGTGAGCAAACGCTGAACCAGTTGCTGGTGGAGATGGACGGCTTCGAGATGAACGATGGCATCATCGTCATCGCCGCCACCAACCGTCCGGACGTCCTCGACCCGGCGCTGTTGCGTCCAGGTCGCTTCGACCGCCAGGTGGTGGTCGGCCTGCCGGATATCCGTGGTCGCGAGCAGATCCTCAAGGTGCACATGCGCAAGGTACCGGTTGGCGAGAACGTCAACGCTGCGGTCATCGCCCGTGGTACGCCTGGCTTCTCCGGTGCCGACCTGGCCAACCTGGTCAACGAGGCTTCGCTGTTCGCTGCTCGTGCTGGCAAGCGCCTGGTGGAAATGAAGGAGTTCGAGCTGGCCAAGGACAAGATCATGATGGGCGCCGAGCGCAAGACCATGGTCATGTCCGAGAAAGAAAAGCAGAACACTGCCTATCACGAGGCCGGTCACGCCATCGTCGGTCGTGTCGTGCCCGAGCACGACCCGGTTTACAAGGTTTCGATCATTCCCCGTGGCCGTGCCCTGGGCGTGACCATGTTCCTCCCGGAAGAGGACCGCTACAGCCTGTCCAAGCGCGCGCTGATCAGCCAGATCTGTTCGCTTTACGGCGGCCGTATCGCTGAAGAGATGACCCTGGGCTTCGACGGTGTCACCACCGGCGCGTCCAACGACATCATGCGTGCCAGCCAGATTGCCCGGAACATGGTCACCAAGTGGGGCCTGTCCGAGAAACTCGGCCCGCTGATGTACGCCGAAGAAGAGGGCGAGGTGTTCCTCGGTCGCAGTGCCGGTAGTCAGCACGCCAGCGTCTCCGGTGAAACGGCGAAGATGATCGACTCCGAGGTGCGCAGCATCATCGATCAATGCTACGCCACGGCCAAGCAGATCCTCACCGACAACCGCGACAAGCTCGACGCCATGGCCGAGGCCTTGATGAAGTACGAGACCATCGATGCCGATCAGATCGACGACATCATGGCTGGTCGCACCCCGCGCGAGCCGCGCGACTGGGACAACGATGCTGGCACCAGCGGCACGCCGGCTTCCCAGGATGATCGTCCGGAATCGCCGATTGGCGGTCCAGCGGCTCAACACTAAGGGTTTCTATGACCTCACAGCAGTACCCGACCCGGTTGCCTTGCGGCAACCGGGTTCTTGATTTGTCCCGTACCCATGTCATGGGTATCCTCAATATCACCCCCGACTCCTTC
The DNA here is from genome assembly GCF_057809115.1 of Pseudomonas sp. FG47. Classification (NCBI taxonomy): domain Bacteria; kingdom Pseudomonadati; phylum Pseudomonadota; class Gammaproteobacteria; order Pseudomonadales; family Pseudomonadaceae; genus Pseudomonas; species Pseudomonas sp. FG47. The sequence goes on from NZ_JBMDJI010000014.1 coordinate 67,225, forward strand.
TCCGACGGCGGGCGCTATAGCCAGCGAGACGCTGCGTTACGCCATGCCGAGGCGATGGTGGCGGCAGGGGCGACCTTGGTCGATGTCGGTGGCGAATCCACCCGCCCAGGCGCCCGTGCGGTTTCACCGACACAGGAGCTGGAGCGCGTGGCGCCGATCGTCGAGGCGATCAGCAGCCGGCTTGATGTGATCATCTCCGTCGATACCTCGACGCCTGCGGTGATGCGTGAGTCGGCCCGTCTGGGCGCTGGCCTGATCAACGACGTGCGCGCCCTGGAGCGCGATGGTGCGCTGGATGCCGCGGCAGATACCGGCTTGCCGGTGTGCCTGATGCACATGCGTGGCGAGCCGGGCACCATGCAGGACAATCCGCACTACGAGGATGTGACTGCCGATGTCACGCGCTATCTTGAACAGCGTATGGCCGCCTGCGCGGCAGCCGGCATCGCTGCCGAACGCATCGTCCTCGACCCAGGCTTCGGTTTTGCCAAGACCCTTGAGCACAACCTCAGCCTGTTCAAGCACATGGAAGCGCTCTATCGCCTTGGGCGCCCGCTGTTGGTGGGTGTTTCGCGCAAGAGCATGATCGGCCTCACGCTGGACCGTCCGGTCGGCGAGCGGCTCTACGGCAGTCTGGCCCTGGCCGCCCTGGCCATGAGCAAGGGCGCGAGCATCCTGCGGGTGCACGACGTGGCGGAAACCGTCGACGTGGTGCGCATGATCGCCGCGGTACAGAACGCCGAATAAGAACATTGGAGTCACTATGAGCAGAAAATACTTTGGCACCGATGGTATCCGTGGTCGCGTCGGCCAATTCCCGATTACCCCCGACTTCATGCTGAAGCTCGGCTGGGCCGCGGGCATGGCCTTCCGCAAGCAGGGTAACTGCCGTGTGCTGGTGGGCAAGGACACGCGAATCTCCGGCTACATGTTCGAATCCGCGCTGGAGGCCGGGCTTTCCGCGGCCGGCGCCGATGTGATGCTGCTTGGGCCGATGCCGACCCCGGCCATCGCCTACCTGACCCGCACCTTCCACGCCGAAGCCGGCATCGTCATCAGTGCTTCGCACAACCCGCACGACGATAACGGCATCAAGTTCTTCTCCGGCGCCGGCACCAAGCTGCCGGATGAAGTCGAACTGATGATCGAGGAACTGCTCGATCAGCCGATGACCGTGGTCGAGTCGAGCAAGCTGGGCAAGGTTTCGCGCATCAATGACGCGGCCGGACGCTATATCGAGTTCTGCAAGAGCAGCGTGCCCAGCAGCACCAGCTTCGAAGGGCTGAAGATCGTCGTCGATTGCGCCCATGGCGCCACCTACAAGGTGGCGCCGAGCGTGTTCCGCGAGTTGGGTGCCGAGGTAACGGTGTTGCACGCTGCGCCGGACGGCCTGAACATCAACGAAGGCTGTGGCTCGACCCATATCGAGTCGTTGCAGGCGGCGGTGCTGGTCGGTCACGCCGACATGGGTATCGCCTTCGATGGTGACGGCGACCGGGTGCTGATGGTCGACCACACCGGCGCCATCGTCGATGGTGACGAACTGCTGTTCATCATCGGTCGCGACATGCAAGAGCGCGGTAAGCTCCAGGGTGGCGTGGTTGGCACGCTGATGAGCAACCTGGGCCTGGAGTTGGCGTTCAAGGAGCTGGATATCCCGTTCGTGCGCGCCAAGGTCGGTGACCGCTATGTCATGGCCGAGCTGCTCGAGCGCGACTGGCTGCTGGGCGGCGAGAACTCTGGCCACGTCGTCTGCGCCAGCCACACCACGACCGGTGATGCGATCATCGCCGCGCTGCAGGTGCTGATGGCGCTCAAGCGTCGCGGCGAGAACCTGGCCCAGGCGCGCCAAGCGGTGCGCAAGTGCCCGCAGGTACTGATCAATGTGCGCTTCGCCGCGGGCAAGGACGATCCGCTGGAAAACCCCCTGGTCAAGGAGGCTAGCGCCAAGGCCACCGAAGCCATGGCCGGGCGCGGGCGCGTGCTGTTGCGCAAGTCTGGCACCGAGCCGTTGGTGCGGGTGATGGTCGAGGGTGACGACGAAAGCCAGGTGCGCGGCCATGCCGAAGCCCTGGCCAAGCTGGTCGAGGAAGTTTGTGCCTGAAAGAGGCTTGCCAGCGCAGATCGGGTTGGGTAAGATCTGCGCCCACTTTGACCGACGAGGTAAAGCATGCGTCGCCCCATGGTAGCTGGTAACTGGAAGATGCACGGTACCCGCGCTAGCGTCGTAGAGCTGACCCAGGGCTTGGGCAATCTGTCCCTGCCAAGCGGTGTGGAAGTCGCGGTGTTTCCACCGTCCTTGTTCATCAATCAAGTGATCGATGGCCTGGAAGGCAAAGGAATCAGCGTAGGCGCACAGAATTCTGCGGTACAGCCTGAACAAGGCGCACTGACCGGCGAAGTTGCCCCGAGTCAGTTGGCTGAAGTCGGTTGCAAGTATGTGCTGGTTGGGCACTCCGAGCGTCGCCAGGTTATTGGCGAAAGTGACGAAGTGCTGAATCAAAAGTTTGCAGCGGCGCAGCAAAGTGGTTTGACGCCAGTGCTCTGTATAGGGGAAACTCTCGCAGAGCGCGAAGCCGGCGAGACGCTTGAAGTTGTAGGGCGTCAACTAAGCAGTGTTATCGATGTGTTCGGTATCAAGGCTTTCGCCAATGCAGTTATTGCCTATGAGCCTGTTTGGGCCATCGGTACTGGTTTGACGGCCTCGCCACAGCAAGCTCAGGATGTGCATGCAGCCATCCGCAAGCAGTTGGCGGCGAAGGACGCCGAAGTTGCAGAAGGTGTGCAGCTTCTCTACGGCGGCAGCGTGAAGGCGGCCAATGCGGCCGAACTGTTCGGCATGCCGGATATCGATGGGGGGCTCATTGGTGGAGCTTCCCTGAACGCAGACGAATTCGGTGCAATTTGTCGCGCCGCAGGAAACTGAACAAATGCTGGAAACAGTCGTAGTTGTTTTTCATCTGTTGGCGGCGCTGTCACTGGTAGTTATGGTGCTGTTGCAACAGGGTAAAGGTGCGGAAGCAGGTGCATCTTTCGGCGCAGGTGCTTCAAATACTGTGTTCGGAAGCCAAGGTTCCGCTACCTTTTTGAGTAAAGTTACTGCTATACTTGCTGCCACTTTCTTTTTGACTGCACTTGGGTTAGGATACTTCGCCAAGCAGCAGGCTCACCAGCTGACTCAAGCTGGTCTGCCAGATCCAGCAGTGCTGGAAGTCAAAGAGTCAAAGCCGGCAGTCAATGATGATGTACCGGTGCTCCAGCAGCAGAAGAGCGAAACCACCAACACTGGTGACGTACCTCCTCCGGCCAAAGAGCAGCAGTAACGGGTTTCAAGAAGTAGTATTGCCGAGGTGGTGGAATTGGTAGACACGCAACCTTGAGGTGGTTGTGCCCATAGGGTGTAGGGGTTCGAGTCCCCTTCTCGGTACCAATTGAAGCATGAGAGCCCGCTTTAGCGGGCTTTCTTGCAGGTGGAGGTTGGATTGACCCTGCACAGGGTTCGGTCTTATACTTTCGCCCCAGCTTTGTCGCGGGGTGGAGCAGCTTGGTAGCTCGTCGGGCTCATAACCCGAAGGTCGTTGGTTCAAATCCAGCCCCCGCAACCAGCTTCAGCAGAGCCCCTTTTCAGGGGCTTTTTGCTAGCCGACAGTTTTCGGCGCCGTTGTCCAACGGCGCTTTCAGGGATGGGCGCTTCGCCCATTTTTTATTTGCACAGCATGCACGAGGGGGTTCAGGTGTCGAGCAAGCTAGAACAGTTGCAGGCCTTGTTGGCCCCGGTGGTCGAGGGTCTGGGCTATCAGTGCTGGGGGATCGAATACGTTTCCCAGGGTAAGCATTCGGTACTGCGCATCTACATCGACAAGGATGGCGGCATCCTGGTGGAGGACTGCGAAGCGGTCAGCCGTCAGGCCAGCGCCATTCTCGACGTGGAAGATCCGATCAGCAGTGAATACACCCTCGAAGTTTCTTCGCCTGGCATGGATCGCCCACTGTTCACTCTGGAACAGTTTGCCTCGCATGCCGGCGAACAAGTGAAGATCAAGCTGCGTTCACCCTTCGAGGGTCGTCGTAACTTCCAGGGCCTTCTCCGTGGTGTGGAGGAGCAGGATGTGGTGGTCCAGGTGGACAACCAGGAGTTCCTGCTGCCGATCGACTCGATCGACAAGGCCAATATTATTCCCAGTTTTGACTGAGACGTGCCGGGCCCGGCGGATGTTCCGGGGCCAATGGCTTGCGCAAGGCGAGGCGTACGATGAGCAAAGAAGTACTGCTGGTTGTTGAATCGGTATCCAACGAGAAAGGTGTACCGCCAGGCGTCATTTTCGAAGCGCTGGAAGTGGCCTTGGCCACTGCAACCAAAAAACGTTTTGAGGACGAAGTCGACCTGCGTGTGGAAATCAACCGCCACACCGGTAGCTACGAGACCTTCCGCCGCTGGACCGTGGTCGACGAAAACGACCTGGACGATCCGGCGATCGAGACCTGGCTGGAAAAGATCCAGGACACGCACCCGGACGCCAAGGTCGGTGACGTGATCGAAGAGAAGATCGAGTCGATCGAATTCGGCCGCATCGCCGCCCAGACCGCCAAGCAGGTCATCGTGCAGAAGGTCCGCGAGGCCGAGCGCGCCCAGGTGGTCGACGCCTACCGCGAGCGTGTCGGCGAGATCATCTCCGGCACCGTGAAGAAAGTCACTCGCGACAACGTCATCGTCGACCTGGGCAACAACGCCGAGGCGTTGCTGGCCCGCGAAGACATCATTCCCCGTGAGACCTTCCGGGTCGGCGTGCGCCTGCGCGCGCTGCTCAAGGAAATCCGCACCGAGAACCGCGGCCCACAGCTGATCCTGTCGCGCACTGCGCCGCAGATGCTGATCGAGCTGTTCCGCATCGAAGTGCCGGAAATCGCCGAAGGCCTCATCGAAGTCATGGCCGCCTCCCGTGATCCGGGTTCGCGTGCCAAGATCGCCGTCCGCTCCAAGGACAAGCGCATCGACCCGCAAGGTGCCTGCATCGGCATGCGCGGTTCGCGCGTCCAGGCCGTATCCGGCGAGCTGGGTGGCGAGCGTGTGGATATCGTCCTGTGGGACGAGAACCCGGCGCAGTTCGTCATCAACGCCATGTCGCCGGCAGAGGTTGCCGCGATCATCGTTGATGAAGATGCCCATGCGATGGACATCGCCGTGGCCGAGGACAACCTGGCCCAGGCCATCGGACGTGGCGGCCAGAACGTCCGTCTGGCCAGCCAGCTGACTGCATGGACCCTGAACGTGATGACCGAGAAGGACATCCAGGCCAAGCAACAGGCTGAGACAGGCGACATCCTGCGTAACTTCATCGAGGAACTGGAAGTCGACGAAGAGCTGGCACAGGTGCTGGTCGACGAAGGCTTCACCAGCCTCGAAGAAATTGCTTACGTACCGTTGGAAGAAATGCTCAACATCGATGGCTTTGACGAGGACATCGTCAATGAGCTGCGCGCTCGTGCCAAGGACCGTTTGTTGACCAAAGCCATCGCTACCGAAGAAAAACTGGCAGACGCCCATCCGGCCGAAGACCTGCTCTCCCTCGAGGGCATGGACAAGGACCTGGCGGCGGAACTGGCGGTGCGCGGCGTGGTTAACCGCGAAGACCTGGCCGAGCAGTCGATTGACGACCTGCTCGACATCGACGGCATCGACGAAGAGCGTGCCGGCAAGTTGATCATGGCCGCCCGAGCCCACTGGTTCGAGTAATTAGGCGCGGCCTGAGGAGAGAAGTGCATGACGCAAGTCACGGTGAAAGAACTGGCCCAAGAGGTCGAGGCACCGGTAGAGCGCCTGCTGCAGCAGATGCGTGAGGCAGGTCTGCCGCACACCGACGCCGGTCAGGTAGTGACCGATAATGAGAAGCAGACCCTGCTGACCCATTTGAAGAGCAGCCACAAGAGCAAGGCGGAAGAGCCGCGCAAGATCACCTTGCAGCGCAAGACCACCAGCACTCTGCGTGTCGCCGGTAGCAAGAGCATCAGCGTAGAAGTACGCAAGAAGAAAGTCTTCGTGCAGCGCAGCCCGGAAGAGATCCAGGCTGAGCAGAAGCGTGAGCAGGAAGAGCGCCGCGCCGCTGAAAACGCCGCGCGCGAGAAGGTCGAGGCCGAAGTGCGCCAGCGCAACGAGGAGCAAGCTCGCCGTCAGGCCGCCGAAGCCCCGGCTGCGGCACCTGCGCCCAAGGCTGAACCTGCCCCTGTCGCTGCCCCGGTAGTGGCCAATGCGCCGGTGTCCGAAGACGCCGCCGCGCGTGCTGCCGAGCGCAAGAAAGACGAGACCCGTCGCAACGAAAGCCGTACCCGTGATGACGATCGTCGCGGTGGTGGCCCAGCGGCTGCCGGCCGTGGCGATGCGCCGCGCATGTCGGTCAAGGTCAAGGTCAAGGAGAAGGAAAAGGCTCCGACCCCTCGCGCCGCGCCCCGTACCACCGACGAAGAAAGCGATGGCTTCCGTCGTGGTCGCGGTGGCAAGGGCAAGGGCAAGAAGCGCAATGCGCATGGCTTCCAGAGCCCGACTGGTCCGGTCATTCGTGACGTGACCATCGGCGAGACCATCACCGTCTCGGAACTGGCGCAACAGATGTCGGTCAAGGCCGCTGAAGTCGTCAAGTTCATGTTCAAGCTGGGTACCCCGGTCACCATCAACCAGGTGCTCGACCAGGAGACCGCGCAGCTGGTCGCCGAAGAGCTGGGCCACAAGGTCACCCTGGTCAGCGACACCGCCCTGGAAGACTCCCTGGCCGAATCGCTGAAGTTCGAAGGCGAGACCACCTCGCGTGCGCCGGTCGTGACCGTCATGGGCCACGTCGACCACGGCAAGACCTCGCTGCTCGACTACATCCGTCGTGCCAAGGTGGCCGCTGGCGAAGCCGGTGGTATCACCCAGCACATCGGTGCCTACCACGTCGAAACCGACCGTGGCATGGTCACCTTCCTCGACACCCCAGGCCACGCTGCGTTTACCCAGATGCGTGCCCGTGGTGCCAAGGCCACCGACATCGTCATCCTGGTGGTGGCGGCGGACGACGGCGTGATGCCGCAGACCCGCGAAGCCGTGCAGCATGCCAAGGCAGCTGGCGTACCGCTGGTGGTAGCCGTGAACAAGATCGACAAGCCAGGTGCAGACCTCGATCGCATCCGTAACGAGCTGTCCGTCGAAGGCGTGACCTCCGAGGAATGGGGTGGTGACACGCCGTTCGTCAAGGTTTCGGCGAAGATGGGTACCGGTGTCGACGAGTTGCTCGAAGCTGTCCTGCTGCAGGCCGAGATCCTCGAGCTCAAGGCCACCCCGACCGCTCCAGGTCGTGGCGTGGTGGTCGAGTCGCGTCTGGACAAGGGCCGTGGCCCGGTGGCGACCATCCTGGTTCAGGACGGTACCCTGCGTCAGGGCGACATGGTCCTGGTCGGCTCCAACTATGGCCGCGTGCGCGCCATGCTCGACGAGAACGGCAAGCCTGTGAAGGAAGCTGGCCCGTCGATTCCGGTCGAGATCCTCGGCCTGGATGGCACCCCGGATGCTGGTGAAGAGATGTCGGTGGTTGCCGACGAGAAGAAAGCGCGTGAAGTGGCGCTGTTCCGTCAAGGCAAGTTCCGTGAGGTCAAGCTGGCCCGTGCTCACGCCGGCAAGCTGGAAAACATCTTCGAGACCATGGGTCAGGAAGAGAAGAAGACCCTCAACATCGTCCTCAAGACCGACGTGCGCGGTTCGCTCGAGGCGCTGCAAGGCTCGCTCGGCGGCCTGGGCAACGACGAAGTTCAGGTGCGCGTCATCGGTGGCGGCGTTGGTGGTATCACCGAAAGCGACGCCAACCTGGCGCTGGCTTCGAATGCAGTACTGTTCGGCTTCAACGTGCGTGCCGATGCCGGCGCGCGCAAGATCGTCGAGCAGGAAGGTCTGGATATGCGTTACTACAACGTGATCTACGACATCATCGAAGACGTCAAGAAGGCCCTGACCGGCATGCTCGGCAGCGATGTTCGCGAGAACATCCTGGGTGTCGCCGAAGTGCGTGATGTATTCCGTTCGCCGAAGTTCGGCGCCATCGCTGGCTGTATGGTCATCGAGGGTACCGTGTACCGTAACCGTCCGATCCGCGTATTGCGCGACGACGTGGTGATCTTCGAAGGCGAGCTGGAATCGCTGCGTCGCTTCAAGGACGACGCCGCCGAAGTGCGTAACGGCATGGAGTGCGGTATTGGCGTCAAGAGCTACAACGACGTCAAGGTCGGCGACAAGATCGAAGTCTTCGAGAAAGTCCAGGTGGCTCGTACCCTGTAAGGGCCGAGCGTGGTGCAGGCCCCGCCCCAGGGCGGTCGCCGGCACCTCTGAAGGTAGCGCCCGGTCAGGCTTTTCGCTTGACCGGGCGTTTGCCGCTTTAAGATACAGGTAGCAAGAATGGCAAAAGAATACAGCCGTACCCAACGTATCGGTGATCAGATGCAGCGTGAGCTGGCCGAGCTGATCCGCCGCGAAGTCAAAGACCCGCGCGTCGGCCTGGTGACCATCACCGCCGTCGACGTCAGCCGTGACCTGGGCCACGCCAAGGTGTACATCACCGTGATGGGCCAGGACGGTACCGACGCCGTGCCGCAGACCCTCAAGGCCCTCAACAGCGCCGCGAGCTTCCTGCGCCTGCACCTTGGCCGCGTCATGCAGTTGCGCAGCGTGCCACAGCTGCATTTCCACTTCGATGAGAGCGTCAGCCGTGGTGTCCACCTGTCGGCGCTGATCGAACGTGCGGTGGCAGAAGACCGCCTGCACAAGGATGCCGACGAGCCGGACACCAAGGAGTAAGCGGTGGCCCAGGTCAAACGTATCCGCCGCAACGTCAGCGGCATCATCCTGCTCGACAAGCCGCTGGGGTTCACCTCCAACGCCGCCCTGCAGAAAGTCCGTTGGCTGCTCAATGCCGAGAAGGCCGGCCACACCGGCAGCCTCGACCCCTTGGCCAGCGGCGTGCTGCCGCTGTGCTTCGGCGAGGCGACCAAGTTCTCCCAGTACTTGCTCGATTCCGACAAGGGCTACGAAACGGTCATGCAGATGGGGCAGACTACGACCACGGCGGATGCCGAAGGCGAAGTGCTGCAAACCCGTGAGGTGACCGTTGGTCGTGCCGACATCGAAGCGGTGATTCCGCGTTTTCGTGGCGAAATCAAGCAGGTACCGCCGATGTACTCGGCTCTCAAGCGCGATGGCCAGCCGTTATACAAACTGGCGCGTGCAGGAGAGGTAGTGGAGCGCGAGGCGCGTTCTGTTACTATTGGCCGCCTGGAGTTGCTCGAGTGCGAAGGCACCCGTGCGCGCCTGTCGGTTGGTTGCAGCAAAGGCACCTATATCCGCACCCTGGTGGAGGATATCGGTGAGGCGTTGGGTTGTGGTGCCTACGTTGCCGAACTGCGCCGGACCCAGGCCGGGCCCTTCGCGCTGGCACAGACCGTGACGCTCGAGGAACTCGAACAGGCCCACGCCGAAGGTGGCAACGAAGCGCTCGATCGCTTCCTGATGCCCTCGGACAGCGGCCTGCAGGATTGGCCCCTGGTGGTGCTTTCCGAGCACAGCGCGTTCTACTGGCTGCATGGTCAGGCGGTACGCGCCCCGGATGCGCCACAGTTCGGCATGGTCCGGGTGCAGGATCACAACGCCCGCTTCATCGGTATCGGTGAGGTGAGCGAGGACGGGCGCATTGCGCCGCGTCGACTGATTCGGTCGGAATGACCGGAACCATCGGTGCAGGCTTCGGCTGAAACCGGCGGACTCGAGGGTGGCTGTTATTAGGCACGGTCACACCTCTTCTTATTAATACGGGGACTTGTCCCTGGCCTATTGGAGACCGTTCGCGGGATCCGTTTATCAGGAGAAGCCAAATGGCCCTCAGCGTCGAAGAAAAAGCCCAGATCGTTGCAGACTATCAGCAAGCCGCCGGCGACACCGGTAGCCCGGAAGTACAGGTTGCTCTGCTGACCTTCAACATCAACAAGCTGCAAGGCCACTTCAAGGCCAACGAAAAAGACCACCACTCCCGTCGTGGTCTGATCCGTATGGTCAACCAGCGTCGTAAGCTGCTGGACTACCTGAAGGGCAAGGACACCACTCGTTACAGCGCCCTGATCGGTCGCCTGGGCCTGCGTCGCTAATAGCGGCCTGGCCAGTGGTGTTGCATGGCGTGTCGCATTCCTCGGCAAGGCTGCCTGGCAGCCCTGCCGTTGGACACGCCGCGCGATCTGCGAGGTTGGCAGCCTGGTCTGCCGAGCGGTTCATCCGCCCGGCGCCAGGCTCCCAGCCTCGTGTTGTATCTGGACGGTCGATGGGGCCGATTCCCCGTGCTGCCCAAGAATTCGCAAGAACCAGTTCCCCCAAGAGCCACTGAAAAAGGTAGGAAACCGTGAACCCGGTAATCAAGACGTTCCAGTTCGGTCAATCGACCGTTACTCTCGAAACGGGCCGCATTGCCCGTCAGGCCACCGGCGCCGTGCTGGTCACCGTCGACAACGATGTCACCGTGCTGGTGACCGTGGTCGGTGCCAAGCAAGCCGACCCGGGCAAGGGCTTCTTCCCGCTGTCCGTGCACTACCAGGAAAAAACCTACGCCGCCGGCAAGATCCCTGGTGGTTTCTTCAAGCGTGAAGGCCGTCCTTCCGAGAAGGAAACCCTGACCTCGCGCCTGATCGACCGTCCGATCCGCCCGCTGTTCCCAGAAGGCTTCATGAACGAAGTGCAGGTTGTCTGCACCGTCGTCTCCACCAGCAAGAAGACCGATCCGGACATCGCTGCGATGATCGGTACCTCGGCTGCCCTGGCCATCTCCGGCATTCCGTTCGAAGGCCCGATCGGCGCTGCCCGCGTCGCCTTCCACGAAAGCACCGGCTACCTGCTGAACCCGACCTACGAGCAACTGGCTGCCTCGAGCCTGGACATGGTCGTCGCCGGTACCGAATCCGCCGTACTGATGGTTGAATCGGAAGCCCAAGAGCTGACCGAAGACCAGATGCTGGGCGCCGTCCTGTTCGCCCACGACGAATTCCAGGCCGTCATCAAGGCGGTCAAGGAGCTGGCTGCCGAAGCCGCCAAGCCGACCTGGGACTGGAAACCTGCCGTTGCCAACACCGAGCTGTTCAACGCCATCCGCGCCGAGTTCGGTGAAGCGGTGTCGCAGGGCTACACCATCACCGTCAAGGCCGACCGCTACGCGCGCCTGGGCGAACTGCGCGACCAGGCCGTTGCCAAGTTCTCCGGCGAGGAAGGCCAGCCATCGGCTGGTGAAGTCAAAGACATCTTCGGCGAAATCGAATACCGCACCGTTCGCGAAAACATCGTCAACGGCAAGCCGCGTATCGACGGTCGTGACACCAAGACCGTGCGTCCGCTGAACATCGAAGTCGGCGTTCTGCCCAAGACCCACGGTTCGGCCCTGTTCACCCGTGGCGAAACCCAGGCCCTGGTCGTCGCGACCCTGGGTACCGCCCGTGACGCCCAGCTGCTGGATACCCTCGAAGGCGAGAAGAAAGACCCCTTCATGCTGCACTACAACTTCCCGCCGTTCTCGGTGGGCGAGTGTGGTCGCATGGGCGGTGCTGGTCGTCGTGAAATCGGCCACGGCCGTCTGGCCCGCCGTTCGGTCCAGGCCATGCTGCCGGCCGCCGACGTGTTCCCGTACACCATCCGCGTGGTCTCGGAAATCACCGAATCCAACGGCTCCAGCTCCATGGCTTCGGTCTGCGGCGCTTCGCTGGCCCTGATGGACGCCGGTGTACCGATGAAAGCTCCGGTTGCCGGTATCGCCATGGGCCTGGTCAAGGAAGGTGACAAGTTCGCCGTCCTGACCGACATCCTCGGTGACGAAGACCACCTGGGCGACATGGACTTCAAGGTAGCTGGTACCGCCAAGGGCGTTACCGCGCTGCAGATGGACATCAAGATCAACGGCATCACCGAAGAGATCATGGAAATCGCCCTGGGCCAGGCCCTGGAAGCGCGCCTGAACATCCTCGGCCAGATGAACCAGATCATCGGCGAATCGCGTACCGAGCTGTCGGCCAACGCCCCGACCATGATCGCGATGAAGATCGACACCGACAAGATCCGTGACGTCATCGGCAAAGGCGGCGCCACCATCCGCGCCATCTGCGAAGAGACCAAGGCCTCGATCGACATCGAAGACGACGGTTCGATCAAGATCTTCGGCGAGACCAAGGAAGCGGCAGATGCTGCCAAGCAGCGCATCCTGGGCATCACCGCCGAGGCCGAAATCGGCAAGATCTACGTCGGCAAGGTCGAGCGCATCGTCGATTTCGGTGCTTTCGTCAACATCCTGCCGGGCAAGGACGGCCTGGTGCACATCTCCATGCTGAGCGATGCTCGCGTCGAGAAAGTCACTGACGTGCTGAAGGAAGGCCAGGAAGTCGAAGTGCTGGTACTGGACGTGGACAACCGCGGCCGTATCAAGCTGTCGATCAAGGATGTTGCCGCTGCCAAGGCATCGGGCGTCTAAGCCCTGAGTGGCTGGAAAAAGGACCCTTCGGGGTCCTTTTTTTTGGCCTGCCGCGGCCCCCGGAGGGCTGGCGAAGCAGGCGGCGCGACGATTGGTTCGCCGGCAAGCCGGCTCCTACGGGGTTTTGGCCTTGCATCTTGCATTCAGGTTTGCGCCGCAGCTTGCAAAATGCACGACGCCAAGCATTTTGGTTTTCTTCTAACTTATTGATTTATAAGGAATCAAGCGAAACGGAAAAACTGGCACAACCCCTGCAACATCACTCCTACCTGACGCCAGGAACCAAGGCGCAGACCTTTCGAAAAAACAGGAGTGACTCACATGAAGAAGTTCGCCATTGCTGCCGCTACTGCTACCGCTCTGACCCTGACCATGGCCAACGCAGCTTTCGCTGCTCAGTCCACCCAGGCCCCGATGACGCTTGCGGCCGGTGAGGTGACCAAAGCCAAGGAAGCGACTTCCGACACCTGGATCACCACCAAGGTGAAGGCTGACCTGATGACCGAGAAAGGCGTGCCAGGCAGTGACATCAAGGTCGAAACCAACAAGGGTGTAGTGTCGCTGTCCTCGGACGTGGCCATCACCGATGCGCAGAAAGAGATGGCAGTGGCCATCGCCAAGAAGATCAAGGGCGTGCAGGCCGTCTCGGCGGATGGCTTGAAGTCCGAATAAGGAATGTCCCGTCGGCCAAAAGGAGTTGGCCACCCCTTCAAGCAAAAGCCCCGGCCATCGCCGGGGCTTTTCTATTGGCGTTCAGGAAGGCGGCTTCAACTCACCGGGTTTCGGGCGATTACATCGCTCTCGAAGCACACCTGCTCTTCGATCAGCGGTTCCACCAGAGGGCGACTGTCGCGAAAATGCGCGGTCCGGGTATGCGCCTCGTACGCTTCATCGTCTTGGTAGATCTCGTACAGGTAGATGACATCGGCATTCTCCCGGTCCTGCGAGACATCGAATACCAGACAACCCGGCTCGGTGGCGACCGATGCCGCGGCGTTGGTATTGATGGCTGCCAGGAAGGCATCCGCGGTACCGGGTTTCACGCGCGTCTTGATAAATAGGCAGTACACATGACGCTCCTTTTGTTTTAGATTCTGTTGTGAATTGTATACAAAAAAAGGAGCCGCGCTCATGTCCGATCTACCTACCCGCCCAGGCCGCCTCAATGGCCTGCGGCACATCGCCCTGCTGGTCCCCAACCTGGAGGAGTGCGAGCGCTTCTACGTGGATGTGCTGGGCATGGAAGTGCTAAACCGTGCCAACGAAGACCTGGTCTACCTGACCTGCGGCAATGACAACCTGTCGCTCGGGCGCGGCGCAGGCGCGGCCAACGGGCTGCAGACCCTGGATCACTATGGCTTCATTGTCGACAGCGTCGAGGAACTGGAGGCTTGGTACCAGTACTTCAAGGCCCGTGGCGTGACCTTGCTGGATCGTCCGTTCAACCATGGCGATGGCGCGCGCAGCTTCCATTTGCTGGATCCGGCGGGGAACAAGGTGCAGCCGCTGTATCACCCGGCGGTGTCGGGGCAGCGGCTGGTCTGAAGGCTGTACGCCGTAGGAGCCAGCAAGCTGGCTCCTACGAGTCAAGGCAGAGCAGAAGCTTACTCTGCATCCAGGTGCATTGGCGTTACCACGCGCCCGTCACTTTCGGCCTGACCGAGGTTGGTGTCGATGAAGTACACCCGGTCATCTTCCAACTGCCCCTTGTCCACCAGGTAATCCTTGATGCTGCTGGCACGCTCCTGGCCGAGGTTGCGCAGCAACACGGCGCTCTCCGCCCAGGACTTGATCACCGCCTCGCGCAGCTTGGCGGTGCGCTCGTCGCGGCCGAGCTTTTCCCACTCGGCAGGCGGCTGCTGCTTGAGGCGGTTGCGGTAGATGCCTTCGAGCATCGGCGGTTTGTCGCTGTCGTCGACCACCAGCAACGATGCGTTGGCCGGAACCTTGTCGCCACGGCGCTGCAGGATCTTGTACCAGGTGGCCTGGTATTCGCGCTCCAGCCGTTGCTGGGCGATCAACGGGCCGTCGCTACTCTGTGCCGCGGTGCCTTCGATCTCCAGGCGCAGCTCAGGGCGCTCCTTGAGCGCCGAAGCCAACTTGTCGAGGGACGATTGCACCTCGGGAGTCAGGTCGCTGGAGCCGGCGGCGAACGAGACGTTGCCCAGGTCCTCGGAACCACCGCCCGAGACCAACCCGCCAAGCAGCTTGAACGGCGCCTGGGCCGCGCGCAGCACCAGGTTGCGCAGGGTCTGCCAGACAATCGGCATCACGCTGAACTGCGGGTTGTTGAGGTCGCCCGATACCGGCAGCTCGATGGAGATCTTGCCTTCGGTGTCCTTGAGCAGTGCCACCGCCAGGCGGATCGGCAGGTCCACCGCGTCCGGGCTGTCGACCTTCTCACCCAGCTGCAACTGTTCGACCACCACCTTGTTCTCGGCCTTGAGCTGGCCGTTGGTGATCAGGTAGTGCAGGTCGAGGTTCAGGCGGCCCTTGCGGATACGGAAACCCGCGAACTTGCCGGAGTAGGGCGTCAGGGTGGTCAGTTCGACGCGCTTGAAGCTGGTGGCGATATCGAGGCTGGCCATCGGGTCGAACGGATTGAGCGCTCCCTTGATGGTCACCGGCGCATAGCGGTCGACCTTGCCCTTGATATCTACCTTGGCCGGCATCGGCTTGCGGTTGTCGATGGTGCCGATCTGGCCGTTGAGTTGTTGCACGGCGGTGGCGAAGTTAGGCGTCAGGGTCAGGTCGGCGAAGTTGGCCGAGCCGTCGTTGATGCTGATCTGGCCGATACGGATACCCAGTTCCTTGCCGCTGCCGGCGGTAGCCGGTTTGCTCGCGGCCGGTGCAGGCTTGCCGGCGGGCTGTGGGATCAGCAGGTCGTCGACGTTGGTGGTGCGGTCTTCGTTGATGATGAAGCGCGCATAGGGCTGCAGCAGGGTCACCTTGTCGATCGACAGGGCGTCGCCGTGCACGTATGCCAGGCCGTCGACGTTGACCTGCTGCCATTTGACGAAGTCGCGGTTCTTGATGGTATCCAGGGTATGCAATTGGTTGGCCTGGGCCTTGCCGGTGATGCTGAAGGCCAGCGGCTCGGTGCTCTTGAGGTCGACCTTTAGGTCGCTGGAAAGCATGCCGCTGCGCAACTCGAGGCGGATGAACGGGCTGATGTAGGCCTGGGCCACGCGCAGGTCGATGTCGCGGGTGGCGACGTCGAGCTTGGCGGTCACCGGCGCCAGATTGACCTGGCCGGCAGCTTGCAGCTTGCCCTGCTTGCCCACCCCGGTGTCGAGCTTGAGGGTGAAGGGCGACTGGTTGAGGCTGTCGAAGTTCTGCAAGTCGAGGTTCAGTGGGCCGACATCCAGCGCCACCGGTTCCTTCTGGCTACGGTCGGCCAGGTGCACCATGTAGTTGCGCGCCTGTACGTCCTTGAGCAGCACCTGCCAGGGCTTGCTTGGCGTGGCGGCGGCTTTTTCCCTGTCGCTCGGTTCGGCAGTGGCCGGTTCGGCCTTTTCCTTGGCGGCGGCCTTGTCTGGCTGGCTGGCGAACAGCTTTTGCCAGTCGAGCTGGCCGTCTTTCTCCAGGGCGGCCCAGGTCTCGAGCTTTTCACTGCGAATCTTGCCGACCGTGACCAACTGCTTGGCCAGGTCGATGGAGGTCTCGCTCACTTCGAGGCTGGCCAGGCGCGCCAGCGGGCGGCCGTCCGGCGCCTTGATGGCGAAGGGCGCGACCCGCACCGAGGTGTTGTCCAGCAGCAGCTCGGTTTCCTTGGCCAGGTTGAGCTTGTAGTGGGCTTCTAGGCTGACCTTGCCGTCTTCCAGCACCAGCGGCACGGCATCGCGCACATAGGGCCAGAACAGCTTCATCTGGCCATCGCTGATCTTCAGCGTGCCTTGCGAGGCGATCGGCGTCAGGCTCAAGGTGCCGCTCCAGTCGATACGCCCGCCTGCCGGGCCATTGGCCACCAGGGTCATGTCGGCGTTGTCGTCTGGCAGGGTGCTGAGGTTCTTCAGCTCCAGGTTCATCGAGTCGTAGAGGAACTCGATGGGCTCGCTCGGGCGCAGGTCCTCGAAGTGCAGGTAGCCTTCGTTGAGCTTGATGCTGGCGATGCGTACCGGGAACGGATCGCTGGGTGGCTCGTCGGCTTTCGGTTCGCTTGGCGGCAGCTTGAACAGCTGCGCCAGGTTGAGGCTGCCGTCCTTGGCGAACAGCAACTCGGTGCGCGGCTTGTCCAACTCTACGGCGTCCAGGCGCAGGGCCTTGGTCCATAGGCTGTCCAGCGACAGATTGGCGTACAGGCGCTCGAAGCCGACCTGCTCCTTGCCGGGCTCGCCGATCTGCAGGCCCCAGAGCGTCAGCTCGAGGCTGAACGGGTTGAGCTCGATGCGTTGCAGGTGCGCAGGCACCGTGGCGTATTGCGCCAATTGCTGGTTGGCGATGCGCAGGGCGACGCCAGGGAGAATGAGAAAGCCGAGCAGGCTGTACAGGGCCACGAGGGCCAGCAGGGCGCCGAGGGCGCGGGTCAATCCTTTGGGCATGTGTCGCTTCGTCTGTATCAGGCTGGAGTGCTTGGAGTATGGCACGTTAAATCGGTTCCGATGAACGGACCAAAATACCTCATTCGACGCTCATGCGCCGCCTGGCGCGCTGCGCCGAGCCATTGCGCATGGCCCAGCGCAGCACCGGCGCGGTATTGCTCAGGCCCAGGCGGATCATGCGCCGCTCGAGCGCGCCCTGGTGCAAGCCGAGCATTGCGCTGGCCCAGTCCGGCAGCAGGTCGATGCCGGCCTTGAGCATCAGCTTGCCCACCGGCTCGGCGAGGCGGCTGGGGGCCGGGGCCTTGAGCAGGATATCGACCACCTCGAGGCTGCGCGCATCGCACCGCAACTGCGGGCGCATGCGCTGCAGGTAGGCATCCACCTCGGCACAGGAGCGAGGCACGTCGCGCGCGCCCAGGCGTTCGGCGATCAGGGCGATCTCGTTGTAGTAGGCGTCCTGCGCGCTACGCGCCAGACCAGGATTGCGGTAGCGCAGGTGGGCTGCGAGGAAGCTGCTGACTTCGGCCACATGCACCCAGGTCAGCAGGTCGGGGTCGCTGGCGGCGTAGGGGCGGCCATCGGCCGCAGTGCCGACCACCTTGAGGTGGATGGTGCGGACCTTGTCGATCAACCACTCGGCGTCACGGGTCGAACCAAAGGTGGTGCCGGAGATGAACTGGCTGGTGCGGCGCAGGCGGCCGAGCAGGTCCTGGCGAAAGTTCGAATGGTCCCAGACCCCGGCCAGGGCCAGCGGATGCAGCAGTTGCAGCATCAGCGCGCTGATTCCGCCCACCAGCATGCTGGGGAAGTCGCCATGCACCTGCCAGCTGATGCTCTGCGGGCCGAACAGGCCGGGATCGCCCTTGGGCGACTCCAGGTCGAGCTGGCCGAGGGCCAGCCCGGTGAGGCTCATGACTTGGGTTTCGATGCGGCGACGCAAGGCTTCCATGGCGACCTGTGCTGGCCGCCATGGCGGCCGTCTATGGGGTTGGGCAATTGTCGTCCAGTCGGGCACGGCCCGGGCTGGTGGGCGCGTGCGTTTCGAACGCGCCGCCCTGCACATGATAAACCGTGGGCTCCTCGGAAAAATATGGTGTCAGGTGGGCCATGAAGACCTGGTGGTCTTCACTGGCCTCGAAACCCGGCGCGTGGTCCTCCAGTGTTTGCCATTGCACGATCAGGTTGAACTGATGGGGGCTCTCGATCCCTTGCGCGAGCATATGGCTGACGTGACCCTTGGCTCGGCTGAGCAACGGGGCGACCTCGGCGAATGCGTGCGTGAAGGTATCGACGTGGGTCGGACGGATGGGAAGCAGGGCAATTTCGTAGATCATGGCGGTCCTTGAAGTCGAAAAGGGTGACTGGCGCTTCAAGCGCTGGCGGGATCGGCCATGGGCGCGACCGCAATGGCGATCTTCCCTTGCAGGCCATTGTTGGCGCTTTGCAGCCGGGCATGGGCGCGGGGAACCTCGGCGAGGGTGTAGACGGCGCCCACGTGTGGCTTTAGTTGCCCGCGCTCGACCAGCGCGCTCAACTCGTCGAGCTTGCCGCGGTGCTGCCGGGTGAAGACGAAGTGGTAACTCGCGTTGCGGCCCCAGGCCTGGATCAGGTTCTGCGGTTGCGCGATGTCCACGATCGACACCACGCGCCCCAGTTGCGCCAGGACGTCCGGGCTGCGTGCCAGGGTATCGCCACCAATGGTGTCGAAGACCACGTCGACGCCTTGGCCGGCCGTTTCCCGCAGGACGACATCGACATAATCCTGATGCTCATAGTCGATGACCACGTCCGCGCCCATTTGCCGCACGAATTCGGCATTGTCCTCGCGCACGGTGGTGAACACCCTGGCGCCCATGGCCTTGGCCAGCTGGATCGCCACGTGGCCGACACCGCCTGCGCCGCCGTGAACCAGAATGCGCTCGCCCACCCTGAGCGCTGCACGTACTACCAGGGCCTCCCAGGCAGTACCGCCGACCAGGCTAAGGCTGGCGGCCTGCAGATGGCTCAGCGAAGGCGGTTTCAGGCCGATGATGCCTTCGGCGGCGACGTGGTACTCGGCATAGCTGCCCGCCCCATCGAAGATCTGCGGCGTGTACCACACCTCGTCGCCCGGGCTGAACGCGGTCACACCTGGCCCGACGGCTTCGACGACGCCGGAAACGTCGTGCCCGGTAATGGCTGGGAGGGGCACCAGGTCAGGGTAGTCGCCACGCCGAACCTGGTAATCCAGGGGGTTGATGGAAGTGGCATGTACCCGGACCAGTACCTGTCCGGCCTGCGCCACCGGTTTGGCGACATCGCGATAGGCGAACGCGTCCGGGCCGCCAAAAGAATCCAGTATCAACGCTTTCATGGTGTTTTCTCGCTTCGATAAAAAGGGATATCGGGAAATATCGATACATAAAGTGAAATGAAGTTGCTGTTCTGTTCCTTGGCACCTGTCAGATGCCGTAGTTGCTGCCTCCGTGGGGTAGAAAAAATTCGACAAAACGGGATATCGGGAAAAGTCGATATGTAAAGGTGAAAGTGAAACCTACAACTCACTCCCGATCAGCTCGGCGAGCGCGCTGATGGCTGCTTCGTTACGCTTGTAATAGGTCCACTGGCCAATGCGCCGGACTTCGACCAGGCCTGCGCGCTGCAGAGTGGCCAGGTAGTCGGACACCGTCGACTGCGACAGCCCGACGCCTTCCTGGATGCTGCTCACACAGACGCCCACCGTATGAACGTCACCTTCGTCCTGGGGAGGAAAGTGTTTCACCGGGTCTTTCAGGCCTTTGAGGATCTCGAGACGGGTACGGTTCGAGAGTGCCTTGAATATGTCGAGCAGTTCCATGGCGCGATAATATCGGGATTTACCGATATGTCAATGCGGTAAAGGATGATCGGGGCGGCGCTGGCCGCCCCTAGGGTTCTACTGGTTGAGGCGCTTGTCGATCAGGCCCTGGACCACGCTGGGGTCGGCGAGGGTGGAGGTATCCCCCAGGTTGTCCAGCTCGTTGCAGGCGATCTTGCGCAGGATGCGCCGCATGATCTTGCCCGAGCGAGTCTTGGGCAGGGCGGGTGCCCACTGGATCAGTTCGGGCTTGGCGAAGCTGCCGATTTCCTTGCTGACCAGGGCCAGCAGTTCGGCCTTGAGCGCATCATCCGGTTCTATGCCGTTCATGGGGGTGACGAAGGCATAGACGCCCTGGCCCTTGAGGTCATGGGGATAACCGACCACCGCCGCTTCGGCGACGCTGTCGTGCAGCACCAGCGCGCTCTCCACCTCGGCGGTGCCGATGCGGTGGCCGGAGACATTGATCACATCGTCGATGCGCCCGGTGATCCAGTAGTCGCCGTCGGCGTCGCGGCGGGCGCCGTCGCCGGTGAAGTAATAGCCGGGCATGGGCTTGAAGTAGGTGTCGACCATGCGCTGGTGATCGCCGTAGACGCTGCGGATCTGCCCCGGCCAGCTGGCTTTGATCGCCAGCAGGCCGGCGCCTGGCCCCTCGATGAGCTTGCCCTTTTCATCCAGCAGCACCGGCTGCACGCCGAACATCGGTTGGGTGGCGCAACCGGGCTTGAGCCTTTGTGTGCCGGGAAGGGGCGTGAGCATGATGCCGCCGGTCTCGGTCTGCCACCAGGTGTCGACGATGGGGCAGCGTTTCTGCCCGACCGCCTCGAAGTACCATTCCCAGGCCTCCGGGTTGATCGGCTCGCCGACACTGCCGAGCAGGCGCAGGCTCTGGCGCGAGGTGCCCTGCAGCGGGCCGGAGCCTTCACGCATCAGGGCCCGCAACGCGGTGGGCGCGGTGTAGAAGATGTTCACCTGGTGCTTGTCCACCACCTGCCAGAAACGCGAGGTGTCGGGGTAGTTGGGCACGCCCTCGAACATCAGCGAGATCGCGCCGTTGGCCAGCGGGCCATAGACGATATAGCTGTGGCCGGTGACCCAGCCGACGTCGGCGGTGCACCAGAACACTTCGCCGTCGCGGTAATCGAACACCACCTTGAAGGTCATCGTCGCCTGTAGCAGGTAGCCGGCGGTGCTGTGCAGCACGCCCTTGGGTTTGCCGGTGCTACCGGAGGTGTAGAGGATGAACAGCGGGTCCTCGGCGTTCATCGGTTCGGGCGGGCAGTCGTCGCCGGCCTTTGCCGTTGCCTCGTGGTACCAGAGGTCACGGCCTTCGCTCCAGCTGACGTCACCGCCGGTGCGCTTGACCACGAGCACGCTGCTGACGGCCGGGCAGCTGGCCAGCGCCTTGTCGACATTCTGCTTGAGCGGTATGCGCTTGCCGCCGCGCACCCCTTCGTCGGCAGTGATCAGGGTGCGGCAATCGGCGTCGAGGATACGGTCGCGCAGGGCATCGGGGGAGAAGCCGCCAAACACCACCGAGTGAATGGCGCCGATGCGGGTGCAGGCGAGCATCGCGTAGGCGGCCTCGGGGATCATCGGCATGTAGATGCACACCCGGTCGCCTTTATTCACCCCCCGGGCTTTCAGGGCATTGGCCAGCCGGCACACCTGGCGGTGCAGCTCGCGGTAGCTGATGGCCTTGCTGTCGCTGGGATCGTCGCCCTCCCAGAGCAGGGCGGTCTGTTCGCCGCGCGTGGCCAGGTGGCGATCGATGCAGTTCTGACTGACATTCAGCTGAGCGCCGTCGAACCAGCGCGCACTACCGGTATTCAGGTCGCATTGCTGCACGCTCGACCAGGGCTTGATCCAGTCCAGGCGCTCGGCCTGCTTGGCCCAGAAGGTGTCGGGGTCGTCCACCGACTGGCGATAGAGGCGATGGTAGTCGTGGTCGGAGAGTGTGGCGGCCTGGCTGACGGCCAGTGCCTCGGGATAGTCGCGGATATCGAACATGGCGGGTGGTCCTGCTCTTGTTAGGGGCGAGGGACTGCAACGGCTATTCGATGGACAGTGTAGAAGGTGGGGGTGTTCCCTGGGGGAAACGCCGTCTGTGTAGGAGCGGCCTTGCGCCGCGAAAGGGCCGCAAAGCGGCCCCAGCAATCAAGGCTTTATTGTTGAAATCCTGGGGCCGCGGTGCGGCCCTTTCGCGGCACAAGGCCGCTCCTACAGACAGAGCGGCTGTCTGGCGTCAGCCGCGGTGACGGCCGCGGAAGTAGTTGATCAGGCCCTGGGTCGAGCCATCCTCGGCGCTGTCTTCCTGAGCGCCGACCAGGCGCTGATACACGCCCTTGCCCAGCTCCTTGCCCAGTTCCACGCCCCACTGGTCGAAGGCGTTGATGCCCCAGACCACGCTCTGCACGAACACCTTGTGCTCATACATCGCCACCAGCGCGCCGAGGCGGCGAGGGCTGATGCGCTCGACCACCAGGGTGTTGCTCGGGCGGTTGCCCGGGATCACCTTGTGCGGCGCCAGCTTGGCGATATCGGCCTCGTTCAGGCCCTTGGCGCGCAGTTCGGCCTCGGCTTCCGCGAGGGTCTTGCCGAGCATCAGCGCCTGGCTCTGCGACAGGCAGTTGGCATACAGCCACTGGTGGTGGTCGGCGACTGGGTTGAAGCTCACCACCGGCACGATGAAGTCAGCCGGGATCAGCTGGGTGCCCTGGTGCAGCAACTGGTGGTAGGCATGCTGGCCATTGCAGCCGACGCCGCCCCAGATTACCGGGCCGGTATCGGTCTTCACCGGGGTGCCGTCGGTCAGCACGCTCTTGCCGTTGGATTCCATGTCCAACTGCTGCAGGTGCTTGGTGATGTTGCGCAGGTAGTGGTCATACGGCAGGATCGCGTGGCTGCGCGCGCCCCAGAAGTTGCCGTACCACACGCCCAGCAGGGCCAGCAGCACCGGCATGTTCTTCTCGAACGGCGCGGTCTGGAAGTGCTGGTCCATGGTGTAGGCACCGGACAGCAGCTCCTTGAAGTTGGCAGTGCCGATGGCCAGGGCGATCGGCAGGCCGATTGCCGACCACAGCGAGTAGCGCCCACCGACCCAGTCCCACATCGGGAAGATGTTCTCTTCGCGAATACCGAAGGCCACGGCGGCGGCCTTGTTGCTCGAAACTGCGATGAAGTGGCGGTACAGCTCGGCTTCCGAGCCGCCTTGGGCCAGGTACCAGGTGCGTGCAGCCTGGGCGTTCTTCAGGGTTTCCAGGGTGTTGAACGACTTCGAAGAGACGATGAACAGGGTGGTTTCGGCGCGCAGCTTGGCCGACAGCTCATGGAATTCGCTGCCGTCGATGTTGGCCAGGTAGTGGCAGCGCACGCCGCGCTGGGCGTAGGGCAGCAGGGCTTCGGACACCAGCTCCGGGCCGAGGAACGAGCCGCCGATGCCGATGTTGACCACGTCGGTGATCGGCTTTTCGCTATAGCCGCGCCACAGGCCGTCATGGATGCGCCCGACCAGTTCGGTGATCTGGTTGAGCACCTTGTGCACGTCGGGCATCACGTTGACGCCATTGACGCTGAGTTTGTCGCCAACCGGACGGCGCAGGGCGGTGTGCAGCACCGGGCGGCCTTCGGAGGCGTTGATGATCTCGCCGTTGAACATCGCCTGGATGGCCGCTTCCAGGTCGACTTCCTTGGCCAGGTTCACCAGCAGGTCGCGGGTCTGCGCGGTAATCAGGTTTTTCGAGTAGTCGAGAAACAGTCCGCAGCTGCTCAAGGAGAACTGCTCGAAGCGCTTGCCGTCGGTGGCGAAGGCTTCGCGCATGCTGAAGCCCTGCATGGCGTCGCGGTGCTGTTGAAGCGCCTGCCAGGCGGGCAGTGCCGTCACATCGTGGGGGTTACGGTAATACGCCATTGCGGGTGGTTTCCTTGGTGCATGGTCAGGCTATGACACTGGCATTCGTTGCCAGTTGCAAGCTGCTCATTATAGGCATTGGCCGGAAACCGGGAATGGGGTAGGGCAGGGTGCGGGATGAAATTTTGTGGGGGCACTCACTCTGTGGGAGCGGCCTTGTGTCGCGAAAGGGCCGCTCACACACGAGTCGAGCTAGGCAGTCTGTGCTTCGAGGTGCAGATACAAGTTGTCGATCAGCCGGGTGTTACCCATGTAGGCCGCGGCGATCACCACCAGGTCACGGTCATCCGCCTGCGCCGGGCGCAGTGTCACGGCATGCCGCACTTCAAGGTAGTCCTTGCCAAAGCCCGCCGCTTCGAGCTGCGCCTGGCCCTCGGCGACCAGCGCCGGGAAATCGCGCTGGCCACGGCGAATCGCCTCGGCCATGCCGCTCAGGACCCGGTACAGCGCTGGCGCGGCGGTGCGTTGCTCGGCACTCAGGTAGCCATTGCGCGACGACAGCGCCAGGCCATCCTCGGCGCGCACGGTCGGCTCGCCGATGATCTGGATCGGCATGTTCAGGTCGCGCACCATGGCGCGGATCACCGCCAGTTGCTGGTAGTCCTTTTCGCCGAATACGGCGAGGTCTGGCTGGACCATGTTGAACAACTTGCTGACCACCGTCGCCACGCCCTCGAAGTGCCCCGGGCGGCTGGCGCCGCACAGGCCTTCGGACAGCTGCGGCACGCTGACCCGGGTTTGCACGGTCATGCCGTCGGGGTACATCTCCTCGACGGTGGGGGCGAACAGCAGGTGGCAGCCGGCCTGGAGCAGTTTTTCCTGGTCGGCGGCGAGGGTGCGCGGGTACTTGTCCAGATCCTCGCCCGCGCCGAACTGCAGCGGGTTGACGAAGATGCTGGCGACCACGAAGTCGGCGCGCTGGGCTGCCTTGGTCACCAGGGCGGCATGGCCGCTGTGCAGGTTGCCCATGGTCGGCACGAAGCCGATGCGCTTGCCTTCGCCACGGGCACGCGCCACGGCGGCGCGCAGTTCACGAACGGTCTTGACGGTATTCATGCGCTGAACCCATGTTCGCTACCGGGGAAGCTGACGTCCTTGACTGCCTGTACGTAGGCGGCCAGGGCGCTCTGGATATCGGGCTGGCCGGCCATGAAGTTCTTCACGAACTTCGGCACGCGGCCGCTCAGCGACAACCCGAGCATGTCGTGCAGCACCAGTACCTGGCCATCGGTGGCGCTGCCGGCGCCGATGCCGATCACCGGGATGCTCACCGCCTGGGTGATTTCCGCGGCCAGTTCGCTGGGCACGCACTCGAGCAGCAGCATGGCGGCGCCTGCCTGTTCCAGGGCAATGGCGTCGGCGCGCATCTGCCGCGCCTGGGCTTCCTGGCGGCCTTGGACCTTGTAGCCACCGAGCACGTTGACGGTCTGCGGGGTCAGGCCCATGTGCGCGCACACCGGCACGCCGCGTTCGGCCAGCAGGCGGATGGTCTCGCCCAGCCAGGCGGCACCTTCGATCTTGACCATGTGGGCGCCGGCGCGCATCAGCTGGGCGGCGTTGGCGAAGGCCAGCTCAGGGGTGGCGTGGGCCATGAACGGCAGGTCGGTGAGGATTAGCGCACCGCTGTTGCCGCGCTTTACGCAAGCGGTGTGGTAGGCCATGTCGTCGTTGCTGACGGGCAGGGTGCTGTCATGGCCCTGCAGGACCATGCCCAGGGAGTCGCCGACCAGCAGGACTTCGACACCCGCATCGCTCGCAGCCTTGGCGAAGGTCGCGTCGTAGCAGGTCAGCATGGTGATTTTTTCACCCTTGGCCTTGAGGCCGTTCAGGGTGGTCAGGGTTACTTCAGGCATGTAGGGGCATCCTCGTTCAGGCGCTGTGAACAACAACTGCGGACAACGCGTGCATTCATCTTCCGGAGCGGCACATCATCGATCGTGATGTTCGGGCGCAGGTCCGTCCGAGCCTAAATGGGTGATTGCGGCATAGTGGCGCCGCGGGACGCCTATAGTCGTGAGCGAGGTGGGGGAAGTCAATAATCCGTGTTACCGCATTGTTACGCCGTGGGTGTTACTGGCGTTACCTTGCCCTGGAACGCCCGGATTACAGGCGTTCCAGGCCGACGAACGGGCACGCCTGGAGCAACTGCTGCAGGAGGCGGCCATCGGCGAGGCAGAAGTCGGCGGGCACCAGCTCGGCGAGCGGGTAGAGCACGAAGGGACGCGCGTGCATGTGATAGTGTGGCACTTTCAGGCGCGGTACATCGATGACCTGATCACCAAACAGCAGCACGTCGAGGTCTAGGGTGCGCGGGCCCCAGCGTTCCTTGCGCACGCGGCCCTGGTCATTTTCGATGGCTTGCAGGGCATCGAGCAGGTCAAGTGGCGCCAGCGTCGTATCGATGGCCGCCACGGCGTTGGTGTAGCGTGGCTGGCCGGGCAGCAGCGAGTCGCTGGTATAGAAGGCCGACGCCGCCGCCAGGCGAGTGTCGGCCATCAGGTCCAGCGCCTGGAGGGCGCTTTGCAACTGCTCGGCGGGCTGGTCCAGGTTGCTGCCCAGGCCGATGAACGCACGGGTGCTCATGCTCAGTCCCAGGCTTGCTCGTCGTCGCGCTTGCGCTTGGCGCCACTGCGCTTGCGTTTGCGTGGTCCGGCAGTAGTGCTGGCGCCATCGTCGCGGCTGCCCAGCTCGCGGATCATGTCGCGGCGCTGGCTGTCGTTGGCATCCTGGTAGTCGGTCCACCATTGGCCCAGGCCGTCGGTTTGCTCGCCGGCGCTTTCACGCAGCAACAGGAAATCGTAGCCGGCGCGGAAGCGCGGGTTGTCCAGCATCACGTCGGCGCGCTTGCCGCTGCGCCGTGGCAGGCGCTCCTGCATGTCCCAGATCTCGCGGATCGGCAGGGTGAAGCGCTTGGGGATGGCGATGCGTTGGCACTGTTCGGCGATCAGGTCGTGAGCCGCGCCGTTCATGGCCGGGATCGGCGGTACGCCCTGGCTCTGCAGGTGCAGCACGCGGCCAGGCAGGGCGGGCCACAGCAAGGCGGCGAACAGGAAGGCCGGGGTCACCGGCTTGCCCTGCTTGACGCGCAGGTCGGTGTTGCTCAGGGCCTGGCTGATCAGGGTATGGGTGTAGGTCGGGCGCTCTTCCAGGGCGTGGCTGCTGGCCGGGAACAGCGGCTCGAACAGTTCCAGGTCGACCAGCATCTCGAAGGTGATCGCGCCCTGGCCGTTGAGGAACAGCTTCAGGCTCTCTTCGAACAGCCGCGCCGGCGGGATGTCGCGCAGCATCGGCGCCAGCTGGCGGATCGGCTGCACGGTGTGCTTCTCGATGCCGAAGTCCAGCTTGGCGGCGAAGCGCACGGCCCGCAGCATGCGCACCGGGTCTTCCTGGTAGCGCTGGGTCGGGTCGCCGATCAGTCGCAACAAGCGGTTGCGGATGTCGTGGACACCGTTGGCGTAGTCGAGAATGCGCTCGCTGACCGGGTCGTAGTACAGGGCGTTGATGGTGAAGTCGCGGCGTTGCGCGTCTTCTTCCAGGGTGCCGTAGACGTTATCGCGCAGGATCCGACCGCTGGCATTGTGCGACGAGCGGTGGCTGTCGGCCTGGTCTTCATCGGAGTGCGGGGCACGGAAGGTGGCGACCTCGATGATCTCGCGACCGAAATGAATATGGACCAGCTTGAAGCGCCGGCCAATGATTCGGGCGTTGCGGAACTCCGCGCGGACCTGTTCGGGCGTGGCGCTGGTGGCGACGTCGAAGTCCTTGGGGGTGATGCCTAGCAACAGGTCGCGCACGCAGCCGCCGACCAGGTAGGCCTGGTAACCGGCCGACTGTAGGCGCTCGACGATGCCCACGGCATGACGGCTGAACTGGCTGCGTTGCAGCGAGTGCTGGCTCTTGTTGATCACTTCAGGCGTGGTGCGCCTGTGGTGCTGGCCACGAACGGGCGGGCGGAACGACTGGAACAGCTTCTTCAGCATGGGATGCACTGTTTGAAGGAATGTTCGGCCAAGGATAGGAGAATGGCCGCATGATGGGCGGGGATTCTAGCATTTACTCGGGGAATGGTGTAGGCGCTATGCCAAGAGGCGATGCAGAAGGGAGAAACGACATGGGGAGCCTAAGCTCCCCATCAAGTCGTTGCGTGCTCTTATTATTTTTTTGTCGGGCTTCTTGTTTTTGTTGAGTGCCCTGTCCACGACGCCTGAAGCGTATGGACGACCCCCAAACCAGGGGTGAAGAGCAAACGGATTGCTTTGGTCGCCGAGTTGATGCTGACCTTGCGGTCCAATCAGTTCAGGTGCTGCTTTTAAGTGCAGTTTTTGTTGTTCTCTGCCTGATCGTGGGGCAAACCCCAAACACAACGCCTCTCCAAAAGAATCAGTTAGCTGCGCCTCCGCCGTCTTGTTTTTATTGTGCGTGAGCCGTTTCGTCTTGTTCTTATTCTGAGTTGCAGTGCTTGTTATTGTTCTTGTACCAGAGATATAGCAGATGCCGTGCCAACTTTTGAAAACCCAATGAAACCGGGGCTTTCGCCGATTCTGGCTGGGTTGGGGCGCGGGCAAATGTAGAAATTTCGTTACCGTACGCCTCGGGAACTGTTACGTCTGACAGCTTGGGTAACAGATTTGCGCAAAGGCTGATGTGTTACCGCACAAACGCAGCGCGGGCGACGCGTCGACCCGAGCAGCCCGCTCCCACGTCACCCTTGCCGAGTACGTGGGAGCGGGCATGTCGGGTCGCCGCATCGCCCGCGATGCATTACGCAGAATCAGTTGTCGCTGGTGGCGTTGCTCTTGCGCCGCGGGATGCCCAGGCGCTGGCGGCGCTCCCACAGGCACTTGCGGCTGACCCCCAGCTTGCGCGCCAGCTCAGTCTCGGTCATGTGGTCCTGGTGTTCGAGCACGAAGTGCTGGAAGTAGTCTTCCAGCGACAGGTCCTCGGTCGGTTCGTGGCTGGCGCTGCTGGCACCGTTGCCCACCAGCGCCGGCAAGCTGTCGAGCACGTCGTCGTCCAGGTCGCTCAGCTCGATGTCGATGCCCAGCAGGTCGGCGGAAATTTCCGCGCTCTCGCTGAGAATCACCGCGCGCTCCACGGCGTTTTCCAGCTCGCGCACGTTGCCCGGCCAGCTGTAGTGGCGGATGGCTTGCTCGGCCTCGCTGGAGAAGTGCAGGTCGTCGCGGCCGACCCGCGCGCTCTGGCGCGCGAGGAAGGCGTTGGCAATTTCGTTGACGTCGCTGCCGCGCTCGCGCAGGGCTGGCAGCTTCAGGGCGATCACGTGCAGGCGGTAGTAGAGGTCTTCACGGAACTGTCCGGCCTTGGCTAGGTTCTTCAGGTCGCGGTGGGTCGCGGCGATCAGGCGCACATCGACCTTTTGCGACTGTACCGAGCCGACCCGGCGGATCTCGCCTTCCTGCAGTACGCGCAGCAGGCGGGCCTGGGCTTCCAACGGTAGTTCGCCGATTTCGTCGAGGAACAGCGTACCGCCATCGGCGGCTTCTACCAGGCCGGCACGCCCGGCGCTGGCGCCGGTGAATGCGCCTTTTTCGTGGCCGAACAGTTCGGACTCGATCAGGGTCTCCGGGATCGCCGCGCAGTTCACCGAGATCATCGGCGCCTTGGCCCGGCGCGACAGGTTGTGCAGGGCGCGGGCGACCAGTTCCTTGCCGGTGCCCGACTCGCCCTGGATCAGCACATTGGAGTCGGTGGGCGCGACCTTGCGGATCTTCACGAACAGGTCCTGCATTGGCGCGCAGGAGCCGATGATGCCGATTTCGCCGTTGGCCGCGGCCGGTTTGTCGGCGCCAGCCTTGCCATTGGTGGTTCGCGCTTCGCTGGCGGGCGCCGCGGCCGGTGCGTTCTGGCGATCGCGCAGGATGCGCGCGACGGCCTGGAGCATCTCGTCGTGGTCGAACGGCTTGGCGATGTAGTCCACCGCGCCCATTTTCATCGAGTCCACCGCCGAGCGCAGGCTGGCGTAGCTGGTCATGATCAGCACCGGGGTGCCCTGGCCGAGCTTGATCAGCTCGGTGCCCGGGGCGCCTGGCAGGCGCAGGTCACTGACGATCAGGTCGAAGGTGGCAATGCTGAAGCGTTCCTGGGCTTCCTGCACCGAGCCGGCTTCGCTGACCTGGTACTGGTTGCGTTCGAGCAGGCGGCGCAGGGCCGAACGGATGATGGTTTCGTCTTCGACGATCAGAATGTGCGGCATTGATTCAATTCTCTCGACGGTCGCGAATTTCAGGGGACGTCGCTACGACATGCCGGGGCAGGGTCACGCGGATCCGGGTACCACGTTGGCGCTCGATGTCGGCCGGGCTGTCGATGGTGATTTGCCCATAATGCTCTTCCACGATGGAATAGACCAGAGCGAGCCCCAGTCCGGTGCCTTCGCCCGGGTCCTTGGTGGTGAAGAAGGGTTCGAACAGGCGGTCCATGATGCTTTTCGGAATGCCGCTGCCTTCGTCCTCGACGATCAGGTCCACGGTATGCTCGCTGCTTTCGCTGCGCACGCGCACGGCGCTGCCGGGTGGCGAGGCGTCGCGGGCATTGGAAAGCAGGTTGATCAGCACCTGGGCCAGACGCTGCGGGTCGCCCTCGACCCAGTGTTGCGGGTCGCAGAGGTTGAAGAACTGTACTTCGAAATTGCGCCGGTTCAACGCCAGCAGACCAATGGCATCCTGCGCCACCTCGGCCAGGCACACCGGTTCCTCGCTGTTCTGCTGGCTGCCGCCGGCGTGGGCGAAGCTCATCAGCGACTGGACGATGCGCGACACGCGCTTGGTCTGTTCGAGGATCTGGCTGGACAGCTCGATCAGCTCGCCATCGCCCTCGCGTTCTTCGCGCAGGTTCTGCGCCAGGCAGGCGATGCCGGTGATCGGGTTGCCGATCTCGTGGGCCACGCCGGCGGCCAGGCGGCCGATGCTGGCCAGCCGTTCGGAGTGCACCAGTTTGTCTTCCAGGGCCTGGGTTTCGGTCAGGTCCTCGACCAGCAGCACCAGGCCGCTGTTGCCCGGGGCCAGCGGCTCGTCGATGGCCGCCTTGTGCAGGTTGAGCCAGCGAGGTTGGCCGTCGAGGGCCAGGCGTTGCTTGTGCAGGTGTTCGTCGGGCAGGTTGATGAAGCCCTGCAGCAGACCGCGCCACGGTTCGGCAATGGTCACCAGGCGCGAGCCGACCACATGCTTGGCGGCGATCCCGGTGAGCTCCTCCATGGCCTTGTTCCACATCAGGATTTCCTGGTCCTTGGCCAGCGAGCAGACACCCATGGGTAGCTCTTGCAGGGTCTGGCGGTGGTAGCGGCGCAGGGCGTCGAGCTCGGCGGCAAGGCCGGTGAGGCGCGAGTGATAGTCCTCGAGGCGGCTTTCGATGAAGTGGATGTCCTCGGTGACGTAGTTTTCGTTACCGGACTTGTACGGCAGGAAGGTCTCGACCATGTCCTGGGCCACGCTTGGGCCCATCAGGCCGGAGAGGTTGGCCTCGATGCGGTCGCGCAGACGGCGCAGGGCGTAGGGGCGGCGCTCATCGAAGGGCAGGTAGAGGTCGCGCAGGGCCTGTTCGACTTCCTTCTGCGCGGCCTTGGCGCCCAGTGGCTTGGCCAGCTGGGTGGCGAACTCCTGGGGCGAGGCGGCGTGCAGTTCGCGGCGTTGCGGCCGGCGCACGTTGTCCACCGCGCACGCCTCGGCGGCGCTGACCTCTTCGCTGCTGGCGTTGGTGAACAGCGAGATCAAGGTGAACAGCAACACGTTGGCCGCCAGCGAGGCGATGGCCGCCATGTGCCAGCTGGTGTCGTCCAGCACATAGATCATGTCCAGCAACGGGATGTAGAAGCCCTGCAGGTTGCCCAGCAGCGGCAGCAGCATGGTCACCATCCACACCAGGGTGCCTGCCAGCAGGCCGGCGATGAAACCGCGACGGTTGGCGGTCGGCCAGTACAGCACCGACAGCACGCCGGGCAGGAACTGCAAGGTGGCGACGAAGGCGACGATGCCCAGGTTGGCCAGGCTCTGGTGGTTGTTCTGGGTCAGGTAGAAGATGAAACCGGCGGTGATGATGGCGACGATCAGCGCTCGACGGGTCCATTTCAGCCAGCGGTAGATATTGCCCTCGGCCGGCGGCTGGTACAGCGGCAGCACCAGGTGGTTCAAGGCCATGCCCGACAGCGCCAGGGTGGTGACGATGATCAGCCCGCTGGCCGCCGACAGCCCGCCGATGTAGGCCAGCAAGGCCAGTGCCTCATTGTTGGCGGCAATGCCCAGGCCCAGGGTGAAGTACTCGGGGTTGGTGCTGGCGCCCAGGCGCAGTCCGGCCCACAGCACCAGTGGCACCGCCAGGCTCATCAGCAGCAGGAACAGCGGCAGGCCCCAGCTGGCGCTGACCAGCGAGCGCGGGCTGAGGTTTTCGGTGAACGCCATGTGGTACATGTGCGGCATCACGATCGCCGAGGCGAAGAACACCAGCAGCAGGGTGCGCCATGGGCCTTCCTGCAAGGGTGTATGCAAGGCGGCGAGGGCCGTCTGGTTCTGCAGCAGCCATACTTCCAGGCCGTGGGGGCCGCCGAACACGCCATACAACGCGTACAGGCCGATACCGCCCAGGGCCACCAGCTTGATCACCGATTCGAAGGCGATGGCGAACACCAGCCCTTCATGTTTCTCGCGGGTGGCGATATGGCGCGAGCCGAAGAAGATGGTGAACAGGATGATCAGCGCGCAGAAGGCGAACGCCACCCGCGCCTTGACCGGCTCGCCGGTGAGGATGCTGATGGAGTCGGCCACCGCCTGGATTTGCAAGGCCAGCAACGGCAGCACGCCGATCAGCATGATCACCGTGGTCAGCGCGCCGGCCCAGGTGCTGCGAAAACGAAACGCCAGCAGGTCGGCCAGTGACGACAGCTGGTAGGTGCGGGTGATCTTGAGGATCGGGTAGAGCAGCACCGGCGCCAGCAGGAACGCGCCCGACACCCCCAGGTAACAGGCGAGAAAGCCGTAGCCGTACTGGTAGGCCAGGCCCACCGAGCCGTAGAACGCCCAGGCACTGGCATAGACGCCCAGCGACAGGGTGTAGGTCAGGGGGTGGCGGATGACCGCGCGCGGGATCAGCCCGCGTTCGCTGATCCAGGCCACGCCGAACAGCACCAGCAGGTAGGCGGCGCTGATCAGGATCATCTGGGTCAGGCTAAAGCTCATCGGCATCTCGTTGGCTCTGCAGGATGAAGGTGACGACGATCAGGATCAGCCAGAGCAGGTAAGGGCGATACCAGGCTCCGGTCGGTTCGATCCACCAGTCCATGATGGCCGGGGAGAACAGGTAGATCCCCACGACCAGAAGCAGGACCAAACGATAGATGTACATGCTGGCCTCGAGGGTTGGGCGCTGCGGGTTTGGACTTATTATTGGCGCAAATGATGGCGGCGATGCTAGCGGGAATCGGTAGGGTTAGCCAAGGATTTGAATTTGTTGGGCTTTTGATTGCGTTGAAACACTAGGCTTGCTGTTTTGCGCGGCCCCTGTAGGAGCGGCCTTGTGTCGCGATGGGGCGCGTAGCGGCCCCAGGTTTTCAGTGTTGCCTCAGATATTGCCGGGGCTGCTTTGCAGCCCATCGCGACACAAGGCCGCTCCTACAGGGACCGCGTTGGCCGGTCGGACCAGGACATTAATGCAGTTCAGCCTCGGGCACTGTCATTTGCCGGGCAATATTCTCCGGCCGCCACTGCTGCCTGGCCACGGCAAGCACCTCGGCCGGGCTGGCGCCCGCCAGCGCCGGATCGGTCTGCTGGCCAAGCGCGCGCAGCGCCCGCAACAGCAACGGCGTTGCCTGGTCAGCATCCAGAGGCGGCGAGCGATACGACTTGCCCAGCTTGTGCCCGTCGGGCTGCACGATCAATGGAATATGCAGGTAGCGCGGCTGCGAAAAGCCTAGCAACTCCTGCAGGTACAGCTGGCGCGGGGTGTTGTCGAGCAGGTCGGCGCCGCGCACGATGTCGCTGACGCCCTGCCAGGCATCGTCCAGCACCACCGCCAACTGGTAGGCATAGAGCCCGTCGCGGCGCTGGATGACGAAGTCGCCCACCTCGCGGCCCAAGTGCTGTTCGAACGGGCCTTGGACGCGGTCGTTGAAGCGGTAGATCAGTTCCGGCACCCGCAGGCGAATCGCCGCGCCTTCGCGGGCGTGGCCGGCATCGCGGCAAAAGCCTGGGTAGATGCCGTTGTGGCCCTCGAGTTGCTTGCGCGAACAGGTGCAGGCATAGGCCAGGCCCATGCTGAACAAGCGGTCCACGACAGCGGCGTAGGCCTCGTGGCGCTGGCTCTGGAACACTACCTCAGCGTCCCACTCCAGGCCGTAGCGCTCCAAGGTCTGCAGGATCGCGTCACGGGCGCCGGGCATTTCCCGGGGTGGATCGGTATCTTCCATGCGCAGCAGCCAGCGGCCACCGACCGCGCGGGCGTCGAGCCAGGAGGCGAGGGCGGCGACCAGCGAGCCGAAGTGCAGGAAACCACTGGGGGTGGGGGCGAAGCGGCCGATGTAGCGGGAGTCGGTCATGGATTGCGCAGCTATATAAATGAAAACGGGGCGCATGATGCGCCCCGCTCGGGTGGGAAAAGGCTCAGCCTTTGCCGACGGTCTTTTCCTTCTTCTCCGCGATTTCCTTGCAGTCGAAGCACAGGTCGGCGGTAGGACGGGCCTCGAGGCGGCGCAGGCCGATCTCGATGCCACAGGAGTCGCACCAGCCGTATTCGTCGTCCTTGATCTTGTCGAGGGTCTTGTCGATCTTCTTGATCAGCTTGCGCTCGCGATCGCGGTTGCGCAGCTCCAGGGCGAATTCTTCTTCCTGGCTGGCACGGTCGGCCGGGTCGGGGAAGTTGGCTGCTTCGTCCTTCATGTGGTCCACGGTGCGATCGACACTGACCATCAGCTCGCCTTTCCAGGCATTAAGGAGCTTGGTGAAGTGTTTTTTCATGGGCTCGCCCATGTACTCCTCACCCTTGGTCTCTACGTAAGGCTCGACACCGTACATGGTCTGGACTTTTTGCTTTTCTACGGTGGACATGAATAGACCGCCTCTCACTCATCTGATCCAATGCGCAGGCTTGCTTCCATCTCCGGCGCCCGCCGGCCCTGCGACTGCGAGCCGCCGAACTTACCAGATAGATCCGGGGTGCGCTACCCCGCCCTATGCCTGCTATTGACAGCGGCGCGGGCGGCACGTTCGCAGGCCCGCGCAGGTAGAATCACCAGTTTAGACCTAATTGAGAGAAGGCCCATGGCTCAGCCACACAGTGCGCGCAGTCGCGCCATCGAACCCTTCCACGTGATGGCCCTGTTGGCGCGCGCCAACGAGCTGCAGGCAGCGGGCCACGACGTGATCCACCTGGAGATCGGCGAGCCCGACTTCACCACCGCCGCGCCGATCGTCGCCGCCGGCCAGGCCGCCCTGGCCGCCGGGCACACCCGTTACACGGCTGCCCGCGGCTTGCCGCAGCTGCGTGAGGCAATCGCCGGGTTCTACGGCCAACGCTACGGCGTGGACCTCGACCCGGAGCGCGTGCTCATCACCCCGGGCGGTTCCGGCGCGCTGCTGCTGGCCAGCAGCCTGTTGGTCGACCCGGGCAAGCACTGGCTGCTGGCCGACCCGGGCTATCCGTGCAACCGCCACTTCCTGCGCCTGGTCGAAGGTGGCGCGCAACTGGTGCCGGTGGGGCCGGAGGTCAATTACCAGCTGACCGCCGACCTGGTCGAGCGTCACTGGGACAAGGACACGGTCGGTGCCCTGGTGGCCTCGCCAGCCAACCCAACGGGCACGGTGCTCGAGCGCGACGAGCTGGCCAGCCTTTCCAAGGCTACCCGCGAGCGCCATGGGCATCTGGTGGTGGACGAGATCTACCACGGCCTCACCTACGGCATGGAGGCGCCGAGCGTGCTGGAAGTCGACGATGAGGCCTTCGTCCTGAACAGTTTTTCCAAATATTTCGGCATGACCGGCTGGCGGCTGGGCTGGCTGGTAGCGCCGCCATCGGCGGTAGCGGACCTGGAAAAGCTGGCGCAGAACCTCTACATCAGTGCTCCGAGCATGGCCCAGCATGCCGCGCTGGCCTGTTTCGAGGCGCAAACCCTGGCCATCCTCGAGGAACGCCGCGCCGAGTTCGCCCGCCGCCGCGACTACCTGTTGCCGGCATTGCGTGAGTTGGGCTTCGGTATCGCCGTGGAGCCGCAAGGCGCCTTCTATCTGTATGCCGATATCAGCGCGTTCGGCGGCGATGCCTTCGCGTTCTGCCGGCACTTCCTCGAAACCGAGCACCTGGCATTCACCCCGGGGCTGGACTTCGGTCGTCACCAGGCCGGCCACCATGTGCGTTTTGCCTACACCCAGAGCCTGCCGCGCCTGGAAGAGGCGGTACAGCGCATCGCCCGTGGCTTGAAAAGCTGGCAGGGCTGACGGATGTTGTTTCCGCAACTGGAACAGGCGCGCCTGCTGCGCCGCTATAAACGCTTCCTGGCCGACATCGAACTGGCAACTGGCGAGCAGTTGACCATTCACTGCCCCAACACCGGCTCCATGCTCAATTGCATGCGCGAGGGCGGGCAGGTGTGGTTCAGCCGCTCCAACGACCCCAAGCGCAAGCTGCCCGGTACCTGGGAAATCAGCGAGACGCCCCAGGGCCGGCTGGCCTGCGTCAATACCGGGCGGGCCAATGCGGTGGTGGAGGAAGCGCTGCGGGCCGGGGTGATCAGCGAGCTGGCCGGGTTCACCACGCTCAAGCGTGAAGTGGCATATGGCGAGGAACGTAGCCGTATCGACTTCTACCTGGAGTTCGCCAATGGCGACAAAGCCTACGTCGAGGTCAAGAGCGTGACCCTCGGTTATCCCGATACCCCTGTGGCGGCGTTCCCCGACGCCGTTACCCAGCGGGGGGCCAAACACCTGCGCGAGCTGGCCGCCCTGGCACGCCAGGGCATCCGTGCGGTGCAGCTGTATTGCGTGAACCTGACTGGCATCGAGGCCGTGCGCCCGGCCCAGGAGATCGACGCCGCCTACGCCCAGGCACTGCGCGCCGCGGTGGCGGGAGGGGTCGAGGTACTGGCCTACGGCACGCGCCTGGATGCCCGGCAACTGGTCATCGACCGGCCGCTGCCGGTACTGCTCAATCCGTGAACCAGATGCCCTGGCTGTCTTCCCGGCAGTCCAGGGCCTCCAGCCATTCGCCCGCGCAGGGGCCAGTGATGCATTCGCCGCTTTCTACCAGGAACTGGGCCCCGTGATGGGCGCACTGGATCAGGCTCGCGCTGTCATCGAGAAAGCCGTCCGCCGCCCAGTTCAGCGGGATGCCCCGGTGCGGGCAGCGGTTGCGGTAGAGGTGGACCGTGCCCTGGCGGCGCACGCCGAACAGCGCTATGCCGGCTACGCTGAAGGCGCGGCTGTTGCCCTCGGCGAGGTCGTTGGAGGCGCAGAGAAAATGCATCGCAGCGGAGTCTTCCGGTTAAGCCGTGTGACAAAGGGATGGCTTGACGCTTCAATGCGAATAATTATCAAATTGCCCGCATTCGTCGCGCCAGGCTGTCTATGGTGCGCACTTGTGCCGCCCGCCACAAGGTGTGCTGCCCGCCCTCTGCAAAGGAATCCGATGATGCGCCGTCCCGCTGCCTTGATTGCTCTGTGCGCCGGTCTTGCCCTGTCTACCCACACCATGGCCGCCGAGCTGCCACAGCGCTGGGTAAGCGCCGGCGGTGCCTTGAGCGAGTGGATCAGCGCCCTGGGTGGCGAGCAGCGCTTGGTCGGTGTCGACACCACCAGCCAGCACCCCGAGTCACTCAAGGCGCTGCCCAGCATCGGCTACCAGCGCCAGTTGTCGGCCGAAGGCATCCTCAGCCTGCGTCCTGACGTGCTGGTAGGCACCGAGGAAATGGGGCCACCGCCGGTGCTGGCGCAGATCCGCAAGGCCGGCGTGCGCGTCGAGCTATTCTCCAGCAAGGCCGAGCTGCGGGCGGTGGAGGAAAACCTCAAGCACCTCGGCGCACTGCTGGGCAATGAAAAGCAGGCGAGCGAACTGGCCGGCGACTATCGCCAGCAACTGGAGCAGGTGCACAAGCAGGTCGAGCAAGCCCAGGCCGGGCAGCAGACGCCGGGCGTGCTGCTGCTGGTCGGGCATGCCGGCGCCAAGCCGATGATCGCCGGGCAGGGCACCGCCGGTGACTGGCTGCTGCGCCAGGCCGGTGGTCGCAACCTGGCCGAGCACCAAGGCTACAAGAGTTTCTCGGTGGAGGCCCTGGCCGCGCTGAACCCCGATGTGCTGGTGTTCTCTGACCGCGCCCTCAGCGGCGAGCAGGCGTTGTCGGCGCTGCTCAAGGAAAACCCGGCCCTGGCGGCCTCGCGGGCGGTGCGTGAACAGCGCCTGGTGTCGCTCGATCCGACGCTGTTGGTCGGTGGCCTGGGCCCGCGTCTGCCTGCCACCTTGCATGAGCTGGCAGGCAGCTTCTATCCCGCCGCCAAGGCCAGCCTCAATCCATGATGCCGCGGGTTCGTCCACGTACGTTGTTCATTACCCTGGCCTTGCTGTGCCTGTTGGCGGTGTGGCTGTCGCTGGCGCTGGGGCCGGTCAGCCTGCCGCTGTTCGATACCCTGCGCGCAGGCTTGCGGCTGTTCGGCCTGCCGCTGGCAGGGGATGGCCTGGAACAGGCCGAACTGATCCTGGGGCAGATTCGCCTGCCGCGCACCTTGCTGGGCTTGGCGGTGGGCGCTGTACTGGCGCTGTCGGGCGTGGCGATGCAGGGGTTGTTCCGCAACCCGCTGGCCGACCCGGGGCTGGTGGGGGTGGCCAGTGGCGCGGCGCTGGGTGCGGCGGTGGCGATCGTCGGTGGCAGTTGGCTGGGGGGGATCCCCGAGTGGTTCGCGCCTTACTTGCTGTCGCTGTGTGCCTTTGTCGGCGGCCTCGGGGTGACGGCGATGGTCTACCGCCTGGGGCGGCGCGACGGACAGACCAACGTGGCGACCATGCTGCTGGCCGGTATTGCGATGACCGCGCTGGGGGGCTCGGCGGTGGGGCTGTTCACCTACCTCGCCGACGACGCCACCCTGCGCACCCTGACATTCTGGAACCTGGGCAGCCTCAACGGTGCCAGCTACGAGCGGCTGTGGCCATTGCTGCTGGTGGCGACGGCGGTAGCGCTGTGGTTGCCGCGGCGGGCCCAGGCGCTCAACGCGTTGCTGCTGGGTGAGTCGGAGGCGCGTCACTTGGGCATCGAAGTGGAGGCGCTCAAGCGCGAACTGGTGTTCTGCACCGCCCTGGGTGTCGGCGCGGCGGTGGCCGCAGCCGGGTTGATCGGCTTCATCGGCCTGGTGGTGCCGCACCTGGTGCGGCTGGTGGCCGGGCCTGACCACCGGGTGCTGCTGCCCGCGTCGTTGCTGGCCGGCGGCACGCTGCTGCTGTTCGCCGACCTGATCGCGCGCCTGGCGCTGGCCCCGGCAGAGCTGCCGATCGGCATCGTCACGGCCTTCATCGGGGCGCCGTTCTTCCTGTTCCTGCTGGTGAAGGTGCGCAACTGATGCTCGATGTTCAAGGCCTGTCTCTGACCCGTGGCGGCAACCAGGTGCTGAGCGATATCACCCTGACGTTGCAGCCAGGGCAGATTCTCGGGGTACTGGGGCCCAATGGCGCCGGCAAGAGCAGCCTGTTGGGCGCGCTGTGCGGTGAGCTGACACCTGGCGCCGGGCATGTTCACCTCGATGGGCGCGCGCTGAGTGACTGGGCCGGGCAGGCGCGGGCCAGGCGCCTGGCGGTGTTGCCGCAAGCCTCCAGCCTGGGTTTTGCCTTCAGCGTCGAGGAGGTCGTCGGCCTGGGGCGTCTACCCCATGCCAGTGGCCGCCAGCGCGACCGCGAGATCGTCGCCGCGGCGTTGGCGGCGGCGGACGCGCAGCACCTGGTCGCGCGCAGCTACCTGGCGTTGTCCGGTGGCGAGCGCCAGCGCGTGCACCTGGCCCGGGTGCTGGCGCAGTTGTGGCCGGGCGAGGCCGGCACCACGTTGCTGCTCGACGAGCCGACCTCGGCGCTCGACCCGCTGCATCAGCACACCACCTTGCAGGCCGTACGGGATTTCGCCGATCGTGGCGCGGCGGTGCTGGTGATCCTGCATGACCTCAACCTGGCGGCACGCTACTGTGACCAGATCCTGTTACTGAAGCAGGGCCGCTGCCATG
Source organism: Pseudomonas sp. FG47 (assembly GCF_057809115.1). Lineage (NCBI taxonomy): Bacteria > Pseudomonadati > Pseudomonadota > Gammaproteobacteria > Pseudomonadales > Pseudomonadaceae > Pseudomonas > Pseudomonas sp. FG47. The sequence goes on from NZ_JBMDJI010000014.1 coordinate 107,217, forward strand.
CGCTGGATACCCCCGAACAGGTGTTGACCCCGGTGGCGCTGCGCGCCGTGTTCGGTATCGATGTGCTGGTGCAAGCGCACCCGGAGCGCGGCCATCCGTTGATCATCACTCGCTAGGAGCCCGAGCCATGCGCCATCCCCTGTTGTCCGGCCTGCCGATCTGCCTGGCGCTGGTCTTGGCGGGCTGCCAGGCCAGCCTGCCTCCGCTGCCGGCCTGGCAGAGCAGCGAAGGGCATGACAGCACGCAGTTGGGGCAGATCCGCGAGTTGTCCACAGGCAGGCTCCTGAACCCTGAGCAACTGGTCGAACGCCTGGCCGACGCACCCCGGGTACTGGTGGGCGAGAAGCACGACAACCCTGATCACCATGCCTTGCAACTCTGGTTGTTGCAGGCACTGGACAGCCGCAGGCCCCAGGGCAGCCTGCTGCTGGAAATGCTTGAGCCCGGCCAGCAAGCAAGGGTCGACGCGCAAAAGGGCAAGCTCCCGGCGGACCTGCCCAAGGCGCTTGACTGGCAGGCGGGCTGGGGCTGGAACCTGTATGGGCCGATCGTGCGCGAAGCCCTGGCGCGACCCTACCCACTGCTGGCTGCCAACTTGACCCCCGTGGAAATCAAGCAAGCCTACCGTCAACCCTCGACACCGCCAGGCCCGCGGTCCAATGCGCCTGCCGTGGTACAGGGGCTGCGCGAATACGTGCGCGCAGGCCACTGTGACCTGCTGCCAGCAAGCCAGCTACCCGCGATGCTCAGTGTTCAGCAGCAGCGTGACCGGCGCATGGCCGAGCGTCTACTCGACGCGCCGCAACCGGCCATGCTGTTCGCCGGCAGCTTCCATGCGCGCAAGGACCTTGGCGTGCCCCTGCACCTGATCGATCTCGGCGCCCCGGGTGAAAGCCAGGTGTTGCTGCTGGCGGAGGTTGGGGAGGTGATCGAGCCGGCCATGGCCGACTACGTCTGGTTTACCGCGGCGCTCCCGGCACAGGACTACTGCGCTCAACTGCGCAAGGCTCCTTGAAATACAGGCAAAAAAAGACCCGGCAAAGTGCCGGGTCAATAACCGTGATTAGCCTGATGAGGAGATAATCTGAGCGTCCGAACCAGGGAGCATTCAGTTTATCCAACCAGTCTCGCGACCAGTTGTGATAATCATAACGATTCTCATTTCGGAGTCAATGCCTTTTGCCAATTTATTTTTCACTCTTCTGTGGCTGGCACTTGGCATCGAGCTGTTGGTTGAGCGCCTGCTTGCGTTCGGCCGGCAGGTCGTTCCAGTGCATGTCCAGCAGGGCGCCCTCGATGGCATACAACAACACCTTCGAAGCCCGGAAACCCCGCGTTCTTACCGCCTGGTAGGCACTCACCGCGCCGAGCCGGCGCAAGTCCGATGCACTGTGGATCCCGACAGCGTGCAGCCATTGCGCGGAGGTCTTGCCAAGGTTTTTCAGATGCTGCAATTCATCGTTCATCGAGCCTCCTTGCGATGGCTGAACGGGTCTTGTGGATAAATCGCGAGCAGGTCAGTGAGGAGTGTAGCGGGGGTTGGCAATTACGCGGCCTTTTGCCATCTGCCGCCGACAGGCTGCCAGTAGCACGCATGCACCGCAGGACCGGTCTTGCTGGCGACCAACCGAGTAACGGTTCGCCAGCAAGGCCGGCTCCTACAAGAAACCTCGGGGTCAGCGGGCGGTGCGATAGCGCATGCGCGTGCCGAATTTCACCGACATCAGGATCTCGTCGGCGCTCAGTTCGGCGGGGAAGTAGGTTCCGGAAATCTGCGCATGGGCCAGGCTCGCGCCTTCCAGGCCATTCTCGCGCAGGTCCAGGCCACGCAGGTCGGCAGCGCGGAAATAGGCGTCGGTGAAGTCGATGCCTTGAACATCCAGGGCGCGCAGGTCAAGGCCGCGGAAATCGCCACCGCGAAAATCGATCGAAGGGTGCGCGGCCTTGACCCGGTTGAACTCAGCGATCTTCTCGTCGCGGACCAGGGTGAACAGTTGGTTGTCCAGCTGGCGGGGTTGGTTCATGGCGGCGCCTCCTCGGGGGTGTGATGATATTGTAATGCCATCACTGAAGAGGCGCCTGACTTCAGGCGTGAACTGTCGACTGCTTCACGCCTGGCGGGTCAAAGGCCGGGCAGGCGTTGGCGAATCTGCTCGATCACCTTGTTCATGTTGTTGGCGTCCTGGGTGTCGACGCGGGTGCTTTGCGCCAGCTCTTCGGCATCCAGCGGCTCGCGGCTGGCCTGTTGCGCCTGGATCACCTCCAAGGTGGCATCCGAAGGGTCGATGGCTTCGGCCTGGCGCTGGGCCAGCCAACTGGCGATCACCGCGTCGGGCGCCTGGCAATCGAGGATCAGCAACGGCACGCCGGTTTCGCTGGCGACCTGCGCCGCTGCCTTGCGCTGGTCTTGCTTGAGGTAGGTAGCGTCGATCACTACCGGGAAACCGGCGTGCAGGATGATCGCGGCCAGTTCATGCAGGCGCTGGTAGGTGGCAGCGCTGGCTTCTTTATCGTAGATGCCGGCCTCGAGTTGGCCTGCGTTGTCTGCCGATTGTTTGCCGAACAGGCGCTTGCGCTCGACATCCGAACGCACGCGCACCGCGCCCAGCGCCTCGACCAGGCGCATGGCCACGTGGCTCTTGCCCACTGCCGAGACGCCCTGGGTGATGGCCAGCAGGCGCGAAGGGATGGCGCTGTAGCTTTCGGCCAGGTTGGCATAGTTGCGGTAGGTGCGCAGGGTAGTGGCGCGCTGCACGCCATCGGCGTCCGGCGCCAGGCTGAACAGCGCGACCTTGGCCCGCACCAGGGCGCGATAAGCCTTGTAGAAGTTCAGCAGTTCCAGGCCTTGGTAGTCACCGGTCAGCTCCAGGTACTGGCTGATGAAACGCCGCGACAGGCACTTCAGGCCGCGGTCCTCGAGGTCCATGGCCAGGAAGCCGACATCGGCATAGACGTCGGTCAGGCGGAACGGCTCGTTGAACTCGATGCAGTCGAAGATCACCACCTTGCCATCGATCAGGGTGGCGTTACCCAGGTGGATGTCGCCGTGGCATTCGCGGATGAAACCGTTGGCCTTGCGCGCCTCGAGCAGGCCATGCAGGCGCTTGAAGCTGTCCTGGGCCCAGGCTTGCAGGTTGTCCAGTTGTTGCAGGTCGGCCTTGTCGGTGAGGAATGGGCGGATCTGCTCGAAGTTCTGCTCCACCGGTGCCATCACCGCGTCCGGGGTGCCCAGCGGGTGGTCGACCGACACTCTCGGCGCCTGCAGGTGGAACTCGGCGATCTGCTGGGCCATCTGGTCGATGTGCCCGGCGTTCAGTTCGCCGTTGGCCTGCAGGGTGCTGAGCATCTGGCCCTGGGGGAACTGGCGCATTTTCAGGGCGTACTCGATAGGCGCACCCTCGCCGTTCAGCACAGGGGCCTCGGCGCTGCCGGTAATCGGCAGCACTTCCAGGTACAAGCCTTCGGTCAGGCGTTGGTTCAGGCGCAGCTCTTCGTTACAAAAATGCCCGCGCTGGTCGAGGCCGGTGAAGTCGAGGAAGCCGAAGTTCATCGGCTTCTTGATCTTGTAGGCGTATTCGCCAGTGAGCAAAACCCAGGAGATATGCGTCTCGATGAGCTGGAAGCCCGCGACGGGGTGCGGATAGAGGGCGGGGTTCTGCAGCGCGCTGATCAGGGCTTGGCTCACGGATCATCCTTCATGGGTCAGGGAATTCGAATCGGACATTATGGTCAATGGTGCCGTCCCTGCAAACCGCCGAGGGGCGCCTGCCCCCCTTTTCCAAAGTGCGTATAATCCGCCGCCATGACACGAACCCGAAATTCCCGCACCCCCAAAAAACGCCCGTCCGGCCGCTCCCGCGCCTGGCTAGGCTGGGCGCTCAAGCTCAGCCTGGTCGGCCTGGTGGTGATCGCCGGTTTCGCGGTCTACCTCGATGCCACCGTCCAGGAAAAGTTCTCCGGCAAGCGCTGGACCATCCCGGCCAAGGTGTATGCCCGGCCGCTGGAGCTGTTCGTCGGCCAGAAACTGAGCAAGAACGACTTCCTCACCGAGCTCGATGCCTTGGGTTATCGCCGCGAAAGCGTGGCCAATGGCCCTGGCGCCGCGTCGGTCAACGGCAACAATGTCGACCTCAACACCCGCGGCTTCCAGTTCTATGAAGGGATCGAGCCGGCGCAGTTCGTACGCGTGCGTTTCTCTGGCGACTACGTTGCCGGCCTCAGCGGCGCCAATGGCGGCAAGCTCGACGTGGTGCGCCTCGAGCCGCTGATGATCGGCGGCATCTACCCGAAGAATCTTGAAGACCGCATCCTGGTCAAGATCGACCAGGTGCCGCCGTATCTGCTGGAAACCCTGATCGCCACCGAGGACCGCGACTTCTACAGCCACTTCGGCGTGTCGCCCAAGTCCATCGCCCGGGCCGTCTGGGTGAACACCTCCTCGGGGGCCATGCGCCAGGGCGGCAGTACCCTGACCCAGCAGTTGGTGAAGAACTTCTTCCTCACCAACGAGCGCAGTCTCAGTCGCAAGCTGACCGAAGCGATGATGTCGCTGCTCCTGGAAGTGCACTATGACAAGCAGGAGATCCTCGAGGCCTACCTGAACGAAGTGTTCATCGGGCAGGACGGCCAGCGCGCCGTGCACGGCTTCGGTCTGGCCAGCCAGTTCTTCTTCAGCCAGCCGCTGCAGGAGCTCAAGCTGCACCAGATCGCCCTGCTGGTGGGCATGGTCAAGGGCCCGTCATACTACAACCCACGCCGCCACCCCGAGCGCGCCTTGCAGCGGCGCAACCTGGTGCTCGACCTGCTCGCCGAGCAAGGCGTGGCCACTCAGGACGTGGTCGATGCAGCGAAGAAAATGCCCCTGGGCGTGACCAAGCGCGGCAGCCTGGCCGACAGCTCGTTCCCGGCCTTCCTCGACCTGGTCAAGCGTCAGCTGCGCCAGGACTACCGCGATGAAGACTTGACCGAAGAAGGCCTGCGCATCTTCACCAGTTTCGACCCGATCCTGCAGATGAAGGCCGAAACCGCCATGAGCGAGACCTTCAAGCGCCTGGCCGGGCGCAAGGGCGCCGACGAAGTCGAATCGGCGATGGTCGTCACCAACCCGGAAACCGGTGAGGTGCAAGCGCTGATCGGCAGCCGCCAGTCGGGCTTCGCCGGTTTCAACCGCGCCATCGATGCGGTGCGGCCGATCGGCTCGCTGGTCAAGCCGGCTGTCTACCTGACCGCGCTGGAACAGCCGAGCAAGTTCACCCTGACCACCTGGGTGCAAGACGAGCCGTTCTCGGTCAAGGGCGCCGATGGCCAGGTCTGGCGGCCACAGAACTACGACCGTCGCCCCCACGGCACCATCTACCTGTACCAGGGCCTGGCCAACTCCTACAACCTGTCCACCGCCAAGCTCGGCCTGGAAGTGGGCGTGCCGAAGGTGATCAAGACCATCGGTCGGCTGGGTGTGCAGGTCGACTGGCCGGCGTTCCCGTCGATGCTGCTGGGGGCCGGAGGCATGTCGCCGATGCAGGTCGCGACCATGTACCAGACCATCGCCAATGGCGGTTTCAATACGCCGATGCGCGGTATCCGCAGCGTGCTCACCGCCGAAGGCGAGCCGCTCAAGCGCTACCCGTTCCAGATCCAGCAGACGTTCGACCCGGGCTCCATCTACCTGGTGCAGAACGCCATGCAGCGGGTGATGCGCGAAGGCACTGGCCGCTCGGTGTACAGCCAGCTACCGAGCTCGCTGACCCTGGCCGGCAAGACCGGCACCAGCAACGACTCGCGCGACAGCTGGTTCTCTGGCTTCAGCCAGGACCTGCTGGCGGTGGTCTGGCTGGGCCGCGACGACAACGGCAAGACGCCGTTCACTGGCGCCACCGGTGCGCTGCAGGTGTGGACCAGCTTCATGAAGAAGGCCGATCCGCTGCCGCTGGACATGCCGCAGCCGGATAACGTGGTGCAGGCCTGGATCGACCCGTACAGCGGCCAAGGCTCCGACGGTAGCTGTCCGGGAGCGGTGCAGATGCCGTATATTCGCGGCAGTGAACCACCCGCTGGCGCCACCTGTGGTGGCGAGCAGAACCCGGCCGAATCGGTGATGGACTGGGTCAAGGGCTGGATGAATTGAGCGCGAGTTTTGAAGAGGGTGTGAAGTGAACAAGTGGTGGATTCCTGCCTTGACCGCGGTGGCCGTATTGCACGGCTGTGCCAGTGTCCCGCGTGGCAACATCCCGGTGGTGGATTCGAGCACCCGGGTTTCCGACAACGAGCGGGTCATGGCCAAGCGCAACGCGGCCTACCCGACCAGCGGTGGCAGCCGCCAGTCGCAGGCGTTGCCGGAAGACTCCGGTGTCACCGTGATGATCCCGCAGGGCACCGGCGGCGCGCCGATCCAGTCGTTCCCGGCCGGTAGCAGCGCGGCGCCGATCAGCACCGGCCCGATCACTCCGGGCCCGGTCAGCAGTGGGCCGATCACCACCAATCCCAACCCGATTGCCGACGAACCGTTCGACATCGCCTCGATGAGCAAGCCGGCGCCTGTCAGTAGCGCGCCGACCGGCATCCCGCGCGCCAGCGGCGGCCTGTCTGCCGACGAGCAGCTCGACGGCCCGGTGCTGGCGCTGCTGACCACAGCCCAGCAGCAGCAGGGCAGTGGCGACTTCAACGGTGCTGCCTCCAGCCTGGAGCGTGCCCAGCGCATCGCCCCGCGCGAGCCGCAGGTGCTGTTCCGCCTGGCCCAGGTGCGCCTGTCCCAGGGCGATGCGGCGCAGGCCGAGCAACTGGCCCGCCGCGCGCTGACCTACGCCAACGGTCGTCCCGACCTGCAGGCGCAGTTGTGGAACACCATCGCCCAGGCCCGCGAGAAGCAGGGTGACAGCGCCGGCGCGGCGCTGGCGCGGCAGAAGGCGCGGGTCAACCTGTGATGGAACAGCGCATTCTCGATATCGCCGATCAACTATTGCTGATCGAGCAGGAGCTCAAGGTCCAGGGCTGGTGGAGCGACGCCCCCCCCAGTGCCGAGGCGTTGGCCAGCGTGGAGCCGTTCGCGGTGGACCGCATGAGCTTCGAACAGTGGCTGCAATGGATCTTCCTGCCGCGCATGAAGCTGATTCTCGAGCATGGGCACCCGTTGCCGAACGCCTCTGGCATCCTGGTGATGGCCGAGACGGTGTTCGTCGACCGCCCGGAACAAAGCCGCGAGCTACGGCGTTTGCTCGCAACTTTCGACCAATTGATCGCGCCTTCCGCCTGATTTCTACCGTTTTTCCTTCAAGGGCCGCAGATTGTGGCCCTTTTTTATGGAAATCTTATTTTTCCTGCTGCTGCTCGCGCCATTAGTGGTGGTGAGAATTCATCTTGATGAAAAATTGGCAATAATTTCTCTTGACTTGTGAGCGCCGAATCACAAGAATCCAGATTCCGCTGTAGAGGGACTGCCAGAAGCAGACCCGCTAAGCAGATCATGAGGCGCACACCCGCGCCGACTTGCTACACCCCGCAACGCGTTACCTCGCGCTGGGTGGGAAAGCCCGCAACACACCAGGGTATTCCCAATACTTGCTCAGTCAGTGCTGACGTTCGCTCATGCTCTGCTTGGCAGTAAACCTAATAAGACCCGCTCAGTGAGGGCGGTATTCTGGCGTTTTAGAGGTGAACAACGTGGAGCTCTTATCCGGCGCTGAAATGGTCGTCCGCTTCTTGCGCGACGAAGGCGTTAAGCACATCTACGGGTACCCTGGCGGTGCTCTCCTGCATGTTTACGATGCCTTGTTCAAGGAACCGGAAGTCCAGCACATCCTGGTTCGCCACGAACAGGCTGCCACCCATATGGCGGACGGATACGCCCGTGCCACCGGCAAGGCCGGCGTGGTACTGGTGACTTCCGGTCCAGGCGCGACCAATGCCATCACCGGCATTGCCACCGCCTACATGGATTCCATCCCGATGGTCATCCTGTCTGGCCAGGTGCCCAGCACCATGGTCGGCACCGATGCCTTCCAGGAAACCGACATGATCGGTATCTCGCGGCCGATCGTGAAGCACAGCTTCATGGTCAAGCATGCCTCGGAAATTCCTGAAGTCCTGAAAAAAGCCTTCTATCTGGCGCAATCCGGCCGTCCCGGTCCGGTGGTGGTCGACATTCCAAAAGATATGACCAACCCGGCCGAGAAGTTCGAGTACATCTACCCGAAAAAGGTCAAACTGCGCTCGTATAGCCCGGCCCTGCGTGGCCACTCCGGGCAGATCCGCAAGGCAGCCGAAATGCTCCTGGCGGCCAAGCGGCCAATCGTCTATGCCGGTGGCGGCGTGATTCTCGGCGGTGGCTCCGAAGCCCTCACCGAAATCGCCAAGTCGCTGAACCTGCCAGTCACCAACACCCTCATGGGCCTCGGTGGCTTCCCAGGTAGCGACCGCCAGTTCCTCGGCATGCTCGGCATGCACGGCAGCTACACCGCCAACCTGGCCATGCACAACGCCGACGTGATCTTCGCCGTCGGTGCGCGCTTCGACGACCGCGTGGTCAACGGCCCGGCCAAGTTCTGCCCGAACGCCAAGATCATCCATATCGACATCGACCCGGCGTCGATCTCGAAGATGATCAAGGCCGACGTGCCGATCGTCGGCCCGGTCGAGAGCGTGCTCAGCGAAATGCTCGGCATCCTCAAGGAAATCGGCGAACAGCCCGACAAGGCAGCGCTGGATGCCTGGTGGAAGCAGATCGACGAATGGCGTGGCGATGGCGAGCTGTTCCCCTACGACAAGGGCGACGGCAACATCATCAAGCCGCAACAGGTCATCGAGACCCTGTGCGAAGTGACCAAGGGCGATGCCTTTGTCACCTCCGACGTTGGCCAGCACCAGATGTTCGCGGCGCAGTACTACCGCTTCAACAAACCCAACCGCTGGATCAACTCCGGTGGCCTGGGCACCATGGGCTTCGGTTTCCCGGCGGCCATGGGCATCAAGCTCAACTTCCCCGACCAGGACGTGGCCTGCGTGACCGGTGAAGGCAGCATCCAGATGAACATCCAGGAGCTGTCCACCTGCATGCAGTACGGCTTGCCGGTGAAGATCGTCAACCTGAACAACGGTGTGTTGGGCATGGTCCGCCAATGGCAGGACATGGCCTACAACGGCCGCCACTCGCACTCCTATGTCGAGTCGCTGCCGGACTTCGTCAAGCTGGCCGAGGCCTATGGCCATGTGGGTATCCGCATCACCAGCCTGAAGGACCTCAAGCCCAAGCTCGAGGAAGCCTTCGCGATGAAGGATCGCCTGGTGTTCATCGATATCGCGGTCGACCGTACCGAGCACGTCTATCCGATGCAGATCAAGGATGGCTCGATGCGTGACATGTGGCTGAGCAAGACGGAGCGTACCTGATATGCGGCATATCATTTCCCTGCTGCTGGAAAACGAACCCGGTGCCTTGTCTCGCGTGGTCGGCCTGTTCTCCCAGCGCAACTACAACATTGAAAGCCTGACCGTGGCCCCGACCGAAGACCCGACCCTGTCGCGTCTGACGCTGACCACCGTTGGCCATGACGAGGTGATCGAACAGATCACCAAGAACCTCAACAAGCTGGTCGAAGTGGTCAAGCTTGTCGACCTCTCGGAAAGCGCTCACATCGAGCGTGAACTGATGTTGGTCAAGGTCAAGGCCACCGGCGCCCAGCGGGCCGAGATCAAGCGCACCACGGATATTTTCCGTGGCCAGATCGTCGATGTGACCGCCAGCGTGTACACCGTGCAACTGAGCGGCACCAGCGACAAACTGGACAGCTTCATCCAGGCCATCGGTACCGCATCGATTCTCGAAACCGTGCGCAGTGGAGTCACCGGCATTGCCCGTGGCGACAAAGTGCTCAGCATCTAACTTCAAAAATTAGCGATGGCTCCACTGGGGCCGAGATATAACAGGGGTGTTTCATGAAAGTTTTCTACGATAAAGACTGCGACCTTTCCATCATCCAGGGCAAGAAAGTCGCCATCATCGGCTACGGCTCCCAAGGCCACGCCCAGGCGTGCAACCTGAAGGACTCTGGTGTGGACGTTACCGTCGGTCTGCGTAAAGGTTCGGCTACCGTTGCCAAGGCTGAAGCCCACGGCCTGAAAGTGGCCGACGTGGCCAGCGCCGTCGCTGCCGCCGACCTGGTCATGATCCTGACCCCGGACGAGTTCCAGGGCCAGCTGTACAAGAACGAGATCGAGCCGAACATCAAGAAGGGCGCCACCCTGGCCTTCTCCCACGGCTTCTCGATCCACTACAACCAGGTCGTGCCGCGCGCCGACCTCGACGTGATCATGATCGCGCCGAAGGCCCCGGGCCACACCGTGCGCTCCGAGTTCGTCAAGGGTGGCGGCATCCCTGACCTGATCGCCATCTACCAGGACGCCTCGGGCAACGCCAAGAACGTCGCCCTGTCGTACGCCGCTGGCGTCGGTGGCGGCCGTACCGGCATCATCGAAACCACCTTCAAGGACGAGACCGAAACCGACCTGTTCGGTGAGCAGGCCGTGCTCTGCGGCGGTACCGTCGAGCTGGTCAAGGCCGGTTTCGAAACCCTGGTCGAGGCGGGCTACGCCCCAGAGATGGCCTACTTCGAGTGCTTGCACGAGCTGAAGCTGATCGTCGACCTCATGTACGAAGGCGGTATCGCCAACATGAACTACTCGATCTCCAACAACGCCGAGTACGGTGAGTACGTCACCGGCCCTGAAGTCATCAACGAAGAATCCCGCAAGGCCATGCGCAATGCTCTGAAGCGCATCCAGGACGGCGAATACGCGAAGATGTTCATCAGCGAAGGCGCCACCAACTATCCTTCGATGACCGCCAAGCGTCGCAACAACGCCGCCCACGGCATCGAGATCATCGGCGAGCAACTGCGTTCGATGATGCCGTGGATTTCGGCCAACAAGATCGTCGACAAGACCAAGAACTAAGGTCTGGCTCGATAGATGAAAAACGCGGCTTCGGCCGCGTTTTTTCGTTTGCGCGGCCAGCTTCTGGTATAAAGCGACCAGTGGCTCGCCGTCAGAACCTGTTTCGCGGGCCCATGTCGAACATATTCCACACTGTTGCAAGGTACTTTTCATGAGCGAACGTCCCGAAGAGCCGAACAAGCCCTCCGACGCCGAAAGCCTGCTACCTGTCGATGAGCACGTTGAAGAAGGTCATGACGCCGAAGGGCGCAAGGTCCGTCACCGCGGCATCTACCTGCTGCCCAACCTGTTCACTACCGCGAACCTGTTCGCCGGCTTCTATTCCATCATCAGCTCGATGAGCGCGCAGAGCGCCCTGAGTGCCGGCGACCCGCGCGAGGCGAGCAAGTATTTCGCCTTCGCCGCCATCGCCATCTTCGTCGCCATGGTCCTCGACGGTCTCGATGGCCGCGTGGCGCGCATGACCAACACGCAAAGTGCATTCGGCGCCGAGTACGACTCGCTGTCGGACATGGTCGCCTTCGGCGTGGCTCCGGCCTTGCTGGCATTCGGTTGGGCGCTGGGGGACATGGGCAAGGTCGGCTGGATGGTCGCCTTCATTTATGTAGCCGGTGCGGCACTGCGCCTGGCGCGTTTCAACACCCAGGTCGGCACCGCCGACAAGCGCTACTTCATCGGCCTGGCCAGCCCGGCTGCGGCAGGCGTGGTGGCGGGTACCGTGTGGGCATTCAGCGACTACGGCATCCAGGGCTCCAAGCTGTCGTTCCTGGTGGCGCTGCTGGTTGCTGCCGCGGGCATGCTGATGGTCAGCAACATCAAGTACAACAGCTTCAAGGAGCTCGACCTCAAGGGCCGCGTGCCTTTCGTCGCGATCCTCGCGGTGGTGCTGGTGTTCGCCGTGGTGTTCAGCGATCCACCGCGCATCCTGTTGCTGATCTTCCTGGCCTATGCTGCATCGGGGCCGATCCAGTTCCTGTTGCGGGCACGCCGTCGCAAATCCTGACAAGGATTTAATCGCGGAATAACCTGCCGGCTCCATAGTCTTACGTGTACATCAGTTGCCCGTGCTATGGAGCCGCCATGCTCATCAAGCTTCCCCGATCGTCCGACTGCAAAGCATCGGAGATCACCCCCGAACATCTCTACCTCTCTCGTCGCTCGTTGCTGGGTGCTGGCCTGGCGGGTATCGCCCTGGGCGGATTGCCACGCTTGAGCCTGGGGGCAGAGATGTCCCGCTACGCCGACGTCGAGGCAGGGAATGCCCCAGGTTGGTTCAGCGACAAGCTCGCCAGTGCCCGTTGGCAGGCGGTGACGGTCAGCGGCGAGGCGATCACGCCATTCAAGGATGCCACCCACTACAACAACTTCTATGAGTTCGGGCCTGACAAGGGCGATCCGGCGGCCAATGCCGGCAGCCTCAAGACCGAGCCGTGGAGTCTGGTGGTCGATGGTGAAGTGGCCAAGCCCGGTCGCTATGCGTTGGAAGATTTCATCAAGCCCTACCAGCTCGAAGAGCGCATCTACCGGCTGCGCTGCGTCGAGGCCTGGTCGATGGTCATTCCGTGGTTGGGGTTTCCGTTGGCCGAGGTGCTCAAGCAGGTGGAACCGACTTCGAAGGCACGCTACATCCGCTTCGAAACTCTGCAGGATTCGCAGCATATGCCGGGTCAACGTTCCGGTTTCGCCCTGATCAACTGGCCCTATGTGGAAGGGCTGCGCCTGGATGAAGCGATGAATCCGCTGGCGATCCTGGCGGTGGGCATGTATGGCCGTGAACTGGCCAACCAGAACGGCGCGCCGCTAAGGCTGGTGGTGCCGTGGAAGTATGGCTTCAAGAGCATCAAGTCCATCGTGCGCATCAGCCTGGTGGCGCAGCAGCCGCATACCACCTGGCAAGGGCTGGCGCCGGAGGAGTATGGCTTCTATGCCAACGTCAATCCGACGGTGGATCACCCGCGCTGGACCCAGGCGCGGGAGCGGCGTTTGCCCAGTGGGCTGTTCAGTCCGAATGTGCGCGATACATTGATGTTCAATGGCTATGCCGATGAGGTGGCTTCTTTATATAGCGGGCTGGATCTACGGAAAAACTACTGATGCGCTATCCCTGGTTTCGCCTGGGCATTTTCATTGCAGGTTGCCTGTTTCCTGCCTGGTGGTTGTATGAGGCGTTGACGGGTTTGCTTGATCCGGATCCGGGAAAAGTCCTCATGGACCGTCTAGGCCTGGGAGCGTTGGTGTTCTTGTTGATCACCTTGAGCATGACGCCGCTGCAGCGGATCAGTGGCTGGTCGGGGTGGATCGTGGTGCGGCGGCAGCTGGGGTTGTGGTGCTTTGCTTATATAGTGCTGCACTTGATGGCTTACCTGGTGTTCATCCTGGGGCTGGACTGGGGGCAGTTCGGGGTGGAGTTGCGCAAGCGGCCTTACATTATTGTGGGGGCGCTGGGCTTTTTTGGGTTGCTGGTTTTGGCGGCCACCTCCAACCGCTATAGCCAGAAGCGCTTGGGTGCGCGGTGGAAGAAGCTGCACAAGCTGGTGTATGTGATTTTGGGGTTGGGGTTGCTGCATTTTTTGTGGATTGTGCGTTCGGATATACGCGAGTGGGCGATTTATGCGGCGGTGGGCGGGGTGTTGATGGTGTTGCGGGTGCCGGTGGTGATGCGTTGGCTTGGCCGGCGGGGGAGGAGGGGATTGGGGTGATGGGGGGGGGGCTGGGGTCGTGTTGGCGTGAGAGGTGTTTGTCTGGAGGTTGCGTTTGTGGTGAGAGGTGTCCGTCGTTAGGCATTCAGCGCCTAGCAGATCGAGCGCCGCCCGCGCGGCGCTTCGCCGG